>CAZCBM010000138.1:0-9152 GCA_964496805.1 uncultured Rhodospirillales bacterium | reverse complement strand
CGGTGTGGCCCAATCCGCCCCGGCCGCTGCCGCCGCAAGCCCCTTTGAAGGCGACGAAGACCTGTTCCCGGTGGCGGCTGAATTGCTGGCGGAGGCTGCCGCGGCGGAAGCCGCCGGCGTCATTCCCAATGAACACGCCCCCGATGAGCCCCGTGGCCCCATTGTCACCGATGATGAGCCGTTCCCTGTTGCCGCTGAGTTGATGGCTGAAGCCGCCGCCGCTGAGGCTGCTGGCATTGAGCCTGACGAACACGCGCCCGACAATCCCGGCAGCGCGCCTCCGCCCCTTGCCGCTTCGTTGCCTGCTGCCCCGCCGCCTGCTGCAGCGGACCCTGGCGCTGGAGCCGGGCTCCCTCCTGTACCCCAAATCAGCCGTCCAGGCGCCCTGGAGAGTGCCCAGGAGGAAGCTAAGGCGGCGGCCAAGGCTGCCCAGCAGGCCAAGGTCTCTGCGCCACAATCCATCCGCGTCGGGGTGGATGTGCTGGAAGAGCTGATGACCCTGGTGGGCGAACTGGTGCTGACCCGTAACCAGTTGCTGCAGATCTCGCGATCCCAGGAAACTGACACGGACAACGCTGCCATTGCCCCGGCGCTGCAGCGCCTCAACCAAGTGGTGGGGGAATTGCAGGATGGGGTGATGAAGACCCGCATGCAGCCCATCGGCAGTGCTTGGGCGAAGTTGCCGCGGATCGTCCGCGACCTCTCCCACGAACTGGGCAAGAAGATCGACCTGGTGATGAAGGGTGAGGATACGGAGCTGGATCGCCAGGTCCTGGAACTGATCAAGGATCCTTTGACCCACATGGTCCGCAATTCTGCCGACCATGGGATTGAAAGCCGCGCTGACCGTCAGATGATGGGCAAGCCGGAAACCGGAACCATCACCCTGAATGCCTTCCACGAGGGCGGCCAAATCATCATCCAGATCGGTGATGATGGCAAAGGGCTGGATGTCAGCAAGATCAAGGCCAAGGCACTGCGCGAGGGCGTAGCGTCGGAGGCTGAATTGGAAGACATGAGCGAGCAGCAGATCCATCAGTTGATCTTTGCCGCAGGGTTCTCCACCGCCGAGAAGGTGACCAATGTCTCCGGCCGCGGGGTCGGCATGGACGTGGTGCGCACAAATATCGAGAAGATCGGTGGCACCATCGACCTGGACAGCAAGCTGGGGCAGGGGACGACCTTTAGCATCAAGATCCCGTTGACGCTGGCCATCGTCCAGGCCCTGATCGTTGATGGCGGCGGTCAGCGCTTCGCCATCCCGCAATTGTCGGTGATCGAACTCGTGCGTAGCGGGGGTGAGCGGGATCAGAAGATCGAGATCATCAATGGCGCGCGGGTGATGCGCCTGCGTGATCGCCTGCTGCCCCTGATTTCACTGCCGGAGGTGTTGGGCCTGCCCTCCGAGGATAGTGACACCCCCTATGTCGTCGTGGCACAGGCCGGCGCTCAGCGCTTTGGCGTCATGGTCAACCGCGTCTTTGATACCGAGGAGATCGTGGTCAAGCCGGTGTCCCCTGTGCTCTCGGACATTTCGATCTTTGGCGGAACCACCATTCTGGGGGATGGCTCCGTGGTGATGATCATGGATCCCAATGGCCTCGCCAGCCACATCGAGGCGGTGCGCAGCGATGACGGTCCCTCGGCTGAGATGGCTGCCGTCAAACGCCGTGACACCCGGACCAGTCTGCTGTTGGTCAAGGCTGGCGCCGGAGCGCCCAAGGCGTTGCCGTTGGCGCTGGTCAGTCGCCTGGAGGACCTGGACCTAAGCCGGGTGGAGCGCAGCGATGGACGCCCGGTGGTCCAATACAACGAACGGCTGATGCCCTTGGTGGCGCTGAATGGCGACACCGCCGCTGCGGTCAGTCAGGATCGCAAGCGGATCCCAATGGTTGTGTTCAGCGACCGGGAGCGTTCACTCGGCCTGATCGTCGAGGAGATCCTGGATATTGTCGAGGCAGCCACGGCGCTTCAGTTGCAGGGCGAACGCCCCGGGGTGTTGGGCAGCACCGTGATCGAGGGGCAGTCCACGGATCTCGTGGATGTCGCCTACTATGTGGATCAGGTGGCCAACCGCACCTGGACGACGCCGGCGGACTCCAAACTGAAGATGGAGAACATCCGGGTTCTGTTGGTGGATGACAGCCCCTTCTTCCTGGGGCTGGTGGCGCCCTTCCTGCGGGCGGAAGGCCACGAGGTCATCACCGCCAGTGGGGGCCGACAGGCGCTGGAGATCCTGGCCGAAGATGAGGACATCCAGGTGCTGGTGACCGACATCGAGATGCCGGAGATCAACGGCATCGCTCTGGCCCGAAAAGTTCGGGCGGATGGGCGGCTGATGGACATGCCGATCATCGCAGTCAGCGGCCACCAGGATGCAGAGGTACTGGCCCAGGCCCGGGCCGCCGGCATGAATGACTATGTCCCGAAATTTGATCGTCAGTTGCTCAAGCGGGCAATCGATCAGGTCCTCGAAGATGTCCAGGGAGCAGCCTGACCATGGCCAAGAAACCCGCCAGCAAATCGGCGGCCCAGCAGCCGCAGGCCGCCAGCGATTTCGTCACCGTCCGCGTCGATAACCAGCTTTTCGGCATCCCGGTGTTGCAGGTACAGGACGTCCAGCGCAACCCCACCCTGACGGCCGTGCCTTTGGCCCCGCCGGAGATCGCTGGCCTGTTGAACCTGCGTGGCCGCATCGTGACCGCCGTCTGCGTGCGCACCCGGTTGAACCGTCCCAAACAGCCGGCTGATGCGCCGTTCATGGGCATTGTGGTGGAGCATGGCCGGGAACTCTACTGCCTGGTGGTGGACGCAGTTGGTGATGTCCGGCGCCTGGGACCGGAGACCTACGAACGCAATCCGCCCACTCTCGACCCCCGTTGGCGGGATATGGTGGACGGTGTCCATCGCCTGGAGGACGAGTTGCTGCTGGTCCTGGAGAAGCGGCGTCTGCTGGCCCTGCCAGGTGCACCAGCGGAGCAGGCGGCATGAAACCGGTGTGCCTGATTGTGGACCCCAGCAATAGCGTGCGGCGGCTGCTCTGCCGGATGGTTCGCGATCTGGGCTTTTCTCCGGTGCTCGCCGCTGATCCGGGGGACGCGCTGGCGCTGGTGTTCAAGGGATCAGATGGCCCTGGTCCAGCGGAGGCCGCGTTGATCCCGTGGATCAACGGCGTGCAGGACGGCGTGGATGCTCTGATCGGTGCGTTGAAGCGCCAGGTCACCCCAGCGACACCCTGTGGCGCCCGGGTGGTGGTCACCACGACCTGCGCCTGCATGACCACCCTTCAATCTGCGCTGGCTGCCGGTGCCGACGATGTTTTGATGAAACCGTTTGATCGTGAGACCGTGGCCGGCAAGATGGTGCCCGCAGGAGTATTGGTATGACCTCATCCTCAGCCTTTGGGCGTCAGCACCAGTCGTCCTCCCCCAGTCGCGCTGGCGTGATCCGGCTGCTGTCCTGCGATGACAGCCTTATGGTCCGCAAGATCATGGCGCGGATCGTTGAAAAAGAACCAGACCTTGACGTTGTGGCCTTTGCAGAAAACGGCCAGGATCTGATTGACAAGCTGGAGAAAGACAGCAACGTCGATGTCATTCTCCTGGACATCCAGATGCCTGTCATGGATGGCCTCACAGCATTGAAGATCCTGCGGCGACGCTGGCCGGAAATCAAAGTGTTGATGGCCTCGACCTTCACCTTGCCCAGTGCAGAGGTGACCATCAAAGCCCTGAACGAGGGCGCCCATGACTTCATCCCCAAGCCCTCGGCCTTGGTGGACTTGAGCCAGGGTGAGTTCGCGCGGGACCTGAAGGCCAAGGTGCGGGCGTTGGGCAGCCGCAGTCGCTTCCTGCGCACGCCGGCACCGGCCCCGGCGCAGCGCGTGATCGCGGCCCCGCCTCGCCGGGCCAGTTCACAGCGGCCTGAGATTATTGCCCTTGGGGCATCCACCGGGGGACCAGAGGCACTGACCACGGTGCTGGCTGGCCTGAAGGGGATGACGGTGCCCATCGTCATCACCCAGCACATGCCGGGAACCTTTACCTCGGTCTTCGCCAACCACCTGTCCCGATCCACCGGGATCACGGTGAAAGAGGCAGAGACCGGCGACGTCCTGATGCCTGGTCAAGCGCTTCTGGCGCCCGGCGGAAGCCACATGGGGTTCCTGCGCAAAGGGGCCAGTGTTTGCGCGCGGCTCAGCCTTGATCCGCCGGAAAACCATTGTCGTCCCGCGGTAGATTACATGGTCCGCGATGTGGTGAGCTTGTATGGGGCCCGGACCCTGGCGGTCATCCTGACGGGCATCGGCCATGACGGACGGGCGGGATGCCAGAAAGTCGTGGAGGCGGGCGGCACGGTCCTGGCCCAGGACGAAGCCAGCAGCGTTGTCTGGGGAATGCCAAAGGCCGTGGTGGATGCAGGCTTTGCCCACGCGGTGATGGACCCCGCCGCCCTGAGTGTGAAGGTTCGGCAAATGGTCATTGGGGGAGCACGATAATGGACACCAGCGTTTTCGATCGCTTTGCCCTGGTGGCAAAGAGCCAAGCAGGAATCCACCTGACGGCGGACAAAGCCTATTTGGTGGAGTCGCGCCTGACGCCCATTGCCAAACGCAATGGGCTGCACAGCCTGACGGAATTGGCGGCGGCCGTTTCTCGCCCCGGGGCGGCTCGGCCGTTGGTGCAGGAGGTCGTTGACGCCCTCACCACCAACGAAAGCAGTTTCTTCCGCGATGGTCAGCCCTTTGAGCACCTAAAGACCAAGGTGTTTCCGGTGCTGTTGCGCCAATTGGCCGGCCGGCGCCCCCTGCGCATCTGGTCGGCGGCATGCAGCTCCGGTCAGGAGCCCTATTCATTGGCCACGCTGCTGGACCAGCTTGGGGCCAGGGATAAGGTGGAGATCGTCGCCACTGACATTTCGTCGGAGATGGTGGCGCGGGCCAGCCGGGCAGAGTACAGCCAATTCGAGGTACAGCGCGGTATGCCCGTGCAACTGGTGGTGAAGTACTTCACCCAGCACGGCACCCGATGGCGGGTGAATGAGGATCTCCGCCAGGTGGTTACGGTGCGGCAGTTCAACTTGATGGATGATCCGCGCCCGCTGGGTAAGTTTGACCTCGTCTTGTGCCGCAACGTCCTGATCTATTTTGAGGCGGCCACCAAGCGTCAGATCCTCGATCGGATTGCCCAACAATTGCATCCAGGTGGCTTGCTGATGTTGGGTGGCTCGGAGACCATTATCGGGGTCAGTGAGCGGTTTGAGGCCCATGAGGCCGGCTCGGGTCTTTTCGCCCTGAAGGGGCTGGGCGCTGCGCCATCTGGCTCCGCTGCCCCCGCGAAGGCCTGGGCAAAACCCTAACCGTGGACCCACTCGGCCTGGGCTGCTTGGTCGGTGCCGATGACGCCAAAAGGAAAAGGGGCTGGTCGCCCGTGGCGACCAGCCCCCTTCTTATGGGCGTCAGGGCCCAGGGATAGCGCAGGGCTTAGTCCGGCTGTTCGCCAGTGCCGGCAATGCCCTCTGCTTCGGCCTCGGCCTCGTTTTCTGCTGCGGCTTCGGCGATGGCGGCCTCCATCTCGGCCCGTGCCGCTTCGTCTTCTTCGCGATCCAAGTCAGCCTGGGTCACAGCACCGCCGCGCTCCATCTGCATCTCTGCCTCGTCCATGCTGCGGGCGATGTTGACCGTCACCTCGACGAACACTTCCGGGTGCAGTTTGATCCGCACCGGGAACAGGCCCAATTCCTTCAGGGGCTTGTCCAGGGCGATCTGGCTTTTGGCGATGGTGATGCCATTCTCAGTAACTTGGTCGGCGATGTCGCGGGTGGACACAGAGCCGTAGAGCATGCCGGCCTCGCTGGAGGCGCGGATCAGGGTCACCACCATGCCCCCAAGGTCCTGGGCGACCCGTTCGGCCTCTTCGCGGCGGTGCAGGTTCTCTGCTTCCAATTGGGCGCGGCGTGCCTCGAACAGGGCCATGTTGCCCTTGCTGGCGCGCAGGGCCTTACCCTGGGGAAGCAGGAAGTTTCGGGCGTAGCCGGGGCGAACGCGCACGACGTCGCCCATTTGGCCCAGTTTCTCGATACGTTCGAGGAGGATGACTTCAAGCATGTCAGGTCTGTCCTTGTATTGTGACTGACAAGTTAGGCAGGCCGACATGGCCCGCCAGACGGGAGGCGTGCCGAGCCATCAGGCCCGGTGCGCGGGGAAAACTCCGGGGTTCAGCCGGCGGCTTGCCGCAGCGCCCAGAGGGCGAGACGGCGGCGCTGGCGGTCTCGCCAGCGGGTAAAGGGGTCGATCACACCCAAGGCGACCGCAATGGCGCAGGGGGTGACGATGGTGACAATCAGGGCCAAGATCAGGCTCTGTGCGGCCTCCGCCTGGGTTTCCACGCCCAGCAGGCCTGTGGCGACCAGAACCGCCGCCACTGCCGGGCCGGTGACCCCATAGAAGGGGATCACGGCCGCCCAATGGTGGAACCTCCGCGCCCGCGCGGCCAAATGGACCAGGGCAAAGCCGGAAAGCATCAGCGGCAGCACCAGGATCCAGATCAGGGTCAGCGCCACGAACCGCACCAGGGCATAGGCGGAGGTGTAGAGGTTCGGCAGCGCTTCATCCCCCAGTGCCTGCCCCAGATCTAAGGCAAAGACCCGCAGCAGAACGGCCACGATAAACACGATGGGCAGCCAGAGAGGCACCCGCAAGTCCAGCATGTCCGGCTCTGCCAGCCGCCTGTCTGCCACCATCCCGGTGAGCATGAGCCCGAACCGGGCATTGATCAGCCCAAGCGAGATGATCGCGGCAGAGAAGGCGCCAGCCGCGTGGAACGCCACCACTTCCGAAGCCCAACGGAACGTGCTGAAGGTGGCGGTCACCGTCATCATCTGCACGTTTTGTTCCGTCACCGGCTGGCCCTGGCGCACCAACTCCGCCTCGATCAGCGGTTTAAGCATCTCCTGCAAAGGATGGGATAGAGCAAAAGTCAGGTACTGAAGGACCTGCTGATAGAGCCACTCAACCGCCCCCTGGGGGGAGGTGAAATGGATCCAGAGCAGGCACCCTCCCACCACTACCAAAAAGTAGACGATGATCTCCAGGAAAACCCGGGAGAAGCGAGACGGGGTAGCCACCTCTCCCTTGTCCACCCGAAGAACAATCGAGCGGTGGACCAGCCAAACGCAGGGCAGGGCGATCAACAGACCGAAAACCAGAAGGTACCACCAGCCGTCCGGATCCCAGGCGGTGTCAGCCGCCACCGGTGCAGCCCTCACCAGGGCTGCAACACCCGTTGCGACGGCACCGCAGAGGAGCATCCAGCGACTGCCATAGGCGAAGCCCACCAGAAACAACGGAACGCCGACGAAGTGGGCGATCAGATGCCGGATCAGTTCTGCGTCAATGACCCAGACCCGGAACATAATCCCACTGACCGCACCACACCCAAGGGTCATGGCCAGGAGGAAGGGCCAGGAGCGGTGTAAGACTCGCTCGGCCGCGGGGATGGGATCCCCGGCGTGGCCGTCCGGTCCGAAACTGAGTCCCTCCGACATCGCCGCAGATCCTGGGGTTCTGGCGCCTTCCTCTGGGTCGGCTGCTTACCGCATTAGGAAGCGAGGCTCAACGCACCACATAGGGGAGTAGGGCCAAGAACCGGGCGCGCTTGATGGCCTGAGCCAGTTTGCGCTGATGCTTGGCGCTGACACTGGTGATCCGCGACGGCATGATCTTGCCGCGCTCGGACACGTAGCGTTGCAGCAACTTCACATCCTTGTAGTCAATCTTGGGCGAGTTGGGCCCAGAGAACGGGCACTGCTTGCGGCGACGAAAGAAGGGACGACGTCCACCCATGGGACTGCACTCCTGAATTCAGAATGATCTGGGACGAAGGGGGATGGGGCGCCAGGGCGAAAAGGCCACGGGGGCGCCAGGCTTGAGGCGCCCGCAATCCTCACTCTTCGGTGGTTTCGGCTTCCCGGCGCGGGGCGCGATCACTGGTGGAACGATCACTGGGTGAACGATCCCGGGGCGGTCGGTCGCCGCGATCGCTGCGCTCTCCCCGGTCGCGGGGGGGACGGTCGCCGCGATCACCGCGATCACTGCGGCCACCGCGATCACCACGATCGCCCCTATCACCCCTGTCCCCTCGGCCCGGTCGGTCGCTGTCGCGCTCGCCCTTTTGGGTCATCGGGGCCGTGGGGGCTTCGCCAAATTCTTCCACCACCACTGTCAAGGTGCGCAGGACCTCTTCGCTCAGGCCCATGCGGCGCTCCATCTCATCCTTGGCTGCTGGGGTGCAGTCCAGACGGTAGTGAACGTAATGGGCTTTGCGGTTCTTGGCCACGCGATAGGTCAACGTGCGCAGTCCCCACTGTTCGATCAAGACGACGGTGCCGCCCATCTCTTCAATCAGGGATTTGTATTCTTCGGTAATGGCTTCCACCTGGGCGGTGGAGCAGTCCTGACGCAGCAGGAACGTGGTCTCGTAGAGCGCCATGGCGCGTGGTTTCCTTTCGGCTTATGGGTTTTCCGCCGCCGCACCCGTGACCGCTGGCGAAACCACAACAGCCCGCCCTGCACCGCCTTCAAGGGGAAGGCGGCAGTTGGCGGGAGCGATCATTGCGGGATCGGGCCGTGGGTGCATCCACTGGGGTGACCCTGCCGAGCGTGTCGGCGGGACAGCCTCAACCGGACCAGGGGCTGCACGGAAAAGAGCCGGACCCACAACAGTGATCCGGCAAGGAACAACCCTCTGAATACGGGAGGGCCTGCGAAAACGCAAGAAAGAATGGTGCGGAGCGCTTGGCAAGGGCAGCCCAACCTGCTAGCTGCCCCGGTCATCTGCTTGTAACCAATCCTTATCAGTGGACCCCCGCCATGAGCACGGCATTGATCTTCCCCGGCCAGGGTTCCCAGGCCGTTGGCATGGGCCAAGCGTTGGCCGAAGCCTTCAAGCCCGCCCGCGACCTGTTTGACGAGGTGGACGAGGCGCTGAGCCAGCATCTATTCCGGCTGATGCGGGATGGCCCGGAAGATGAATTGACCCTGACCACCAACGCGCAGCCCGCCCTGATGGCTGTCAGTCTGGCCGTCGTCCGCGTGCTGGAGGCAGAAGCCGGGCTGGACCTTGCCACGGCAGCCAGTCATGTGGCCGGTCATT
>CAZCBM010000137.1:0-9194 GCA_964496805.1 uncultured Rhodospirillales bacterium | reverse complement strand
AGCTGGTGGCCCGCGCCGGTATCGGCACCATTGCCGCGGGCGTGGCCAAGGCCAAGGCCGACGTGATCCTGGTCAGCGGCCACAATGGTGGCACCGGTGCCAGCCCCCAGACCAGCATCAAGTTTGCCGGCGTCCCCTGGGAGATGGGGCTGTCGGAAGTGCATCAGGTGCTGGTGCTGAACCGCCTGCGCCATCGCGTGACGCTGCGCACCGACGGCGGCATCAAGACCGGCCGTGACGTGGTGATCGCCGCCATGCTGGGTGCCGAGGAGTTTGGCGTGGGCACCGCCAGCTTGGTGGCCATGGGCTGCATCATGGTTCGCCAGTGCCATTCCAATACCTGCCCCGTGGGTGTGTGCGTCCAGGACGAGCGCCTGCGGGAGCGGTTCACGGGCACCCCGGAAAAGGTGGTCAACCTGTTCAGTTTCATGGCGGAGGAGGTGCGGGAAATCCTGGCCGACCTTGGCTATGAGAGCCTGCGGGATGTCATCGGCCGCACCGACCTGCTGCGCCAGGTCAGCCGTGGCGCCGAGCAGTTGGATGACCTGGACCTGAACCCGCTGTTGGTGAAGGCCGACGATGGGGGGCTGCCGGTCTATTGCACCGTGGAGGGGCGCAACGAGGTGCCAGACACCCTGGATGCGCAGATCATCGCCGATGCCCAGCCGCTGTTTACCGAAGGGGCGCGGATGCAGCTGCGGTATGACGCCCGCAACACCCATCGCGCCATCGGCACCCGCACCTCCAGCCTGATCACCCACAAGTTTGGGATGAAGACGCTGAAGCCGGATCACCTGGTGATCACCCTGCATGGGACCGCCGGCCAGTCCCTGGGGGCCTTCGCCGTCCAGGGTCTCAAGCTCAAGGTCTTTGGCGATGCCAACGACTATGTGGGCAAAGGCCTCTCCGGCGGTACCATCGTGGTCCGTCCGCACACCGAGAGCCCGCTGCGAACCGAAGAGAACACCATCATCGGCAACACCGTGCTGTATGGCGCCACCAGCGGCAAGCTGTTCGCCGCCGGTCAGGCGGGCGAGCGCCTGTGTGTGAGGAACTCCGGGGCCACGGCCGTGATCGAGGGCTGCGGATCCAACGGCTGTGAGTACATGACCGGCGGGACGGTGGTGATCCTGGGCGACGTTGGCGATAATTTCGGGGCCGGCATGACGGGAGGAATGGCGTTCGTCTATGACCCGTTCGGGCAGTTTGAGAGCCGCCTGAACCCAGAGAGCCTGACCTGGCAGCGCCTGGAGGTGGAGCATTACGAGGCATTGCTGCGTAGCCTGATCGCCGAACATCGCCAGGAAACCGGCTCCATCCTGGCCGAGGAGATCCTCCACGATTGGCCCATCACCCGCCACCACTTCTGGCAGGTCGTGCCCAAGGAGTTGCTGGACAAGCTGGAAATCCCGACCAAGGTCTCCGTGTCTGGCGTGGCAGCAGAGTAACGCCCGGACATAGCACCTGAATACAGGAAATTGGGCGCAGGTCGAGAGGCCTGCGCCCTTTCCACGCCCCTTTTCAGCGCCTATACCGTCGATCCATGAGCAACCGCTGGCGGTGAGGGAGTTGGCCGATGGCGCTGTATATCGTTGAGTTGGTCATGACGGGATTGTTCATCCTGCATGCCCTCTACACCGGCCGGGACCGTATCTGGATCTGGATCCTGCTGATCCTTCCCTATGTGGGGGAGATCGCCTACATCGCCATTGAGCTCGCGCCGGAGTTGCTGGGCACCAAACAGGGGCGCGAGGCGCAGAAGCGCCTGGGCAAGGCCATTGACCCTGCCAAGGCCCTTCGCCGGACCCAGGCAGCGCTGGAAACCAACGACAGCGTCTACAACCGGCGCGCGCACGCCGGCAGCCTGATGGAAGCCGGGCAGGCCGCCGACGCCTATACCCTGCTGCAATCCTGTCTGACCGGCATGTATGCCGAGGATGTGAGCCTGCTGCGGGAAACCGCGGAGGCCGCTTTTGCGGCCGGGCGCCCGGCCGATACGTTGGCCCTGATCGACCGGGCCCGGGAACTGGACCCAGACTATTACAGCGCCCGGGATCACCGGCTCTATGCCCTCAGCCTGATGACCATCGGCCGCCTGCCGGAGGCTCTGGACAGCTTCGCTGCCCTGGCCGACCGCTGGCCGGGGGAGGAGGCGCGCACCCGCCACGGGCAATTGCTGATGGACATGGGCCGACGGGAGGAGGCGCGGGCCGTTTGGGAAAGGCAGTTGGACCGGATTCGCCACGCCCCCAAGCGCTATCTGGTCGAGGAAGCGCGGTGGATTGAGCAAAGTCAGGCCGGGCTCGCGGCGCTACAGGGGCCGCCTTCCGCCGCCCAAGGGGCACCGCAGAGGGACTGAGGCTCGCTGGCTTGTTGAGCGAGTAGACGCTCAAAGGGGCAACACCACCCACAGGATCATCCGAGCGACCGCGGGTCAATTGCAGCGGGGACACCGATTCCAGAACGGTCCCCCTGCCGAAAGAAGCCAAGCACTCACCCTCAAAACAAGTCGATCTCGTCCGAGTCGTCTTCCTGCTCCTGGATAGGGGTGGGTTCCCCCATCAGGGCACGGCGGAGGTCGGCCATATGCACGGCCTCGCCCAGCGCCTCCCGCAGGCGTTGGGTGCCCGCCTCATGTTGCGTGGCCAGGGCTTGGGCGGCCCGACTGAGGCAGGCCAAGCGCTGCGTGATCCGGTCATGATCCTGCAGGCTGCGCACCAGGGAGTCGCTGGGCCCGCCATGGGGGCTAATCTGCTCGAACACCGTCTCCATCATGCCGTCCAGATGTTCCTGGGTGCGCTGCAATTCGGTGGAAAGAGCCGCCAGAATGGACGGCAGGGACGCTTTATCGGCATCGTCCGATACGGCCGGTCCCTCCTTCAACTGAGCTTGCATCGCGAAGACTCCTGCACGTCACATTCCGATCCTGGGAGGCATGCTCCCCATCGGCCAGACTAAAACGTAGTCCGGTTAATCATATTGGAACGGGTGAGGGCCAAATCTACACAACGACTTACGAAGTGTCTCAAGTTTTATGCAGTGTTTGTCGATGGTGGCACCTCAAAAACCCCTTGGCCCAGCCGACGCCCGGATCCGTCCGCCCACCGGCGATTTGCGCCGACTGGCGGCCGTTGATGGCCTCTCGGCTGAGACGGCCATTGACCGGGCGCTCGGGGCACTGGCGGCGGAGCGGGCAGAAGCACCGGACACGTTGCGGGCGGAAATCGCAGCATTGCTGGCGGAGTTGGTCGCCTTGGCTGACCATCCCCGCGCCCTGCAAGCGCCAGAGCACCGCGGCCTGTTCGGCCACCTGCATGACCTGATCGGATTGGCCCATTTTGCCGGCCGCGAGCAGATCCGCCGGGTGGTCCGCTCCACTGTGAAACTGGTGGAGGAACTGGATGTCGCCGCCCCCAGGGTGGTTGAGGCCTGGGACGTGCATGTGAATGCCTTGCTCCTGGCGGCCCTATCCGCCGCCCCGGAGGGCACCCCCTTGGCGCCGACCCTTGCCGACGACCTTGAAGCCATGAACCTGCACCTAGCCGAGGCCCATGGCGTGAGCTTGCCCTTCTGGGCGCAGTACAGCCGCCCCGGTCCCGAGAAGGATCCAACATGACCCAGCCCCTTGCGGCCAGCCGCCTGAGCGAGACGATGGTGAACATCGTCCAGGGCCAGTTCCATATCGATAACCGGGCGAATGTGCGGATCACCACCGTGCTGGGGTCCTGCATCGCCGCCTGCCTGTATGACCCCATCGCCCGGTTAGGGGGCATGAACCACTTCATGTTGCCGGAGGATCGGCGCGGGCTATCCACCCCCAGCGGCTGCGATTCGCGCCTGCGGTATGGCACCCACGCCATGGAGGAGTTGATCAACAGCTTGATGCGCGAAGGCGCACGCCGCGATCGCATCAAGGCCAAGGTCTTCGGCGGGGGAGCGGTCATGGCCGGTCTCTCCGACGTCGGCTCCCAGAACATCGCCTTTGTCCGCCTGTTCCTGGCGGAGGAAGGCTTCCCCATCATCAGCCAGGATGTCGGGGGCACAGCCGCCCGCCGCGTGGTGTTTGCGCCCGCCACGGGGCAAGCCTGGGTCAAGCGGGTGGACAGCTCCACCGCAGATACCGTCGGCCGCGAGGAAATGCAGCAGCGCCGCCGCCCTGTTGCGCCGCAAAAACAGCCGGAACCGGAGGTCGAGTTGTTCTGATGCCAAGGAAAAACACCGCCATGCAAACAAATGCGATGCCGCATAACCGGGTGTTAAGCGACCTTCTGCCTAATCAAGCAATCCGCGTGCAATAGACGGAAATCCAGATCATGACCGCCCTTGCCGACCCCACAACGGATGCGCCGCAGGCCCAGGGAAACATTTCCCTGGAGGCCGTTAGCGACCGCGTGTTCGCCAGCCGCCTCAAACCTGCGCTGCAGGCCGCCCTGGCCGGCGACGGTCCTGTGCGGATCGACGCGCGCCAAGTCCAGACCCTCACCACGCCGGCAATCCAATTGCTGATTGCCACGGCCCGGGAATGCCAAGGCCAAGGCCGACCCTTCATCGTCATCCAACCCAGCGATGCCTTCGTCACGGCCTTCGATGATCTGGGTCTGTTTTTTGAAATCCGCGATTGGAGTTTTGAGGAATGAGCACTGCCAAATGCGTCCTGACCATCGACGACTCCAAGACCATCCGGGAAATGCTGGCCCATACCCTGTCCACCGCCGGCTACACGGTGGTCTCCGCTGAGGATGGGCAAAAGGGTCTGGCCGCCGCGCGCAAGCACAAGCCGGAAATCATCATCACCGACGTCAACATGCCGGTGATGGATGGGATCACCTTCATCCGGGAATTCCGTACCGATCCGGCCAACGGCTCCACCCCGGTTCTGGTGCTGACCACCGAGCGCTCCGCCGAGATCAAGAACAAGGGCCGCGCTGCCGGGGCCACGGGCTGGATCGTCAAGCCCTTCGACCCCGCTGTGCTGCTGAAGACCCTGCGCAAGGTCAGCCCCTGACATCGCCGACTGTCGCCCCGCGACGCCAAGACCGAGGCCCCTGCCATGACCGACTTGTCCCAGTTTCAGGAAGCGTTCTTTGAAGAATGCCGCGACCTGCTGCAGGAAACCGAAGACAGGCTGATGGACCTGGAAAACGGCAGCCAGGATCAGGAGACCCTGCACGCCATCTTCCGCGCGGTCCACTCCATCAAGGGTGGGGGGGGAGCCTTTGGCTTCGATCGGCTGGTGGGCTTCGCCCATGTGCTGGAAACGGTGTTCGATCTGCTGCGCAGTGGCCAGTTGGATCTGACGCCGGAGATCCTCAGCACCTTGATGGACAGCGCCGACATTCTGAGTGACTTGGTGCTGTCGGCCATGTCCGCGAAGGACATCGCCCCTGATATGGAAGCAGGAGCCCTCTCCGCGCTGGCGGACATCGCCGAAGCGGCGGGCGCCGGTGACAAGGTCGGTCCCGCAGAGAGTGGCGGCGGCGATGACCTGGATGACTTCGACTTCACCCCCATTCGCGCCGGCGAAGATCCCTTTGGCGGGGAAGACCCGCCCCAGGATGAGGAAGACGCACCGGCCCCGGCGCCAACAACCGCCGTCGCCGAGGCCGCCTCCCCCGTGACGGAGGCACTGGACGGCCCGCAGGAATATCAGTGGACCATCCGGTTTCGCCCGCATCCGGGATTGTTCCATCGCGCCAACGACCCGCTCCTCCTGGCGCGCGAACTCAAGGAGATGGGCACGCTTCAGGTGACGGTGGATAGTGACGCCTTGCCGGGTCTGGACGCGTGCGAACCCGATGGCGGCTATCTCAGTTGGACTTTCTTCCTGGTCACCGATCAGGATCGCGCTGCCATTGAGGATGTCTTCGACTTTGTTCAGGATGACTGTGATCTGGCGATCGAAGGGGCCCACGAGGACGTCATAGCCGCCGAGGTGCCCGCCACGCCCAGCCCGTCCCGCGCCCCCACCGCTGAGCCAGTGCCAGCGGATGCCCCAGCCCCGGTGCAGACCGTCAAGCCCGCCACAGAGGCGGTCAAACAGTCCACGCCCAGCAGCAAAACCCAGACGGCAGCCCCGGCCCAAGCCGCCACCGGAAATGACAAACAGGACGCCAGCGAGAAGAAGAGCGAAGGCAGCGACAAGATCCGCACCATCCGGGTGGAATTGGACAAGATCGACCGCATGATCAACATGGTGGGGGAACTGGTCATCAGCCAGTCGATGCTGGCCCAGCGGGTCAGCCATCTGCCCGCCAACCATGCCAGCGACATCGGCGCCCTGCTGGACATGTTGATGCAGCAGATGCGCCAGTTGCAGGACAACGTCATGGCCGTGCGAGCCAGCCCGGTGAAGACCGTGTTCTCCCGCATGCCGCGGCTGGTGCGGGAGCTGTCCCGCGCCCTGGGCAAGAAGGTCCGCATCAAGCTGATTGGTGAGGAAACAGAACTGGACAAGACGGTCATCGAACAGCTGGCCGATCCGCTGACCCACATGATCCGCAACTGTATGGATCACGGGTTTGAGATGCCGGAGGACAGGGTTGCCGCCGGCAAGCCTGAGGAGGGCACCATCGAGCTGTCCGCCCAGCATGTCAGTGGCCAGATTCAGATCTGCATCAAGGACGACGGGCGCGGCATCAATCGCGAGAAAGTGCTGAAAAAGGCCCAGGAGAAGGGGCTGGTCCCGGCCAATGCGACGCTCAGCGATCAACAGATCGACCAGCTCATCTTCGCCCCGGGTTTCTCCACGGCGGACGCCATCTCTGATGTCTCCGGCCGCGGTGTGGGCACGGACGTTGTGCGCCGGAACATCGAGGCCATGGGCGGCCGGGTGGAGGTCCAATCCGTGCCCGGCAAGGGCTGCACCTTCTTGATGACGCTCCCCCTGACCCTGGCCATCATGGACGGCATGGTCCTGCGGGTGGGCAGCACTGAATATGTGATCCCCATCGCCAGCGTGGTGGAGAGTGCCTTCCCAGGCGATCTGACCATGCGTGAGCCCAGCCCGGGGCGGTTCATGATCCACTATCGGGGGGACTACATCCCGCTGGTGACCATCGGTGACGTGTTTGGCGTGGCCAATAACGCCAACACCCCTGACGATGGGTTGATCATCATCTGTGATGTCCTGGGTGGTCAGCGCATGGCCATCAAAGTCGACGCCATCCTGGGCCAGCAACAGGTGGTTGTTAAGAGTTTGGAAGAGAACTTCATGCCGGTTCCGGGCATCGCGGCGGCAACCATCCTTGGCGATGGGCGCGTCAGCCTGATCCTGGACGTCAATGGCGTGATGCGGATGGCGGCCTGAACGGCCAACCCGAAATCCCTGGTAATGAGGAAGAACCCATGAGCCTGACCGTCACTGCACCCGAGCCCACCACCAACCAGTTGCCGGGCCTGATCGACAGCCATGACGCCCCCACCGGTGGGCAGATCATCAGCTTCACCATCGACGACAATGTCTTTGGGATCGACATCCTGTGTGTGCGGGAAATCCGCGTCTGGCAACCCACCACGCCCCTGCCCAATACCCCGCACTTCATCCGCGGTGTGGTCAATCTGCGGGGCATCATCACACCCATTCTGGATTTCCGGGCCCGCCTGGGCCGCGGGGAGACCGATGCAACGCCCACCCACGTGGTGATCATCGTCATGGTGGCCAACCGGGTCTTCGGCCTGCTGGTGGACACCGTCAGCGACATCATCGACCTGAAGGCCGAGCAAGTGCAGCCGGTGCCGGAAAGCATCACCTTCAGCGGTGATGACGTGATCAGCAACTTGGCAACCGTGGGGGATCAGATGATCAGCCTGATCGACCTGGAGCTGATTGTCGGCGATCTGGTGCATGGGTAGGACACGCGCATGGCCCTGCTAGCAACGGCAGACCGGGAGCCCAACGGGAAAGACCGGGAGTTCGCCTTCCCCGACAGCGCGTTCCAGCGCATTGCCGGCCTGATCTATGACCAGGCCGGGATCGTCATCAAGGAACACAAGCGGGAGATGGTCTATGGCCGTCTGGCGCGCCGATTGCGCGCGTTGAACCTGCCGGATTTCCCCAGCTATCTGGCGCTGTTGGACAGCCCCGCCGGAGAGCGTGAACTGGGCAACCTGGTCAATGCCCTGACCACCAACCTGACACGGTTCTACCGTGAGCCCCATCACTTCAAGCTGCTGGACGAAAGCGTCCTGGCGGAGCGCATGGGGGTGCAGGATCAACGCGGCCAGCGCCGCCTGCGCCTGTGGTCGGCCGGATGTTCCAGCGGCATGGAGCCCTATTCCATGGCCATGGTCCTGGCCCGCCACCTGGGACGCTCTGCCCGGCCATGGGATGCGAAGATCCTGGCCACGGATATCGACACCCAGATGTTGGAGACTGCCCGGGCGGGTCGCTATCCCTTGGCGGACCTGGAGGACGTGCCGGCAATCATGAAGGAGCGGGCCTACAGTCCCGTTCCCGGCACGTCCGATGTGGTGATGAGTGACAAACTCAAAGCGCTGATCAGCTTCAAGCAACTCAACCTGATCAAGCCGTGGCCCTTCAAGGGGCCGTTTGATGTCATCTTTTGCCGCAACGTGGTGATCTATTTTGATGACCCCACCCGCAAGGCCCTGTTTACCGCCTTCGGCGATGTTCTTGAGGAAGGCGGTATCCTGTTCATAGGCCACTCCGAGACATTGCCGGCAATCAGCCATCGCTTTGTCCGTGTCGGCCAATCCGCCTATCGCCTGGAAAGGAAAGGCTGATGGCCATTCGCGTAGTCGTTGTGGACGATAGCCGGTTGATGCGGGAAGTCATCAGCCATGTGCTGTCCCAGGATCAGGAGATCGAGGTCGTCGCCACGGCTGTGGATCCCTTTGACGCCCGCCAGAAGATCCGTGAGTTGTCCCCGGATGTGATCACCCTGGATGTTGAGATGCCCCGCATGGATGGCCTCAGCTTCCTTGAAAAGATCATGAAACTGAAGCCCACCCCCGTGGTGATGGTCTCCAGCCTCACCCACCGAGGGGCGGACATCACCCTGCGCGCGCTGGAAATCGGTGCCGTGGACTTCATCGCCAAGCCTCAGGCGTTGTCACCAGAGGGGATGGCGCAGCTGTCCCGGGAACTCTGCGGTAAAGTCCGATCCGCGTCCGTGGCCAAGCTGCGCAAAGGTCCCCCAGCCGCCCCTGCCCGTGCCGCCGCCCCGGCAGCGCGC
>CAZCBM010000136.1:0-9230 GCA_964496805.1 uncultured Rhodospirillales bacterium | reverse complement strand
AGCACCGTGCGCCGCACCTGGGCCGCCTCGGCCAGACGGGCATTGGCGATCAGGTTATCCGCCTCCCCATGGACCGGGATCACCACCTTCGGCCGTGTCCATTGGTACAGCTGAGTGATCTCACCGCCATAGGCATGGCCGGAAACGTGCACTGAGGAGTCACGGTCCGTCATCACCTGGATGCCCTGGGCCACCAGGGACTTCCGAACCCGGCTGATTTCCTTCTCATTCCCCGGAATGGTGCGAGAGGAGTAGATGACCGTGTCGCCCTCCTCCAGTTCGATATCATCATGGTCCCCGGCGGCAATGCGCGTCAGGGCGCTGCGCGGCTCCCCCTGGCTGCCAGTGCAGACGATGACCTGCTTGTTCCGGGGCAGGTACCCAATGTCCGAGGCCTCCAGGAAGGGTTGGACGTCGTCCAGATACCCATGGGCCGCGGCCATGTCCGCCATGCGAAGCAGTGAGCGCCCCACCAAAGCCGCTTGGCGACCTGATTGCTCCGCCGCCTTGGCGATGGTGTGCAGGCGCGCAATGTTGGAGCTGAAGCAGGTGACCACGGCACGCTGGGGCAACTCCGAAAAGAGCTGGACCAGACTGGCTTCAATGCTGCGCTCGCTGCCCGACTGCCCCTCCACCGGGGCATTGGTGCTGTCCGACAGGATCGCCAGCACGCCCTCTTCCCCCAACGCGCGGAAGGCGGCCTCGTCGGTCAGATGGCCCACCACCGGGTCGGCGTCGATCTTCCAGTCGCCCGTGTGCAGCACCAGCCCCGCCGGCGTGCGGATCGCCAGGGAG
Organism: uncultured Rhodospirillales bacterium; assembly: GCA_964496805.1. GTDB lineage: Bacteria > Pseudomonadota > Alphaproteobacteria > CAZCBM01 > CAZCBM01 > CAZCBM01. The sequence continues at coordinate 8,435 of CAZCBM010000136.1, read as the reverse complement.
CAGGCCTCGGGGATGGAATGCGCGACTGCGATGTACTGCACGCCGAAGGGGCCAGCCTGAACGTGGGCGCCGGGGCGCACCTCCCGCAGCATGTCTCCGGGATCGACCTGGACATCCTTGAACTTGTGCCTCAGGGCGGAACGGGCAAAGGGCGTCGCATAAATCGGCACCCCCAGCTTGGGCCAGACATGGGCCACCGCGCCGATATGGTCCTCGTGGGCGTGGGTAATGAACAGCGCCTCGATCCCGGCACGGTTCTCCAGCAGGAAGGCCGGGTTGGGCAGCAGCAAGTCGATCCCCGGGTGGGTATCATCCGGGAAGCCGGCCCCACAATCCACGATGATCCAGCGATCCTGGTGCCCATAGACGGTCAGATTGACCCCAAATTCCTCCACGCCCCCCAGGGGAACGATCAAGACAGAGGAGGCGGAGACGTCAGAAGGCTGTGTGGTCATGGACGAATAATTGCTCCAGAAGTGGGCAGATAGGGCCGGTCTCTATGCGAGTTCTGCTGCCCGGTCCTGTGACAGGTGGGCTAGAGACCAAACACATCGCCGATGGAAAAGGTTTGCCGTTGGCTGGGCGAGATCTGCACCACAAGCCGCCCCTGCTCGTCAACGTGGCTGAAGGTGCCGGTGACGGGTTCCGCCCCATCCTGAGGGCGGACGGTCAGTTCCTGCCCTTTGCCGGCCAGCAGAGTGTCCCAATGGCGGTGAAGGTCCTGCACGCCGCTGGCGGTCTGGACACGGCTCAGGGCGCCCGTGGCCTCCTCCAGCACCTGCCGGGCAACATCCAGGGGGGGCGGCGGGTCGATACCGGCAGCCTTGAGGCTGGTGGCCGGGAAGGCCGTCCCCTCCGGTGCCTGGTGCAGGTTCAGCCCCTGCCCCACCAGAAACCAGGGGCCATGGACCTCAATCAGCAGTCCGCTGACCTTGGCGCCATCAACCAACAGATCATTGGGCCATTTGATGGCTAGCCTCGGTTGCGGCTGCACCAGGGGCTGCACCGCCGCATGAAGCGCCACAACCGCGGCCAAGAACACCGCCCGCACCGGCTCCGCTTGGCTGACGGCATCACGGGGCACGGCATAGCTCAGATAGAGATTGCCTTCCGGGCTGGTCCAATCCCGGCCCTGGCGGCCACGGCCCTGCGTTTGCGCGCTGGCGATCACCGCGGGCCAGGGCAAGGTGGGATCGTCGGGGTCGCGACGCGGATCATCGGTCAGGGCACGCAACTGGATCTGGGTGCTGTCCACCGCGCCCCTTTGAACCAAGCCGAAGCGGCCAGCGATGGCCACCACTTGGGTGCTGCGATCGGCGTCGTCGTTCATGGCCTCACCCCGGAGGTGGGAATAGGGCGGATGCCGCGAGAGTGGCGCCATCGACAATGGGTCCCAGGACCAGGATGAACAGCAGTACCACCAGGGCCGTGCCGCCCATCAGGCTCCACAGGGGGCCCGGAATATCGCTATCCAACGGCTCACCCGGAGGATCGAAGAACATGATCTTGACCACCCGCAGGTAGTAATAGACGCCCACGGCACTGGCCAGCATGCCCACCAGGGCCAACACGATCAGGTCCGCTTCCACCGCAGCGCGCACCGCATACAGCTTGGCAAAGAACCCCCCCAGGGGCGGGATACCAGCCAAGCTGAACATGAAGATGGCCATCACAATGGCCAACCCGCGATGGGTTTGGGAGAGGCCAGCCAGATCGGTGATGTTCTCCACCAGCACACCCTGCTGGCGCATGCACAGGATCACCGCGAAGGCCCCGAGGGTCATGAAGATATAGATGGCCATATAGATGACCACGGATTCCACACCGGCCTGTGTCCCGGCGGCCAGGCCCATGAGCGCGAAGCCCACATGCCCAATGGAGCTATAGGCCATCAGACGCTTGATATTGGTCTGCGCGATGGCGGCAATGGCGCCCAGGATCATACTGGCCCCCGCCAGGATCACCACGAGGTCCTGCCACTGCTCAACGGCTGGCTCAAAGGCACCGGTCAGCACCCGGGCCATCAGGCCAAGGGCCGCCACCTTTGGGGCAGCGGCGAAGAAAGCCGTCACCGCCGTGGGGGCACCTTCGTAAACGTCCGGCGTCCACATGTGGAACGGCACAGCCGAGACCTTGAAGGCCAAGCCGGCCAGCACGAAGACAAGTCCCAGCACCAGGCCAGCGGGCGGTGCTTGCCCCTCCGCAAGGACCCCATCCAGCACTTGCGCGATCTGATAGAAATCCAAGGTGCCGCTGAACCCATAGATCATGGAAATGCCATAGAGCAGCAGGCCGGAACTGAGCGCCCCCAGAACAAAGTATTTCAGCCCCGCTTCGCTGCCCTTCAGGCTGTCGCGACGGATCGCTGCCAGCACATAGAGACTGAGCGACTGCATCTCCAACCCAATGTACAACATCAGCATGTTGTTGGCGCTGACCATGATCAGCATGCCCAGCGTGGCAAACACCATCAACACCGGGTACTCGGAGCGGGTGAAATCCTCGCTCTTGAGGAAAGCAACGGTAAGGATCAAGGTCAGCGCCACCGCCAACAGGATCAGCACCTTCAGGAAGCCGGCAAAGTCATCCACCGCATACAGGCCGCCGAAACTGGTCAGGCTGGGGGCGCGACCGGCCACTTCGGTGATGTCGGTCGGGGCAACCCAGCGCAGCGAGATCAGCGCCACCGCCACCCCCACCAGGGCAATGTTGGTCAGGGCGATGCCCTGTCGGTCACCGCGGAAGGCAGCGATCATCAACATCGCCAGCCCCAGCACCGCCAGGATGATCTCCGGCAGGATGCTCTGCAATTCCAGACCAATGATCTCGGTGTTCATGGGGTCGGGTCCTTAAAGCCGGGTCTCTGGGCGCAGGCCAGGGGGAAGGCGGGTCATTGGGCAGTGGGCGTGAGGGTGGCCGCAGCCTCTGCGGTCTGTTGGAGGGGGCGCAGCGCATCTTCAACACCCGCCACCAATGTCTCAACAGAGGCACCGACAAGATTGAGGAAGGTATCCGGCAGCACACCCATCCACAGGCAGAGGGCCACCAGCGGCAACAGCGTCAGGGACTCCCGGCTGGTGAGGTCCGGCATGGCCTTGACGTCCGGGTCATCCTTCAGGGTGCCAAAGATCATCCGGCGATACAGCAGCAGCATATAGACCGCCCCCAGGATGATCCCTGTTGTGGCCACAACGCCCGCCAGGGTGTTGGTCTGGTAGGCCCCCAGCAAGGACAGGAACTCCCCGACGAAGCCACTGGTGCCCGGCAGGCCAACGGCGCCCAGCATCAGGATCATCATCACCACCGCATACTTCGGCATGATGGTCACTAGGCCGCTGTAGCGATGGATCTCCCGCGTGTGAAGCCGGTCATACACGACGCCCACGCATAGGAAGAGGGCGGCGGAGACGATGCCGTGGCTGAGCATCTGGAACACGGCGCCCTCGATACCCTGCTGGTTGGCGCTGAAAATCCCCAGGGTGACGAAGCCCATATGGGCCACGGAGGAATAAGCGATCAGCTTCTTCATGTCCTCCTGCGCCAGCGCCACCAGCGAGGTATACACGATGGCGATGCAGCTCAGCGCAAACACGATGTCGGCATATTCAACGCTGGCCAGCGGCATCATGGGCAGGTTGAAGCGCAGCATGCCATAGCCGCCCATCTTCAGCAGAACCCCAGCCAAGATCACCGATCCGGCCGTGGGCGCCTCCACGTGAGCATCGGGCAGCCATGTATGCACCGGCCACATGGGCACCTTCACAGCAAATGCGATGAAGAAGGTCCACCAAACCCACATTTGCAGGTTCTCGGGGAAGTCATGGCTCATCAGTATGGTGAGGTCCGTGGTTCCGGCATCCCAATACAGGGCCACCATGCCCACCAGCATCAGCACTGAGCCGACCAGCGTATACAAAAAGAACTTGAAGGCCGCGTAGATGCGGTTGCTCCCACCCCAAATCCCGATGATCAGGAACATAGGGATCAGCACCGCCTCAAAGAACACATAGAACAACAGCATGTCCAACGCGCAGAACATGCCGATCATCAGCGTTTCCAGCACCAGGAACGCCACCATGAACTCTTTGACGCGCTTGGTAATGGCGCCCCAGCTGGACAGGATGCAGATGGGGGTCAGCAACGTACAGAGCAGCACGAACCAGACGGAAACCCCGTCGACCCCCATGTGATAGCTGGCATCAAAGCCCGGCAACCAAGGCCGCTTCTCCACCAGTTGGAAGCCGTCCATGGCCGGATCGAAGGCCCCCAGGACCAACAGCGACAGCAGCAACGTGGCAATGGAGGTCCACAGCGCCACGTAGCGGGCGTTGCGTGTCACCAACGCCTCCGGTCCGCGCACGAACAGGATGAACAGCGCGCCCACCAACGGCAGGAACGTCACCAGACTGAGCAGGGGCACATCGTCCATCGGAAGCTCTGGTCCTTATGGGGCGGGTGGGGGCGGGGGGCGCGTCTGGCCCCTGCCCGGCGGCCGATATCCCCCCTGCCTTAGGGCGGGACCGGCGCCAGGCCGGAAGGGATCAGGATTGGAAGCGATAGAGATACCAGGTGAGCAGCACCACCAGTCCGGCGACGCTGGCAAAGGCATAGTGATAGAGGAAGCCGGACTGGATGGCGCGGGAGCGCAGGGCGGCCAAGCGCGTCACCAGACTGACCCCATCCGGGCCGAGATAGTCGATGGTTCCCCGGTCCCCGCGGCGCCACAGGATGCGGCCAAGGCGCGGCGCAGGGTCCACGAACAGGAAGTCGTACAGCTCATCAAAATACCATTTTCGATGCACCAACTGGTAGAGCGGTTGGATTGGCCCCGTCATCTGGCCCGGCAGGTGAGGGTTGCGCACGAACAGGTACCAAGCGAGCCCAATGCCCACCACGGCCAGGATCACCCCCAGATAGTGGATGATGAAGCTGACATGGTAAGCCGCATGGGCTGCCTCCTCGGCACCGTGATCCTCGCCATGGGCGGCCTCAGCCAACAGGGGATTGCTGCCATTCATCAGGCCCACAATGTCCTGCTCCGGCAGGGCAAATAGGCTGTCGCCCCAGAACGCAGGCGCGCCCTTGCCGATCATGGGACCGGCCAACAACAGGCCAGCCACGACGGACAGCACGGAGAGCACCCCAAGGGGCACCAGCATCACCGGCGGGCTCTCATGGACGTGAGCCATAGTTTCCTTACTGGCCCGCTCCTCCCCATAGAAGGTCATGAAGATCAGGCGGAAGCTGTAGAACGCCGTCATGAAGGCCGCCGCAACGCCCAACCAATAGGCCACCTCGCCAAACCGATGGGTATGGAAGAAGTCGAACCCATGGGCGGCCGCGTCGCTGGCGCCATAGGCCGCGGCAAGGATGGCATCTTTACTGAAGAACCCGGCCAGTGGCGGCAACCCTGCCAGCGCAATGGAGCCCACCATCATGGCCCAGAAGGTCCATTTGATGTGCTTGGCCATGCCCCCCATCCGCCGCATGTCTTGCTCGTCATGAAGGGCGTGGATGACGGACCCAGCCCCCAGGAACAACAGCGCCTTGAAGAAGGCGTGGGTGGTGAGGTGGAACATCGCCACCTCATAGGCCGACACCCCGACGGCGAAGACCATATAACCCAGCTGGCTCATAGTGGAGTAGGCGATGACGCGCTTGATGTCGTGCTGAGTGAGGCCGATGGTGGCCGCGACGAAAGCGGTCAGCGCGCCGAACACCGTGATCACTTCCAGCGCCGTGGGCGCGTATTCCAGCACCGGGCTCATCCGGCAGAGCATGAAGACCCCGGCGGTGACCATGGTGGCGGCGTGGATCAGGGCGGAGACGGGGGTTGGCCCCTCCATGGCATCCGGCAGCCAGGTATGCAGGCCCAACTGAGCGGATTTCCCCATGGCGCCCATGAACAGCAGCAGGGCCGCCAGCGTCAGGCCATGGACCTCAAAGCCCAAGAAACTAAACGTCGTATCGGCGTGGGCCGCCACCACTTCAGGATTCAGAATGGTGGCGAACTCCACCGATCCGAAAATGGCGAATAGGGTCATGATGCCCAGCGCGTAGCCAAAGTCCCCCACACGGTTGACGACGAACGCCTTGATGGCCGCACTGCTGGCGCTGGGCTTTTTGTACCAGAAGCCGATCAACAGATAGGAGGCGAGGCCCACGCCTTCCCACCCGAAGAACATCTGGATCAGGTTGTCAGCGGTCACCAACGCCAGCATGGCGAAGGTAAACAGCGAAAGATAGGCCATGAACCGCGGCTTATCCGGGTCGTGGCTCATATAGCCAATGGAGTAGATATGGACCAACGCGCTAACCAGGGTGACCACCATCATCATGGTCACGCTCATGGCATCCACGCGGATGGCCCAGTCCACTTGGAAATCGCCCACGTTCATGAACGTGGCGATCACCATCTGGGTACGGCGCGCCGCCTCCCCATCCGCATGGCCCACCAGCCCCACATCAATGAACAGGATCACCGCCAACAGGGCAGCGAGGCAGACGGCGCCAGAGGTGATGACCTGGCTGGCACGGTCCCCCAGAGTCCGGCCAAAGGCTCCGACAATAAGGGCCGCCAGGGCGGGGAGGAAGACGACGGCGAGTTCCATGACGCGGGCTCAGCCTTTCATCAGCGTGATGTCTTCCACGGCGATGGAGCCGCGGTTGCGGAAATAGACCACCAGGATGGCGAGGCCGATAGCCGCCTCCGCCGCCGCCACGGTCAGAATAAACATGACGAACACCTGGCCGGCGAGGTCATTCAGGAAAGCGCTGAACGCCACCAGATTGATGTTTACTGCCAGCAGGATCAATTCGATCGACATCAAGATGATGATGACGTTGCGACGGTTCAGGAAGATCCCGAAGATCCCCATGGTGAACAGGATCGCGGCAACGGTGAGATAGTGCTCCAGCCCAACAGCCATGGTCACTGCGCTCCCTGTCCTGGTTCAACCTTGCGAACCGCCATCACCTCTTCGCTGCGCGTGGCGAACTGCTTGCCAATGCTCTGTCGGCGAACACCGGCACGCTGCCGCAGGGTGAGCACGATGGCGCCAATCATGGCCACCAGCAGGATCAGCCCAGCCCCCTGAAATGCCAGGAGGTAATCGGTGTAGATCACCTGCCCCAGGGCTGCGGTGTTGCTGGGTGCCCCCTCCCCCGTGGTCATAGGCAGATCGGTCTGGGCGATAGCGGGGACGATCTCGCTCCAGCCGGAAAAGACGAAAATCAATTCCCCCACCAGAACCATACCGATCACGGCCCCGATGGGCAGATAGCTGACGAAGCCGCGCCGCAACTCCTCGAAGTTGACGTCCAGCATCATCACGACGAACAGGAACAGCACCGCCACGGCGCCGACATAGACGATCACCAGCAGCATGGCGACGAACTCGGCCCCCAGCAGCACCATGAGGCCGGCCGCATTGAAGAAGGCCAGGATCAGGAACAGCACCGCATGGACAGGGTTCTTGCGCGTGATGACCATGGCGCCACTGAACAGGGTCAGCAGGGCAAACAAATAAAAGGCGACGACAGCCATCAGGCAGCTCGTGGGGCTTTGGGTGTCACGACAGTCAGCGGGGTCATAGCGATGATGGGACGGAAAGGCCAGAGGCCAAAACGTCAGCGCATCAGGCGATCACCCCAGACCCGTTGGTGCAACGCAAAACGCTGCCGCGCAAGAGCGGCAGCGCTGTCCAGGGGCGCATGGGACCCCACAGGGCTCAACGATAGGGGGCGTCAGCCGCCAAATTCGCAGCAATCTGGGCTTCCCAGCGGTCGCCATTATCCAGCAAACGCTGCTTGTTGTAGTAAAGTTCTTCCCGAGTCTCGGTGGAAAACTCGAAGTTTGGCCCCTCAACAATTGCGTCAACAGGACACGCCTCTGCACACAGACCACAATATATACATTTAGTCATATCTATATCATAGCGCGTGGTTCGGCGGGAGCCGTCATCACGGGGTTCCGCTTCAATGGTAATGGCCAGCGCCGGGCAGATCGCCTCGCACAGTTTGCAGGCAATGCACCGCTCCTCCCCATTGGGATAGCGACGCAGGGCGTGCTCCCCCCGGAAGCGCGGGCTAATCGGCCCCTTCTCAAACGGGTAGTTCAAGGTGGCCTTGGGCTTGAACATGTAGCTGAAGGTCAGGGCGAGACCCTTAACGATCTCCGTCAGCATCCAGGTCTTGCTGGCGCGGTCCATGGCTCCCATGGGGTCACTCCGTAGCGGCGGGCAGGAGGGGGAAGGGCTGACAGCGCCGGGCGGGGGCGCGCAGACCTTGGCTGAGATGTCACCCTACATACGCGCGCACAGCCCGCTCAGCAAGCCACACAGGACGCCGCACCCACGCACGGAACGCGCTTGGGGGCCTCACCGCGCCGCCCGCCCCGACAAGCCGGGCCGTCCCTCGGTCGCCGGCCCTGCAAC
>CAZCBM010000135.1:0-9293 GCA_964496805.1 uncultured Rhodospirillales bacterium | reverse complement strand
GGGTTGGTACGCCGCCCAGTGCCTATTCCTGACGCACCGCCGCTGGCCAAGTTGCCCGCCGAGGCCTATACCAACCCCTGGCATCCGAGCCCGCGGCCCAGCCGGTCCGTCCCCTCGTCCCACGACGACGCCGGTGGCTATCGGCCTGGCCTGCGATTCGGGCGCCGCCCGTGACGGCATTCCTCCCCCCCGCTTGTGGCCCCTTCCGGCCCCCTGCTTGCGATGAGAGCTTCAATCGCCGCTGGGGAGTGACGGGGCATGACTTTCGGGGGGAACCGGAATGGACCAGACTGATCACACAACGCTGTAGCTGCTGAGGACCCATCGCCATGCTGCGCTTGCTGCCCATCCTGATCGCGCTGGTGCTCTTGATCGCGCCCGTCCACGCCCGCGCCCAAACGGTGGAGGCCACCGCTCAGGACTTCGTCGGTACCTGGCGCTACAGTACCGCCCAGCAGGCGGGCTTGGGTTCCCTGGTGACCCAGGGGACGCTGCACTATCGCGCTGATGGCACCCTCACCGATGCGGGGACCATGACCCTTTCCGCTCAGGATGCCTTGACCCGTCGCAACAGCAGCCAAAGCCTGTCCTTCACGGTGGAAAAGACGTGGCTGGTGGCAGCTGGATTGTTGGTGGAGACAGTGACCAAAGCGCAGGGCGGCAGCATCAGTGGCGGCATGCAGGTGATCCCGTTTCAACAGATGGTACCGGTGGGCAGTCAAACGGCGCTGACCATCGTGCAGGTCCAGCCGGACCTAATCATTTTATCCTATCAGGGCGCCGTCATCACCCTCCAGCGCCAACCCTGAGCCCGAGCCGCGCTGGCAGCCCCGACCCGACGTGACCGCTTGCGGGGGCGTTCCGTTTGCGGGGGCGTTCATTCGCGCCCAGAATTCATCCCCTCACAGGGATGCCATGGGCGCGCAAAGCGGTTTTGAGGCTGGTGAGCGGCAACAGGTTTTTATGGAACACGCTGGCCGCCAGGGCAGCATCCACCTCGGCCTGTTGAAACACATCCACGAAGTGCTGCAACTCGCCGGCACCGCCGCTGGCCACCAGCGGGATGTTTAAGATGGCGCGGGCCTGCTGCAACTGGGGGATATCATAACCGCTGCGGGCGCCATCCTGGTTCATGCAGTTCAACACCACTTCGCCGGCGCCGCGATCCTGCACTTCCGCCAGCCACTCCATAGTGTGGCGACGGGTGGCCACGGTCTTGGTCTCGTCGCCGGTGTATTGATAGACGAAATAGCCGCCGTCCTCGGCCCGGCTGTCCACCCCGGCCACGATGCACTGGCTGCCGAATTCCCGGGCCAGTTCATCAATCAAATCCGGTCGCTCCAGCGCCGGGGAGTTGACGCTGATCTTCTCCGCGCCGTTGTTCAGCACCTCGCGGGCCTGGTCCAGACTGCGGATGCCACCGGCGACGCTGAACGGGATATCCAGGTTCTCCGCCACCCGGGCCACCCAGTCCTTGCTGACCCGGCGACCGTCGCTGCTGGCGGTGATGTCATAGAACACCAACTCGTCGGCCCCTTGATCGCGGTATCGCCACGCAAGGTCCAGGATCTCGCCCACGACCTCATGGTTGCGGAACTGTACGCCCTTGACCACCTGCCCATCGCGGACGTCCAGGCAGGGGATGATTCGCTTGAGCAGGGTCGTCTGGCCGCCAGAGGCCAGGGTGGCGGGTGGCGGTGTCATGGCAGGTCCTGCTCTTCGGGGGGCCGGAGCGTTAAGGCGGCGACCCGCTCGAGGGCCTGTTCCAGGGTGAACCGGCCCTCATAGAGCGCCTTGCCGATGATCACGCCATGACAGCCCGCCTGCTGTAGGGCATCCAGATCCTCCAGGCGGGCCACCCCGCCACTGGCCACCACCTTGAGATGGGTGTAGCGGTTCACCAGCGCCTGATAGAGCGCCACATTGGGCCCGGTGAGCCGACCGTCGCGGGCGACATCTGTCACCATCACCCATTCCACCCCATGGTCGCGATAGTGATCCAGGTACTGCGCCAGGGTCAGGGTGGTGCCAGACTGCCAGCCCTCGGTCAGGACCAGAAACTCCCCATCCTTGTAGCGGCAATCGGGACTGAGAACGATCCGGTCAGCCCCCCAGCGATCCATCCATTTGCGCACCTTGGCGGGCTGGCGCACACTGATGGAGCCCAGAATGACCCGCTGGACCCCCTTGGCAAAGACCTTCTCCAAATCCTCGTCCGTGCGCAGGCCGCCGCCCAACTCCACCTTCATGGGGCCCGCCGCCTGGGCAATCCGCCCGATCAACTCGGTCTGCATTGGCCGGCCTTCGCGGGCGCCGTCCAGGTCCACCACATGCAGCCATTCCGCGCCAGCATCGCGAAAAAGGCCCGCCTGCGCCACGGGGTCGGGGTTGTAGGTGTGGCTGGTGGCAAAGTCGCCTTCGGTCAGGCGCACGGCCTCTCCGCCAATCAAATCAATTGCGGGAAACAGGATCATGGCCGCGCCCTCATGGTTTTTATCCTCCTCATGCCTGCACTTCATTGACGAAGTTGCGCAGGATCTTGTGTCCCACTGTGGCCGAGCGCTCCGGATGGAACTGGCATCCCAGGAAATTCCGGTGTTCCGTCAAGGCCGCGATGGGCTGGCCATGCAGCGTGCTGGCCAGGGTCGTCTCGTCAGGATCAACGGCATAACTATGCACAAAATAGGCCGCATCGCCATCGCAGAGGCCGGTCAGGAGCGGGTGCTCTGGATGATGCAGGCTGAGGGCATTCCAGCCCATATGGGGTACGGTGATGCGCGGGCCGCCCTTTAGGCGTTGGACTTCCCCTGGCATGCACCCCAAGCAGTCGGCCCCCTCCTCTGAGCGTTCATAGAGCACTTGCATACCCACGCAGATGCCCAGGACGGGTTGGGTGAGGCCGCGGATCACCTCCACCAGGCCGGCATCCCGCAGGATCTGCATCACCGGCCCGGCCGCGCCGACACCGGGCAGCAGCACCCTCTCGGCCCTGGTGATCAGGGCCGGGTCCCGCGTCAGCACCCATTCCTGCTCCAACCGCCCCAGGGCAAACGCCACGGAGCGCAGATTGGCGCCACCACTGTCAATCACGGCCAGCATGGCCAACCTCCTTAGCGTGAGGGTCCGGAACCCCGGTGGGACCTGGCCCCGTCGGGGACCGGCCGGTGCCTACAGCAGCCCCTTGGTGCTGGGCAGTTCGGCGGGATCGCCCTGGCGGGCGAAGGCCTGACGCAGCGCGCGGCCCACTGCCTTAAAGCACCCCTCGATCATATGATGCGTGTTGTCCCCGGTCACGCGGACATGCAGGGCACAGCCCAGCGACTCTGCCAGAGACCGGAATACATGGGGTGTCATTTCCGCATCGAACTGGCCCACAGACGGCGCGGTGAAGGTTCCTTCCCACTCAAACGCCATGCGCCCTGACAGGTCGATGGCGCAATCAGCCAGGCTCTCATCCATCGCAGCGGTGAAGCCGTAGCGGCCAATTCCCCGTTTGTCCCCCAGCGCCTGGCGCAGGGCCTGACCCAGGGCGATGGCGACATCCTCGATGGTATGGTGGCCATCGATGTGCAGATCCCCCTGGGTCGTAATGCGACTGCTGAACCCCCCATGTTTGGCCAACTGGTCCAGCATATGGTCATAAAAGCCGACGCCGGTCTGATGGTGGATCGGGCCAGTCTGGTCCAGATCCACCTGCACCAGGATCTGGGTCTCTTTGGTCTCCCGCAGCACTTCCCCTCGGCGGGGGGGCGGGGCTGCCACAGGCTTGATCAGACCCAAGGCGGCCAGAACCTGGTCGTTCTCTGTCTGCGTGCCGATGGACAACCGCCAGGAACGGTCCAGCGCGCCACCGCCAAAATGCCGGGCGATGATGTTCACGTGGCGCAGACGCGCATTGGCTGCGGCGGCCGCCTGGGCACTGGTGAAGGTCAGGAACAGGAAGTTGGCCGCTGATGGCGCGATGCTGGCAATGTCCGGATGGGCGGCAAGGGCGTCCGCCATCCGCTGACGCTCTGCAACCATCTCCCGCACCCGGTCTTGCGCCAGCAACTGCCCCATGGGGCTGAGCGCTGCCAGCACGGCCTGCTCCACCGGCCGGGGGATAGGGTAGGGCGGCAGGACGGCGCGCATACGCTCGATCACCTGGGGATGGGCCACGGCGCCGCCGACCCGGACGCCCGCCAGTCCTGCGCCCTTGGACAGGGTGCGCAGGATCACCAGGTGCGGGTGCGCCTCCACCAGGGGGGCCAGCGTGCCATCCTCAGTAAACTCGGCATAGGCCTCGTCCACCACCAGCACGGCCTTGCCCGCCAGCGCCTGGATCAGGCGGAGGCGCTCGGCCCGGGGGACGTGGGTGCCGGTGGGATTGTTGGGGCTACACAGGAACACCAGTTTCACCGGGTGCTGATCGACGGCGGCCAAAAGCCCCTCGATATCCAGACGGAAACTGTCCCCGTCGGGGATCATGGGCACCGATACCGTCTCGCCGCCCTGGATGGTGGCGGCCACCTGATACATCGCGAAGGTGGGGGGATGGATCAGAATGGCGTCTTGGCCCGGCCGCAAAAAACAGCGCATCAGCACATCAATGGCATCGTCGCTGCCGCGGGTGACGATCACCTGCTCCGCCGCGGCGTGCCACAGGCCGGCCAACAACCTGACCAGGCGCGGTGGTTGCGGATCAGGATAGCGGTTGAAGGGCTGGCTGGCTGGCGGTGCCAGATAGGGGGACTCATTGGCATCCAGCAGCACCACATCGTCCAGGCTGGCCGCCTGAAATTGAGAGCGGGCCGACGCATAGGCCTTGAGCGCCAGGATCTCCGGGCGCATCAGCGCCAGCACCCCATCAATCGTCGCGGTCATTCCCCTGCCTCCTGCTGGGAGAGATTGAGTTTGTCCAGCCGGCGGGTCACCGCCAGCCGATGGGCGTCCAGACCCTCCAGGGCGGCAAGCCGAGCCACCGCCGGCCCCAGGTCCCGCAGGCCTTCGGCGGTGACGCTTTGCACCGTGATGGATTTCAGAAACGCCGACAGGTTCACCCCGCTATAGGCCCGCGCAAAGCCATAGGTGGGCAGCACATGGTTGGTGCCGCTGGCATAGTCGCCCATGGCCTCCGCTGCAAACGGCCCCAAAAACACGCTGCCGGCGGCGGTCACCTGTGCCAGCAGCGCCTCCGGCTCCGCCACATTCAGGATCAGGTGCTCCGGCGCATAGGCGTTGGAGACCGACACCGCCTCGCTCAGATCGGCCACCAGGATGGCGCGGGAGTTGGCCAGCGCGGCCTCGGCGATGGTGCGCCGGGGCAGGTCGGGCAGTTGGCGTTGGATTTCCGCCGCCACCCGCTGGGCAACGGCCGCGTCAGGGGTCACCAGCACCACTTGGCTGGAGGGATCATGTTCGGCCTGGCTCAACAGGTCAGCGGCCACGGCCATGGGGTCGGCCGTGTCATCGGCCACCACCAGCAGTTCCGACGGGCCGGCGGGCATGTCGATGGCTGCGCCATCGGGATCGGCGCTCACCGCCTGCTTGGCGGCGGTCACATAGGCATTGCCAGGGCCAAAGATCTTGGCACACCGGGGCACGGTCTGGGTGCCATAGGCCAGGGCCGCGATGGCCTGGGCGCCCCCGATGCGGTGGATGTCTGTCACCCCCGCCAGCCGCGCGGCATACAGGATCGCCGGATGCACGCTCCCATCGCGGGCGGGGGGCGTTGCCAGCACGATCTGCCGGCACCCGGCCAATTGGGCGGGGATGGCCAACATCAGCAGGGTTGAGAACAAGGGCGCAGAGCCCCCTGGAATGTACAGACCAACCGGGTCAATGGGACGGGTGATCCGGCGGCAGACCACGCCGGGGCTGGTTTCCACGCTCAGCGGTGCTGGCACCTGGGCGGCATGGAAGGCGCGGATGTTCTCCGCCGCACGGGCCATGGCAGCCCGGTCCTCGGCGGATACCTGATCGCCGGCCGCCGTCATCTCCGCCGCGGTTACCCGCACAGTGGATACGGCCACCCCATCAAACCGCTGGGTCAGCCGGGCGACGGCGGTGTCCCCCTCCGCGCGGACCTGGGCCAGAATGTCCGCCACGGCGTCCTGGATGTCGCCTGCCAGGGCTTGTGCTGGTCGGGCCAGCAGGGCATCGCGCTCTGCCGCGGTCAAGGTGCCCCAGGGGCTCACACTCAGCATCAGTCCAACATCTTCTCAATGGGCAGCACCAGGATGTCATGGGCACCCAGTGCTTTCAGGTGTTCGATGGTTTCCCAGAACGTGTCTTCCTGGGCCACCGCGGCAATGCTGTAGACACCGGGGCGGTTGTGCAGCTTGCTCACCGTCGGGCTTTCGCTGCCCGGGATGACACTGATGATCTGGTCCAGGGACGCTTCCGGGGCGTGCATGATGATGTATTTCGCGTTGCCGGCCCGCAGCACGCTGGTCAACCGCTGAATAAACCGGTCCACCGTTTGCTGGCGCTCTGGCGTGATGGTGGAGGGGTTTCGGATCAGCAGGGCCTCGCTTTGCAGGACCGTATGGCTCTCCACCAGATTGTTGGCCTCCAGCGTGGCGCCGGTGGAGACGATGTCGCAGATGACATCAGCGATGGCCAGCCGCGGGGCCACCTCGACGCTGCCGGTCATCATCACCGGTTCGGCTTCCACGCCATGGCGGGCCAAAAAGTCCGTGACGATGTTGGGGTAGCTGGTGGCGATCCGCTTGCCCTGAAGGGCGCTGACATCGGAAATGTCCAGCGCCGCCGGGGCGGCAAGAGACAGGCGGCAGCGGGAAAAGCCCAGGGGCAAGGCCACCTCCGCCTGACCGGCCAGATCCGGATCGTCCAGGCGGAACTCCTCGAAAACATTCTGACCGACGATGCCCAGGTCCGCGACCCCCTCGGCCACAAAGCCCGGGATGTCGTCGTCGCGGACCAGCAAAACGTCGATGGGCAGGCCGGCCAGGCGGGCAAACAGGCTGTCCTTGGATCGGCGCAGTTTCAGCCCGCATTGCTTGAAGATGTCGAAGCAGGACTCGGCCAGGCGACCGGACTTTTGCACGGCCAAGCGGACACGGTCCGGCTGCGGGGGAGAGGGGGGCGGCGTCATGGGGACTCCGTCGGTTTTTGAGGGGCTGATGCCGGGGAGGCAGAAAGAGGGTCAGGCAGCGGGGGCGTGCGGTCCAAGATCAAACGGTAGCCCTGGTGGGGCTCTTCGCGCAGAAAGCGCGCCACCCGGCCAATGGTTGTGGTGCTGGCGCCGGTGGCCTCCGCAATCTGGCGGTAGCTCATCTGGCCTGCGTCCAGCATGCGGGCCAGCGCCCACCGTTCCGACAAATCCCGCACCTCCTTTGGCGTGCACAGGTCCCGCAGAAAGCGGGCAGCCTCTTCGGCGGATTGGCACCTGAGAAGTGCCTCACACAGGCCCGTCAGCCGGTCCTGATCGTCGCTTTGGGGGGAGGGGGCAGGGGGCATGGGGTGGCGTCCTGTTGTGTGGCTGTGTTACTATGCTGTCACGCGAGGACAGTCAACACCCTTCCGTCCCCCGCTTCTGGGCGGGGCGTATGGGGCCAGCGTTATGGCTGTTGCCTGTCGCTTCGCCTTGCCCCGACGCCGGGCGCGCCTTATGTGCAGGGTGAGTTTGTCGCCCTCCCCGCTATCAGTGAAGAAGACCCCCCATGACTGGACTCCTGATTGGCCTCGGTAATGTTGCCCTGGTGATCTTGCAACTGCTCAGCATTGGACTGTTCATCTGGATTGTCATGAGTTGGCTGTTCCAGTTCGGTGTGCTGAACCGCGGTAACCAGCTGGTGGGCGTGATTCATGAAACCCTGAACCGGGTGTTCGAGCCCATGCTCGCCCCCATTCGCCGGTTCATGCCGGATCTGGGGGGAATTGACCTCTCCCCGATCGTCTTGATCCTGGGCATTATCTTCTTCCAGAATTTCATCGGCTACAACTTGGCCGCCATCCAGGCCGGGGTTTGACGCCCTTGCGGGTCTTTCGGACGCGCAAGGCCACGGCTGACTCAGCCATCGGGCACAGCCCGCGGTGGTGGGCGGTCCTGCTGGCTGCGGTGCTGGCGGTTGCGGCGTCGGCGGGGCGATGATGGCGGTGGCTGTGGCGGACGGACCCGATCGCTGCCGTCTGCGGGTGCGGGTGACCCCCCGTGCCGCCCAGGATCAGGTGGACGGGGTACAGGCCCTGGCCGATGGACAGCAGGTGCTGGCCCTCAGGGTCCGGGCGGTCCCCAGTGATGGGGCTGCCAATCGGGCAGTGTGTGCGCTGGTGGCCCGGCATCTGGATGTCCCCCCGTCCGCTGTGGCCGTGGAGCGCGGCGGTCAAGCCCGCCTAAAGACCCTGGTGGTGGCGTGCGCGGCGAAAGCGGTTGCCGGAAAGCTGGGATAAGACCGCCACCAACGCTATCCTGAAAGCGCTTGGCCTGCCCTGTCTTGGCCTTGCCTCATTCGCGGACCATCCCTGGGCGCGTTCAGACGATTTCTTCCCCGAGCCTCGGAGCCCTTGCCCCATGCTTCTCCTGCCCCGTCGCGCCCTATTGGCGCTGATCGCTGCCTGTGCCCTGTCGGTGGCCGCTCTGTCTCCTGCGGTGGCGCAGCGCCCCGCCGTCACCCTGGATGCGGAGACCCAGCGGGCCATGGCCCGGGTTCAAGCCTGGATCGATGGCTTGAACACCGTCACGGCGGAGTTCATCCAGCGAAACGAGGACGGGGCCGCCAGCGGCCGCTTTTACTGGAGCCGTCCGCGGCAGACCTTGGAGGGCGGCGTGCGCTTTGACTACAGCGACCCGCATCAGCATTTCCTCACCACCTCGGGCGCCTATGTCTATTTCTGGGATGCCTCCTTGGAAACACAGAGCCAGGACGCCATCGAAAACACGCCGGTCCACATCTTGATGAAGCGCCCGCTGTCGCTGACGGGCGATGAACAGTTGATCTTCTCCGGCGCCGAGGTTCGGCAGACCTTCCGCGATACCAAGGTGCTGGCGGTGAACCTGCGCAATGCCGAGGATCCGCAGTCCGGGCTGCTGACCCTGTTGTTCGAGTTGGAGCCGATCCGCCTGGTGCGCTGGACGGTGCAATTGTCCGACGGGCGGTTTACCGCTGTGGACCTCTATAACATCCAAATCGGGGTGGACATTCCCGAGGATTTGTTTGTCTTCCGCAAGCCGGAGACCCGGTACAACACCTTCTCCGGCCCCCAGCGCTGAGCTTGGCTGGCGCGAACAGCCCCGGGTTTCGCCCTTTGCCGGGGAGATGATCAAGCGGTCGAATGGATCACGATGGTGA
>CAZCBM010000134.1:0-9369 GCA_964496805.1 uncultured Rhodospirillales bacterium | reverse complement strand
CTCTCCGCGGGTGATGACGGCGGCGTTTGCCAGCGGCAGCGGCGGCAAGACGGCGCCATAGCTGGCCGTTGCGGCGCCGAACTGGGCAGCGGTGGGCACCGGCGGCAAGGCCTGGATCTTCAGGATGGAGATCACGAAGAAGATTGCCATCAGCCCGATGACACCGGCAAAGACCGCCAAGTTGCGTCCCCGACTGGGGGCAACGAAACCGGATGCGGGGGCGGTCTTCGGGGAAGGCTCTGGCGAGCGCGTTTGCTGGGTCATGACCACGACGCTCCGGCACCGGCCGCAACGTCCACCATCATCAGCGCGAACATCAAAAACAGATACAGAATGGAGAAGCGGAACAACCGCTTTGCTGCTGGTTGATCCCGGCCACCGTCGGGTTCGCGAAGAACCGCCACAGTCAGCGCCAAGAAGGTCAGGGACAGCGCCACGGCCCCTGCGGCATAGATCATGCCCAGATGGCCAAGCATGGCGGGCACCATGGTCGTGGGCAGCAGCAACAGGCTATAGAACAGCATTTGGCGCTTGGTGGCCCGGGCCCCCGCCACCACCGGCAACATCGGGACCCCGACCCGGGCGTAATCGCCTTCCCGATAAAGGGCCAGCGCCCAGAAGTGCGGTGGGGTCCATAGGAAGATGATCAGAAACAGGCTCCAAGCCACCAGACTGGTGGGGTCACCGGTAACGGCAACCCAGCCGATGGTGGGCGGGAACGCGCCGGCAGCACCACCGATGACGATGTTCTGCGCCGTCCGTCGCTTCAACCACATGGTGTAGACGAAGACGTAAAAGGCATTGGCCCCGGCCAGCAGGATGGCCGCTGCCCAGTTCAGCGCCAAGCCCATGACCACCACGCTGAAGCCGCTCAGGACCAAACCCAGTGCCAGGGCATCACCGGCCGGCACCCGGCCGGCAGGGATGGGACGATGGCGAGTGCGGCCCATGACGGCGTCAATGTCGGCGTCGTACCACATGTTGATGGCACCGGCCGCCCCGGCCGCCACCGCAATGCAGGCAATGGCGATGGCAGCCAGCGCCGGGTGCAGGTCGCCGGGGGCGATGATCAAACCGGCGAGCCCAACGAAAACCACCAGGCTCATGACGCGCGGTTTCAGCAGTTGCCAATAGTCACGGATGGTGGCCGTGTTGGCGGCTGCGGGGGCGACGCAAGAACTGGCGCTAAGGTCGGTCATCGGCGTGGGAACAAGCAATCAGGATCGGGGGAGACTGAAAAAGGCAGACAGTGATGCGGGCAGGCCAGCCGCCAGAAGATGACAGGGGGATGGGCGGCTGGTGACGATGGAGGACGGGCCCAGCGGGCCCGCTGAGTGGCGCGCCTTGGGGAGGTCAGCGGTGCCAGCCCGGCAGAGCAGGCTGGCACCCTTTAATTCCCAGGGGGTTAGCGGACCCGGGGCAGGGTCTCGAACTGGTGGAACGGCGGCGGGGAGGACAGGGTCCACTCCAGCGTATCCGCCTCTTCTTCCCAGTAGTTGGCACCAACCCGCTTACCGGCGAACACGGTGTACAGCGCGATACCAACGAACAGCAGCGACGCGGCAAAGGACAGGTAGGCCCCGTAGCTGGACAGCGCGTTCCACCCGGCAAACACGTCCGGATAGTCCGGGTAGCGGCGGGGCATGCCAGCGGCACCCAGGAAGTGCTGCGGGAAGAAGGTCAGGTTGACCCCAATGAAGGTCAGCCAGAAGTGAACCTTGCCCAGCAGTTCCGGGTACTGACGGCCACACATTTTGCCGATCCAGTAGTAGAAGCCGGCGAACATGGCGAACACCGCACCCAGCGACAACACATAGTGGAAGTGCGCCACCACATAATACGTGTCGTGCAGGACTGTGGTGACACCGGAGTTGGCCAAGACCACACCGGACACACCACCCACCGTAAACAGGAAGATGAAGCCGATAGCCCACAGCATGGGGGTCGTGAACCGCAGGGATCCGCCCCACATGGTGGCGATCCAGCTGAAGATCTTGATCCCGGTGGGCACCGCAATGATCAGGGTTGCCACGGTGAAGTACTTCTGGGCGCTCTCAGAAATCCCGCTGGTGTACATGTGGTGCGCCCACACGATGAACCCAACGACACCGATGGCGACCATGGCATAGGCCATGCCCAGGTAGCCGAACACAGGCTTGCGGGAGAACTTGGAGACGATGTGGCTCACGATCCCAAAGGCAGGCAGGATCATGATGTACACTTCGGGGTGACCAAAGAACCAGAATAGGTGCTGGAACAACAGCGGGTCACCGCCGTTGGCCGGGTCGAAGAAGGCCGTGGCGAAGTTACGGTCGGTCAACAGCATGGTGATGGCGCCACCCAGGACCGGCACAGCGAGCACCAGCAGGAAGGCCGTGACCAGCATGGCCCAGACAAACAGCGGCATCTTGTGCAGCGTCATGCCCGGGGCGCGCATGTTGAAGATGGTGGTGATGAAGTTGGCCGATCCCAGGATGGAACTCAGGCCCGCGAGGTGCAGCGCGAAAATGGCCAAATCCACCGACATGTCGTCATGGTGGACCCCACGGTCCGATAGGGGCGGGTAGATCGTCCAGCCCGTCCCAGCGCCACCGGTGAACATGCTGCCAACCAGCAACAGGATCGCGGGGACCATCAGCCAGAAGCTGATGTTGTTCAGGCGCGGGAAGGCCATGTCCGGTGCGCCAATCATCAGCGGAACGAACCAGTTACCAAAGCCGCCAATCAACGCCGGCATCACCACGAAGAAAATCATGATCAAACCGTGAGCGGTGATCATCATGTTCCACTCGTGGCCACTCTCAACGTGCTGGATGCCCGGCTCGGACAGCTCCATACGCATGTAGACTGAGATTGCGGCGCCGATCAGGCCAGTGATTACCGCATAAATCAGGTAGAGGGTGCCGATGTCTTTGTGGTTGGTGGAGAAGAACCACCGCGCGAAGAAGCCAGGCGTGTGGTCGTGATGGTCGTCATGATGCTTCGCATCATCCGTCGTTGTGGAATAAGCCATCCTTGTTGATCCCAAACTTGGTCAGAACAGAGGGGTACTGGGTCAGGGGTCACACGAGGCTGCCAGTAAGGTCCTCGTGAGAGGAAACGCGACACCCTCCGTGTTCGCAGGGCGCCGGCCTCCGGATCATTCATCAGGTCTCGCTGGCGCCGCGCACACTGGCGAGGCACATGGCGCTGTCGCCCAGGCCAACCTCGTCCAGGGCCTCAATGACGGGGATGTCATCGCTGCCCATGCAGGCCACCCAGGCGTCAAAGGTTTCTTGCGGGACCACCTCAACCTCAATCGGCATGTAGGCATGTCCTTCGCCACATAGCTCGCTGCACTGGCCATAGTAGGTGCCGGGCTCAGTGACTTTGACCCAGGTCTCATTGAGACGGCCGGGCACAGCATCCTTTTTGATGCCGAAGGCTGGCACGGCGAAGCTATGCAGCACCCCACTGCTGGTGGTTTGGATACGAACGGCGGCATTGGCCGGAAGCACCAACGGGTTGGTGGTCCCCAACAGGCGAGGCTTACCAGCCAGCACCGAGTAGCTGTCGTCGGCCATCGTATCCAACGGATCGGACGCGATTTCCGGGATCAATTCCACCGGGTCGCCCTCTTCCTCACCCTGGTAGACGTAGGACCAAGCCCAGGTGTGCCCAATGGCCTTCACTGTGAACTGAGCCTCTTCGCCCTCAGGGATGTTGTTCTGCAGGCCGATGAGCGGAACGCTCATGCTCATGATGACCAGCACGATCACAGCCGGCACCACCGTCCAAGCGACCTCAAGCCCAGCATGATGGCTGAACTTGCGCGGGGTCGGGTTGGCGCGGCTGTTGTACCGAACGATGACGATGGCAAGCAGGACAAAAACGAAAATCGTGATGGCGATGATCAACACCAACAAGAAATTGTTAAAGCTGTCCACCCGCTCTTTGACCGGCGTGACGGCTTCCTGAAAACCCATCTGATATTCCTGAACGCCCCAAGTCAGGTTCGGATCCCCGGTTTCCCGAGCCGCTTCTGCTGAAGCCTCGCCCTCGGCGGCTTGTGCCTCCGCCTGGGGAGCAGGATCGGTTGCCTCCTGAGCGCTGGCCGGCACCATCAGCGCCGTCAGGGCCAGGGCAACAACGAAGAAAAGACGTTGCCAGAGCTGCATGTTGCGTTTGCCTTCCCACATGAGCGTTGCCAGGGTGGTCCCGTCCAAGACCGACCCCACATTCTTGACGATGGCGCCAGGGTGTAACCGCCCGTATCGCTCCACGCCAGTGGAATATATAAGCGATTGGCGAATAAACGTCTGACTTAGACAGGACATATCGCACCATTTCGCTAGGAAACGTTGGTCAAAATGACGCGCTATATAGGTTAGACAGAATGTCTCACTCGAACGCAAGACGCAAGCCATACCCCGCCGCTTGGTTGGCCACCTGACTGCCCCTACACACCGCTGCACGCCCTGTTCCGGAGATACCGTTCCCATGTCCTTGCTGCCAGAAACCGATGCCCTGTTCTTCGCCGATCCAGCGTTTGATCTGGATGCCGTCCAGGCCCAAGTCCGCGAGGCGTTGGTCGGTCTGGATGACGGTGAGTTGTTCCTTGAATACAAAGCCTCTGAGAGCATCAGCCTGGATGATGGCCGGGTGAAAACGGCGGCCGTGGACAGTGGACGGGGGTTCGGGCTGCGGGGTGTGATCGGTGATCGTTTTGCCTATGCCCATTCGACGGAGTTATCGCTGCCTGCGCTGAAGCGGGCCTCTGAAACGATCCGGGCGGTGCGCTTGGGCGATTCGGGATCCTTAGCGCTGGCCCCGCCATCCACGCAGCGTGCGTTGTATGGCGCAGCGGACCCTTTGGCCGCGATGCCCTTCAAGGCAAAGGTTGACCTGCTGGCAGAGATTGACGCCTACACCCGGGCGAAAGACCCGCGGGTGGTTCAGGTCAGTGCCTCGCTCTCCGGCAACTGGCAGGCCGTGCAGATCCTGCGTCCGGGCAGCGACAGGGTGGCGGATGTGCGTCCCCTGGTCCGCCTGAATGTCTCGGTGATCGTCGCGCAAGGGGATCGCCAGGAGGTCGGCTATCATGGGGTCGGCGGTCGCACGCTCTATGATGGGCACATCGCCCATTGGCAGGCGGTGGCGGACGAGGCCTTGCGCCAAGCGCTGCTGAATTTGGAGAGCATTCCGGCGCCTGCGGGGGAAATGACCGTCGTTATGGGGCCGGGGTGGCCCGGCGTCATGCTGCATGAGGCGGTGGGCCATGGGCTGGAGGGAGACTTCAACCGTAAGAAGACCAGCGCTTTTGCCGGCTTGATGGGGCAGCGAGTGGCCGCGCCGGGCGTCACCGTTGTGGACGATGGGACCCTGCAGGATCGCCGTGGCAGCCTGAGCATTGACGATGAGGGCACCCCCACCCAACGCACCACGCTGATCGAGGATGGCATCCTCGTGGGCTACATGCAGGATCGGATGAATGCCCGCCTGATGGGGATGGCCCCCACCGGCAATGGCCGTCGTCAGAGCTTCGCTGACTTCATCATGCCGCGAATGACCAACACGGTGATGCTTTCCGGCGACACTGACCCTGGGGAGATCTTGGCCAGCGTAAAGAAGGGCGTCTATGCCGTGAACTTTGGCGGCGGGCAGGTGGATATCACCTCGGGCAAGTTCGTGTTCAGCATGTCTGAGGCGTACCAGGTCGAAAATGGGCGGATTGGGGCCCCCCTGAAGGGCGCTACTTTGATCGGGAACGGTCCCGATGCCCTGACCAAAGTCACCATGGTGGGGAACGATTCGGCCCTGGACACTGGCATTGGGACCTGTGGCAAGGATGGCCAGATGGTGCCAGTTGGCGTCGGCCAGCCGACCCTGGCCATGGAGGGCCTGACGGTGGGCGGTACCGGCTGAGGCTTTCTCAAGCGGCCCATAGGGGTCGTTGCTGCCGCCAAGCTCGCCGCGCGGAGCCCCTGCCGGCGGACCTCTGCCCTCTGGGGACGGGGCCCGCCGACGCCGCTCCTACATCTTCCCCAGGTTTTCCCGGGAGCCGGTTTGCTTGTTCACCCGGTAAAGATAGACCTCTGACCCCTGAGGACGCGCGCCGCGGCCCGGCGTCGACCGCCCCGCCAACCAATCCAAGTCGTACGCGCTGACATAGATTTGGTGCCCGTAATAGTTCATCGGGGTGTTGTAGGAGGACAGGCGCTCGTCGCAGATGCCACGCTCGTCAACCATCCGATTACCGAGAAAGGCTCGCATGTAGTACTGAGAGCCGCTGGCGAGGTAACAATTGCCGTTGGGTGGGTTGCCCTGGGCCTGGGCGGGGCCGACGGCAGCACCTAGAGTGAGTGCGACAAGAAGGGCGATGGTCAGACTTCGATACATGACACGTCTCCTCAGATTTGATCCTCAGTTGCATAATAGACCCCTTATATTTGGGGGGAGGGCGTCGCTGCCGCAGGGTCTTCACCTGAGATGGTCTGTCGCACCAGGGTATTGCCGTGGTAGGAAGGGTTCCGGGCTGGTCTGAGGGGCCGGCGCCGTCAACAAATCAAGGTCTGCAATCAATCAGACCCCCGCAAACCGGAGGATACCGCCCATGTTGCCCCCATCGCTGACGTCCGTCGTGGGTCTGCTGGCGTTCGTCACAGCGTCCCCCGCCAATGCCTTTGATCTGGCCTGCCAAAGCCTGGAGGAGGTCTATCTGCCCTCCGTCCGGATCGATGCCGCCATCACCGTGGATAAGCAGGCAGAGCGCCCGGCCCATTGCCTGGTGACAGGCACGATCCTTCCCGCCATCAGCTTTGAGGTGCGATTGCCCGCCGGGGACACCTGGAACGGCAAGAGCTATCAGGTGGGCTGCGGGGGCTTCTGCGGTTCCATCTCCAACAATCCGGGCCGATTCATCAATGAATGGTGGCCGGGCCTGGAGCGTGGCTATGCGGTCGCGGCCAATGACGGCGGCCATTGGGGCACCAATGTGCTGGACGCCCGCTGGGCCCAGGACAACCGGGTTGCCGAGCATGACTGGGGCTATCGCGCCATTGGGGAAACCGCTCGGGTGACCGATGCGCTGATCCAGGCCTATTACAACCGCCCGGCTGACCGCGATTATTACCAGGGCTGCTCGACAGGCGGGCGCCAAGCGGTCATGGCTGCGCTGAAGTATCCGGAAGCCTTTGACGGGATCATCGCTGGCGCCCCGGCCCTGGATTATCCGGGGTTGGTGGGAACGGCCTTTGCCCATTTCGTTCAGGCAAACACCGCTGACGGGCAACCCATCCTCCGCCCGGAAATGAATGCCGTGATCCATCAGGCGGTCCTGGAGCAGTGCGACGGGCTGGACGGCGTCGAGGACGGCCTGTTGGCCGACCCGCGCGCCTGCCCCTTTGATCCCTCCAGCCTTCAGTGCCAAGGCGAAGACACCAGTGCCTGCCTATCCGCTGCCGAGGTGGATGTGGTTGCGGCCTGGTATGCCGGGCCGCGCAACAGCGCTGGGGAGCAGCTTTATCCTGGCGGGCAACCGGTGGGATCAGAGGTCTTTTGGTGGCTGTGGCTCACCACCAATGGTCAGGGTGCGGGCGGATTGGTGCCGGTCTTCAACCGCAACTTCCTGGCCCATATGGCTTTCCGGGACGATCCGGGCGAAGGGTTCACCCCGTTGGACTTCGATTTTGATCAGCACCCAGCCGACTTGGCGTTCATGGGCGCCATCTACAACGCAGACGACCCAGACCTCAGCGATTTCCAGCAGGCTGGCGGCAAGATGATCCTCTATCATGGCTGGGCCGATGCCATCGTCACCCCCTTCAAGACTGTGGAGTATGTCGAGCAAGTGCAGGCCACCCTGGGGGACAGCGCGTCGGACACAGCACGGCTGTTCATGATCCCGGGCATGGATCACTGCGGTTTGTTGGGCAGTGGGGTCGGGATCACCCAATGGGGGTTCGATCCGCTGACGGCTCTGGAAACGTGGGTTGAAGAGGGCGCGGCGCCTGAGCAGTTGTTGATGACCCGCCGCGACGGGGCGGATGATCGCAGTGGCGAGGTGATCTGGCAGCGTCCCGCCTGTCCCTGGCCGCAGGAGGCCCGATTTAGGGGCGAGGGTGCCTGGCAGACCGCGGACAATTGGGCGTGTGTGACGCCCCGATGATCAACTGCTGATGGCCTCTCCCGCGCGGCTCATCCCAGCCGGCAGGAGAGGCCAGCCCAAGGCTGTGGCCTGACCGGCACCGGCACCATACGCTCCCAGAGTCCTTCCGGCGTGGCACCCGTGTACGCCCGTGGTAAACATGCCCCTGGTAAGGACGCCTCTGGCAAGGGCGTAGGCCTGTGGCCAAAGCCACCACCCTCTCGCGCACCCTCCCGCGGAGACCCCCAACGCCTGTGGCGCCGTGCAGAGATGGCCCCCAGGGACGGAGGTCAATTGCTCACCGGTGCCACCTCCAGTGCCCGCATCAGCTTCGCCACGGTGGAACGATCGGCAGCATCAGTGTTCAGGCGCAGCACCAGCCTCGCCCACCGTCCACCCAGGGCATCCGCCGTCGCACTGCACGTTGAGAGGTCAACATCCATGGCCTCCATGGCCAAGCCCTGGGCCTGCAGGGCGGAAATCAATTGGGTCTGATCGCGATCCGCAGTCCGGCCGGTGTTCAAGCGGGCATAGCCCACCTCCGGTCCGTCCCCGCGGGAGACGATGATCACCACCCCGCTCCGCCGGTAATAGGGCGTCTGGTTAACCATGCGCCGCATGGCCATGGTCAGGGCTGGATCGGCGATGCCCCCGGGGCAACGGGTGCCGGCAGCCGTGTTCAGGATAGACGCCGGCCGGCGGCCATCATCACCGGCGTCGGTCTCCCGTGTGTGCAGCGTGACAAGGCTGGCCCCATAGCGCGCCACCGCGTCGGCTGCCAAGTCAAAGGCCGCATCGTCCGAATCGTCCGCTATCAAAAGGGCCGGCCCAGCGGACTGGCGGGGATTGCGGACGGATTGCACCAGCCAGCCATTGACCTCGGTCACCGCATAGCAGGCATCAATGCCTTCCAGCAGGCTGCGATGGCGCTGAATGTCGGGGTCTGAGCTGTCATGCATGGTCCGGCAGTTTCGCCCAAGGGTCACCGGCCGCACGCCGGGCACCGCCACCACACGTCGCGGCGTCCGAACCCTGGACCTTTCCTGGGGAACGGGTGTCGGTGTAGCTGGCGCTTGCGGCGCCGTGAGGGACAGCGCATCGGTGGCGCTGGCAGGGACGGCGTTGGGGGCCAGGTTCGGTGCCAGGCGCGGTGGCGGCGGGGTTGGCACGGTGGAGACGATGCCCAACTGCATGGTGGCCTGCGGGACCGGCGCCGGCAGCACCGGTGCACTGAGCCCAGTGGG
>CAZCBM010000133.1:0-9559 GCA_964496805.1 uncultured Rhodospirillales bacterium | reverse complement strand
GGCGGCGGCGGCCCTGGAAGGACCGGGGAGCGCAGCAGAGGATGGGTTGACGGCCGAGGGCACCGCCCCCCTGGACGGGGAAAGCGAGGGCCTTCCCCTTACCGAGGCAGAGCAGGCGGCAGGCGATGCAGAGGCAGACGGGGAAGCCGACACCGCGGCGATGAAGGCCGAGGCCAACGCCAACGGCAAATCCGTTGCGGCCACCCAAATGGCCCAGATGCTGTCAGCCGCCGACGACGCCAAGGCGTTGACGCCGGAGGAAACCGCGGCCCTGGATGCCGCGGTGAAGAAGGCGGGTGATCAGCGGGTACGGTCAGAAGATCACCATCAGTTGGACACCGGCGACGCCCCGGCCGATGACGCGTTTGCCGCCCAGATGGAGGAAGTCGCGCAGGCGCAGGAGGCAAGGAGTGCCGCCCGCGATGAGCGTCAGAACCCCTTGGCGGCCTCTTTGGGATCCAAAGCTGCGGCGGACAGCGGGCTGCTGGTCCAGGCCTATCGCCCGGCCGCCACCGCCCCACAACCCTTCACCAGCGAGCGCGCGCTCACCGCCCTGGGGCTCACCCCTGGTGGTGAGCTGGGGGCGTTGGCCCCGGTCGCCGGAGGGGGGGCGAGTTTGGATCAAGGGAGCTTTGGGGGCCAGCAGAGCGGTGCCGGGTTCGGTGCTGAGATGATGGCGACCGCGACTGCCGGCACAGCGGCAGATCCTGCCGCCACGGCCCTGGACGGTGGACGCTTTGCCCAGATGCTGTCCGGCGTCACGGGCGCCACGTCCCGCGCTGGCGGCCTTGGTCCTCCCCCCATGGCAGAGCAGATCACGTTGCAGATCAAGGCTGCCGCCGCCGATGGCAAAGACAAATTGCGCCTGAATCTGAAGCCGGCGGAACTGGGTGGCATCGATATTGCATTGACAGTGGACAAGGACGGCCGGGTGCAGGCGAGCATCCTGGTCGACCGGCCGGAGACCCTGGACGCCCTGCGCCGGGATGCTCAGGCCCTGGAACGCGGCCTGCAGAACGCAGGCCTGAAGGCCGATCAAGGCAGTCTGGATTTCAACCTGCGCGGTGATGGCCAATCCGGTCACGGCCAGCAGGCTCAGCAAGATGAGGCGTCCCGCGCTTCCGGAGGCCTTGCCTCCCTGGGCCATGGCCAGAGCGGCACTGAGGCAGCCACCGAGATGCACCCCACCCAATCCTGGATCCTGACGCCGCCGCCGGCCGGCGGTGCCTGGACCAGGGGGTCGGTCAACCTGACCGTCTGAGCGGAGACCCAACCCGATGAGCACGATCCTGGCCAACACGGCATCGGCGCAGACCCAACAGTTGAGTGGGAACAATCTGCAGAATGCCAACCAACTGAACGAAACCTATGACGACTTTCTGCGCCTGCTCACCACCCAGCTTCAGTATCAGGACCCGTTGAATCCCGCGGACAGCACGGAGTTCACCAACCAACTGGTCCAGTTCAGCCAGGTGGAGCAGCAGATCAGCATGAACCAAAAGCTGGACAATCTGCTGGCCCTAGGCGGCAGCCAGGGGGTGACCGCCGCGCTGGGCTATATCGGACTGGACGCAACCTATGAGGGGACCGGTATCGCCTATGACGGCGAGACCCCGGCCCAGATTGACTTTGAATTGCCCCGGGCCGCCAAGCAGGCGGAACTGCTGATCCGCGATGACGCCGGGACCATCCTCTATCGTGGCGATGCCCCCAGCGAGAGCGGTGTGCACAGCATCACCTGGGACGGCAAGACCACCGGCGGACGGGACGTGGAGCCCGGCGCCTATCGCGTGGAGATCGCCGCGGTGGACACGGACGACAATCCCATCACTGTCGCCACCCAGTTGACCGCCAGAATTCTGGGGGTTGAGACCCAGGCTGATGGCTCCATTGCCCTGAGCCTGGGCCAAGGGCTGAGTATCCCTGACAGCGCCGTCCTGGCCGCCCGCCAGCCCGCCGCCGCCGCTCCCCAATCCTGATCCTGTTCGCGAAACGAGCCCACCCATAAGGGAGTTCCCCCCATGAGCCTGTTTGGCGCCCTGTTCACCGGCGTGTCCGCCCTGAACGCCCAGAGCCAAAGCCTGGGCATGATTTCCAACAACATCGCCAATGTGAACACCACTGGCTACAAGCGCACCGCCGCCTCCTTCTCCGGCCTGGTCACAGGCTCCGGCAGTTCCACCGGTTTCAGCCCGGGGGGCGTGCGCGCCACCGTCGGCAGCACCACCAACCAGCAGGGTCTGCTGCAGCAGTCCAGCAGTGCCACCGACATCGCCATCAGCGGCAATGGCTTCTTCGTTGTGCGCCAGCAGCCCGTCGCCGGGGCCGAAACGCTCTACACAAGGTCCGGTGGCTTCAACGAAGACAATCTGGGTCTGCTGCGCAATGCCGCCGGATACTACCTGTATGGCTGGCGACTGGATGCCAATGGCAACTTGCCGGCGGCCAATGCCGACCTCAATAGCCTGGAGCCGGTGGATGTGGGCTTCGCCGGGGGGGTCGCCGCCCCCACGACGCAGTTGGATGTGGGCATCAACCTGGATGCCAACGATGCGCCCGTGGCTGCCCCGAATTACAACTTCACCCGTGCGGTGACGGTCTATGACAGTCTGGGTCAGGCCCACGAAATGACCCTGAACTTCCGCCGCGCGGCCGCCCCGGTGAACACCTGGACCATGGAGACGACGGCGGCGGACGCCCCGGCCTGGGCGCCAGCGGCCACCACCCTGACCTTCAACGGTGCCGGCGGGCTGGCCGCCATCAACGGTGTGGCCGTGGACCCCAATGTTCCGGCCACCAGTCAATTGCCCTTGGGTCCCATCGATTGGGATGACACCCAGTTTGGCGCAGATGATAATACGATCAACCTGGAGCTGAGCAATGTCAGCCAATTCTCCAGTGATTACTCGGTGGACTTTGTGGAGCAGGATGGGGCCGAACTGGGTCTGCGTACTGGCCTGTCCATTGATGATCAGGGGTTTGTTTCTGCAAACTTCTCCAATGGTCAGACCCGCCCGCTCTATAAGTTGCCGGTGGCGACGTTCGCGAACCCCAACGGGTTGCGGGCCCTATCCGGCGAGGTCTTCCAGCAATCCACGGATAGCGGTGACTACAACCTGCGGGAAGCCGGTGCCAGTGGCGCGGGGGTGATGTCTTCGGGGTCCCTTGAGGCCTCCAACGTGGACATCGCTGAGGAGTTCTCCCGCATGATCATCACCCAGCGTGCCTATTCGGCTGGGACCAAGGTGGTCAGCACGTCCGACCAGATGCTGACCGAGTTGCTGCAGATCCGATGATGAAAAAATAAGCCGGAGCGGCCTGTTGGCACGCCCCTTGCAAGGCTGAGGACAGGGGTCGCCCAGAGGGTGACCCGTCCCCCGACACCACATTCCGGGGTTTGGATCAGAACGATCCCTCGGGCCAAAGGCCAGAGGGGACCACGGTTGGGAGAAAAAGAGCCATGACCACGTCCGTAAACACCAATGTCAGCGCCATGGTGGCCCTGGCCAACCTCAACGCCACCAACCGCAGCTTGGAAAACACTCAGAACCGGGTATCCACCGGCCTGCGGGTGGCCAACGCCAAGGACGATGGGGCGGCCTTCGCTGTGGCCCAGGGCCTGCGCGGGGATGTCCAGGGGCTTGAGGTTGTGAACCAGCAGCTCTCCGTTGCCACTGGTCTGACGGACGTGACCCTGTCGGCGGCCACCAGCATCTCCGACACCCTGAACACCATCCGCGCCACCATCACCAAATTGGCCGATGAAAACCTGTCGGTCAGTCAGCGCGCCCAATACTCGGATGATCTGCGGGCCGACCTGTCGGAAATCCAGAACTTCGTTGCCTCGGCCGTCTATAACGGCACTGAACTGCTGACGGCGGCCGCCGCGCCGGTGAACGTGATCGCCAACCCGGATGGCACGCTCTACACGATCACCAACCGCGATCTGGAAACGCCCATTACGACCTTTGATGGCTCAGTACCAGCCGCAGGCACGGCGATGACATCGCTGGCCGCCCAGAACCTGCTGAACAACACCGACACGGCGTTCAATGACTTGGTGACCGCCACCGACAACGCGCTGAATGGGCTGGCAGCGGACAATAAGCGCTTGAAGAACCAGATGACCTTCAACATCGCTGTGCGCGACGCCACCGAGGCAGGCTTGGGGGCCATTGTGGACGCGGACTTGGCCCGCGAGAGCGCTAATCTCCAGGCCCTGCAGACCAAGCAGCAGTTGGCTGTTCAGACACTGGGTATTGCCAACCAGGCGCCGCAGGCCTTGCTGGGCTTGTTCCAGTAAGACGCGACGGCGCCCGCAGGCACAGACCAAATCCTTCGGCGCTGATCCTGTTGGGCTGGCCTTGCTCCAATTGGGCGCCCTCGGCCGCGACCACGGGGAAGCGGCCCCCGTGGTTGAGGGATCCACCGCGCCGCCGCGCCAGGGACTTTGGGTTCTTTGGGTTCGACGCCAGGGCTCGGCGCTCGGCGTTTGTGCCGAGGCCGAAAGAGTGCCGTGGGGCCGTTTAAGGCATTGCCCATCACCTCAGCGCGCCTTGCGGCGAGCAAGAGCCAGCACCCGACCCACGCCCCCACCCATTGCGATCATGCTGGCGCGGGTTTCCGGGGGGGCGTGTGATGGTCAAGGCAGGTGGGACAGGCTTCAGCGCGTGGGGACAGGGTTCTTCGGATCGGTGTAGTCATAGAAGCCCTTGCCGCTCTTGCGGCCCAGCCAGCCGGCCTCAACATACTTCACCAGCAGCGGGCAGGGGCGATACTTGCTGTCGCCAAAGCCCTCGTGAAGGACATTCATGACCTCCAGGCAGGTGTCCAGCCCGATGAAGTCGGCCAGGGTCAGGGGCCCCATGGGATGGGCACAGCCCAGGGTCAGGCCGGTGTCGATGCTGCGCACATCGCCCACGCCTTCCTGCAGGACGAACACCGCCTCATTGATCATCGGCAGCAGGATGCGGTTGACGATGAACGCCGGATAATCCTGCGCCGTGGCGGTGATCTTGCCCATCCGCTCGGCCAGGGCCTTCACCGTCTCATAGGTTTCGTCGCTGGTGGCCATGCCGCGGATGACTTCCACCAGCTTCATCATGGGCACCGGGTTGAAGAAGTGCATGCCGATGAAGCGCTCGGGCCGGTCGGTGGCGGCGGCCAAGCGGGTAATCGGGATGGAGGAGGTGTTGGAGGCGATCAGGGCATCGTCGCGCAGGTGCTGGATCAGCCCACCGAAGATCTTCAGCTTGAGCTGCTCGTTCTCGGTGGCGGCCTCGATCACCAAGTCACAGGCCTTGAAGGCAGCGACATCGGTCGTGGTGGTGATGCGCGCCAGGGCGGCGGCCTTGTCGTCTTCGCTGATCTTTTCCTTCTTGACCTCCCGGTCCATGTTTTTGGCGATGGCACCCATGCCTTTTTCGAGGGCCGCGTCGCTGATGTCCTGCAGGATGATGGTCAGCCCGGTTTGGGCGGCGACATGGGCAATGCCGCTGCCCATCTGGCCAGAGCCGATGATGCCGAGGGTTTCAATGGCCATGGGAGGGGATCCTTTCAGGCGGGGAATAGGGGAATGAGCACTGTGCCCCCCGTGATAGGCCCCGTTCTGCTGCGGTGCAATAGGGGCAGGGGGCGGCATCATTTCCGAGCGACAGGCTGGCGCATCCCCGCGCCTGGACTCCTTTGCCGCGCAAAGACCCCTCGCCTCTGGGGTATCTGAGGGACAGGGCTCGGCCAACGCTCCCGCCCGGCTTTTCTGCGCCAAGGCGTGCCCTTTAAGGTGTGGCCTCTAAAGGGGGCTGCTGTGTACCGGGGGGGGGCCGAAGCGACCGACGGGGCGGTGTCAGCGACACAGGCGGGCTTGGGCTGCCACCAGCAGGTCACCGGCCGGCAGGCCGGCCAGCAGCGGCTGGCTTTGCTGGCAGAAGGGAATGCCCGGCGCCTGAACCTCAAAGACCACGGCATGGACATTTTCCATCTTGGTCAGGTTCAGCCCACGGACGTGTGCCATCGGCCGCAGGCTCAGCCCTTCTGCCAGGGCGGCCTCAAGAAAGCGGGAGAGGTCGGTGGCGGCGCGGGCAACCTGGGTTTCTGGCCCATCGCTGCGCTCCACCGGTTGGCCCAGCGGATCGCCATCCTCTTCGGCTGAGATCACGGCCAGCGCCCCTGGGCCCAACGCCGCCAGGGCCGCCGCCGCCTCGGCGGGCCGCAGCAATTGTGCCTGAACCGGGTTGGCGGGCTCACAGGGGCTGTCAGGGGCAGGGCGGCAAAATTGGCGATCCAGATACCAACTGAGGCTGGGTTCGGTGTACCCGGTGAGGACCATGGGCCGACGGGCGGCATCCGGGACCTGTGCCACGGCCTCAGCCAGGGCCGGGGCCGGCCAGGCCTGTCGCAGGCCCGGCACGATGATGGCCAGGGTCAGGGGCGCGGTTAGCACCAGCAGCCCCAGGCAGAGGGCCACTTCGGCAGCATAATCGAACCGTCGCACCTTGGTGGCTGCCAGCCACAGCGCGCCCGCCATGATCGCCACCAACAGGATCGCCGCCAATACCACCCAGGCAGAGCCATCCAGCAGCACGCTTGCGGCCAGCAATCCCAGGGCCAGCGCCACGCCGGAGGCCATCCAGACCCAGGGGATGATCCAGGCCAAGAAGCGGTGGGCCCGGGAAATCTCCGCAAAAAGTGGCGGGCGACGCACGGCCATCGCGGTCAACAACGCAGCAGCCGGCACCAGCGGCAGGATGTAGTGGGGCAGCTTTTGGGGGATCAATTCGAAAGCAATCCACCCTGGCACCAGCCAGCACAGGGCAAACAGGCCCGCCGGTTCCCGCGCCAGTCGCGGCCACAGCGGGATGGAGATCAGGATCACCAGGCCCATAGGCCACAGGGTGAGGGGGCTCAGCACCGTATGATAGCCGGGCGGGCCGCTGCGGCCACCTTCCCCGCCAGCGATCTTCGGCCACAAATCCTGCCAGAAGCCGGCGGACCAGGCTGATCCTTCCCCGGTGGACAGCAGCGCGATCACCCAGGGCAGCACCAGCAGTGCCACAAGCCCCGCCCCACTGGCCGGGCGCATGGCCAGGACAAAGCGCCACCAACTGACGAACCGGCCGAAGACCAGCAACGCCAGCATGGTCAGGCCCCCGATCAGCACAATGGCTGGCCCCTTCAGCAGGATACCCACCCCCAGCGCCAGCCAATAGGCCGCGATCAGTTTGCCAGGCAGGCGCCGGTCCTGTCGCCAGCGGACATAAAGGCAGCCCAGCGCGCCCTGCATCACCACGGTGGCCAGAATCAGCGCGCCATCGGTTTTCGCCACATGGGCTTCCACCACCATCAGCCCGCAGCCTGCCGTGATGACCGCCGTCAACAGCCCTGTCACCGGATCGGCGAACCGGGAGACGAAGGCATAGAGCGCCAGCAGCATCGCCACCATGCAGGCCAGGGTGACGGTGCGGTGCATCCAGACATGCTCCGCCTGCTCCCCAAACACCCCCATCCACAGGGATCGCGCCCCCACCTGCGCCCAATAGATGCCCACGGGCTTGTGGTATCGCGCCTCTGTCCCGAAGCGGATCGCCACCGCCTCTCCGCTTTCGTGCATCTGACGGGCAGCCTGGACGTAGCGCGCCTCATCCCGGTCAGTGACCGGCAAGCTGGTGATCCCGGGGGCGAACAGGATCAGTCCCAGAACCGTCAGCAGGGCATAAGGCAGAAGCCCCCCCTGGCGCACCCGCGCCTCCAGGCCATCAATCCAGGTGTTGAGGGTGCTCACCGGCGGCTCCATTTCCCAGCTCACAGCGAGGACATTGCCCCGCAGGTTGTTTTTGGGGTACCGCAGGCGGGCGGGGCGAACAAGCATGCTGCGTCCCGCCCGCGCCCCCAAAAGACTGAGCCTTCAGCATCGCGTCATCAAGAAGCCTTGGCCCGCCCTGGGACGGGCCCCCAAACCGGAGGACACCCCGCCATGACCGTTCGATTGCCTCTTAGCCGCCGTGGATTGCTGCGCGCCGGCGCGCTTAGCGCCGTTGCTGCCCCGGCCTTGAGCCT
Organism: uncultured Rhodospirillales bacterium; assembly: GCA_964496805.1. Classification (GTDB taxonomy): domain Bacteria; phylum Pseudomonadota; class Alphaproteobacteria; order CAZCBM01; family CAZCBM01; genus CAZCBM01. The sequence goes on along the minus strand of CAZCBM010000133.1, from coordinate 1,504 downwards.
TGCCGCGGCCGCCCCGGCCCGTGCCCAGGGGGGCGGCATGACCATCCCCGGCTACTACCGCACCAAGGTGGGGGATATCCGGGTCACGGTGATCAGTGACGGTGCCCTGGAGTTGCCGTCCAGCGTGCATGGCGTCAACGCCGACCCGGCCGAAGTGCAGGCGCTGCTGGAAGCCAACTTCCTCAACCCCGCTCAACTCTACAATCACACCAACATCACGCTGATCGAAACTGGGGAGGAGAAGATCCTTCTGGACACGGGGTCCGGTGACAATTTCCAACCCACGGCGGGCCGCTTGCAGACCAACCTGGAGGCCGCTGGCTATAGCGTGGAAGACATCACCAAGGTGATTTTCACCCACGCCCACCCGGACCATTGCTGGGGCACCATCGATGATTTCCTGGAGGAGGCCCGCTTCCCCAACGCCACCTATGCCATCAGCGAGACGGAATGGGGCTTCTGGACCGAGGAGGGCAAGGCCGACCAAGTGCCCGACGCGATGAAGCCCTTCGTGCTGGGCGCGGCCCGCAACCTGAACGGCGTGGCTGACAGCACCGAGCAGGTGGCCGGGGAGGCAGAAGTGGCCCCCGGTGTGCACATCGTGCCCACCCCCGGCCACACGCTGGGCCATGTCTCTGTGCGGATCAGCAGTGGCGACCAGCAACTGCTGGCCACGGGTGACGCGCTGAACCATGGGGTGATCAGTTTCCAGAAGCCCGGCTGGCACTTTGGCTTCGACATGGATGCCGGTCAGGCGGTGGAGACCCGCACCCGCCTGCTGGATATGGCGGCCACCGATCGCATGCGCATGCTGTGCTACCACTGCCCGTTCCCGGGCCTGGGCTATGTGGCCCGTGACGGCGACGCCTACCGCTTCGTGCCGGAAGCCATTGTTTGGGAACTGTGAGGCACGGGAAGTGTGGGGCTGACTGAAGCGGCTGCCGGATGACTCCGCCGGATGACGCTGCCCCCTGATCCTCAGGGGCGGGTGTCTCGTCGGAAGCCGTGATGCCCACTTGGAACGGGCGGCACCCCCTCGGGTGCCGCCCTTTTTTGATTTCCCGAGGCATCAGGCACGCAGGGGCTACCCCGCGGTTAGAGCCCGTCCCACCTCCCTTGATCACCCCGCGCCCACACCCGGCCACCCATTGGTACGATACTGGCGTGGGTGGCCGGGTGGGGGCATCCAAGTTGGAGGGGGGGCTAGCGTGGACTGTATCTCACCGAAACGGGCTCTAGCCGCTGCGTTGTTTGGTGGGTCAGTCTTCCCCGCCAATGGCCTCCCACCAAGGGCGGCCATCGTCGGCCCCTGGCACCGGGGTCGAGGCCCCCACCTGGCGGCGGATGTCGGCGATATCCCATCCGGTCAGGCGTGCCAGCGTATGGGCCTCCCGGTCGAACCGGGCCGGCAGGCTACGCAGATAGCTGCGGCCTGCGGCGCAGCGGCGGGCGCTGCCCCCGGTGAAGGGATGACGCAACACAAAGCGGCCCTGGAAGTTGTCCC
>CAZCBM010000132.1:0-9621 GCA_964496805.1 uncultured Rhodospirillales bacterium | reverse complement strand
TGGCGACCTCGGGGAACCGCTCCTGGACCAGCGCGGCCACGCGGCCCGCGCTCTCGCTGGCGTCGGACGCGTCGCTCCCGGCCCCACACCCGGGCAGGACCGCCGGGGCCCCCAGCATGACCAGCGTCGACGCCCCCCCTCCCCGGGCGCAGACGCGCTTTCTGGGTCACGATGCCACCACGGGCCGCCTCAGCCAAGCCGTGGACAGCGGGCGGGTGCCCCATGCCTGGATCTTCAATGGCCCGCGGGGGGTGGGCAAGGCCACCCTGGCTTATCGTTTTGCGCGGCACCTGCTTTGCCCCTCCATGCCCGCCGCGGCCGCGCCCGAAGACGCCGGCCCTTCCCTGTTTGGTGAGCCAGCGCCGGCCGCCGCGGAGGCAGCGCCCCGGGTCTTCGGAGAGGTGGCGCCAGACGATCCGGCGGCCCGTCGCATCGCCGCCGGCAGTCATGGCGATGTGAAACTGGTGGAGCGTCCTTTCGACGACGCTCGCGGCCGCTTCAAGGCAGAGTTGCCGGTTGATCTGGTGCGGGCCATTCCCCCCTTTTTACGGCTCACCAGCAGCGAAGGCGGCTGGCGGTTCGTCATCGTTGACGATGCCGACACCATGAATATCGCCGCCCAGAACGCGCTGCTGAAGATCTTGGAAGAGCCGCCGGACCGGTCCGTTCTGGTGTTGGTCACCCAGAATCTGGGGCGCCTGCTGCCCACCATCCGCTCCCGGTGTCGGTTGCTGGGGTTTGCCGCCTTGCCCGAGGCGACGGTGGCGGAAATCCTGTCCTTTGTGGCCCCGGATGCTGAGCCACGGGAGCGGGCATTGGCGGCGGCGCTCTCTGATGGGTCGGTGGCGCGGGCGCTGGAGAGGCTGGGGCCTGAGGCCGCGGAGGCCCTTTTGCGGGTTCAGGGGTTGGTCACGGGCTTTGCGCCGGGCGGCGACGCGAAGGCAGATCCGCTGGCCACCCACCAGTTGGCGCGGGAGGTCAGCCTTGCCAGTGCCGATGCTGCCTATCGCCATTTCACGGACCTGCTTCTGTGGTGGTTGTCCCGCCTGGTCCGGGCCGCGGCCCGCGATCAGGCCCCCACGGCGTTGTCGGAGATGGATGCCGCCGCCTGCTCGGCCGTCCTGCGGAGCGTGCCCACGGTGCAGGCGCTCAGTGAACTCTATCTGGAAACACGGGAGATCCTGGCGCGCACGGAGGCGGCGAACCTGGATCGGCGACAGGCGCTGTTGGCGCTGCATCGGCTGTATCGCCACGCCATCCCGCTGGACCGCTCCGGTCAATCCGCCTAAGAGGGGGGCGATTTCCCACCCCCTTCGCCCGGTTGGAGCTTGCCCGCAATGTCGGACGCCCCGCGCTACTACGTCACCACGCCCATCTACTACGTCAACGACAAGCCCCATATCGGCCATGCCTACACTACCCTGGCCTGCGATGTGCTGGCCCGGTTCAAGCGATTGGATGGCTATGAGGTGATGTTCCTGACCGGGACGGACGAGCATGGCCAGAAGGTGGAGAAATCCGCCACTGCCGCCGGCATTGCGCCCCAAGCGTTCACCGATTCCGTCAGTCAGAACTTCCGCGACCTGACCCAGTTGCTGGGCTTCAGCAACGACGACTTCATCCGCACCACGGAGCCACGGCACTATGCCTCCTGCCAGCGCCTTTGGGAGACGCTGGAGGCCGCCGGCGAGATCTATTTGGACACCTATTCCGGTTGGTATGCCGTCCGCGACGAGGCCTACTACAACGAAGACGAGTTGACCCTGACCGAGGATGGCAAGCGGATCGCCCCCAGCGGGGCGGAAGTGGAGTGGGTTGAGGAGGAGAGCTACTTCTTCCGCCTGTCCGCTTGGCAGGACCGGCTGCTGGCCTTCTACGAGGCCAACCCCGACTTCATCTTGCCCCGCGCCCGTCGCAACGAAGTGGTCAGCTTTGTGTCCGGCGGCCTGCGGGACCTGTCGGTTAGTCGGACCACTTTTGGCTGGGGGGTCCCGGTCCCGGGCAACGACAAGCACGTCATGTATGTCTGGCTGGACGCGCTCACCAACTACATCACCGCGCTGGGCTATCCCGATCAGACAGAGGCCTATGAGCGGTTCTGGCCGGCTGACCTGCATATGGTGGGCAAGGACATCCTGCGCTTCCATGCCGTCTATTGGCCGGCCTTCCTGATGGCCGCCGGGCTGGCGCCGCCGCGGCGGGTGTTCGCCCATGGTTGGTGGACCATCGAGGGCCAGAAGATGTCCAAGAGCCTGGGCAACGTGATCGCTCCGTCGGAGCTGGTGGAGACCTATGGGCTGGATCAGACCCGTTATTTTCTGCTGCGGGAGGTCCCGTTCGGCAATGATGGTGATTTCTCCCGCCGGGCCGTGATCAGCCGGATCAACACGGACTTGGCCAACGATCTGGGCAACCTCTGCCAACGGGTGCTGAGCTTTGTGGCCAAGAATGCGGGCGGCGCGGTCCCCACCCCGGCGGCCTACACCGCCGACGACAGGGCCATGCTGGATTTGGCCTATGGCTGCTTGGACCGGGTGCGGGCGGAGATGGATGTTCAGGCCTTCCACCGCGCGCTTGAGGCCATCTGGGGCATGATTGGGGACGCGAACCGCTATATCGACGTCCAGGCCCCGTGGAGCCTACGCAAGACCGATCCGGAGCGGATGGCCACGGTGCTGTATGTCTTGATGGAGGTGATCCGCACCAGTGGCCTGCTGGTCCAGCCGGTGATGCCCACGGCGGCGGCCAAGATATTGGATCAGTTGGCTGTGGCGCCCGAGGCGCGCAGCTTCGCCCACTACGGCAAAGATCACGCCCTCATCCCCAACACCGCCCTGCCGCCGCCCCAAGGCGTCTTCCCCCGCTTTGTGGAAGAGGGCGCCTGAGGGGCGGGTTTCCTCTGGCGGTCATCGCCCGACAGACAGGGTCTCAGGTTCTGGCGCCGCGCCGAGGTGTGTCCGGTGATGCCTCGCCCGTGATAGAGCCCGGGCGAGGCGCGGGGGCAGCCCAGCCCCCCAGCCCCGGGGCGCTGAGCGGCGGTGGTTTGCGACGCCTACCGGATCAAGGAAATGGGTCCGTTGTACCCGTCTGTCCAAAATGCGGTGCAGAACAGAGCCATGATCAGGCCTGCCTTGAACAAAGGTTCGTTATGACGTTTTGGCGCCAGGATCAGGAAGATCAAAGTGACCCAGCTGGCGAGGCGCGCATAGTCGATGGCAATGAAACTGTATCCAATAGCGATAGAGATGCATGTAAACATCAAAGCAACAGAGCATGGCCTTCTATTAATTAAATCGTAATTTACTAAAGAGACTAGGCAAAGCCATCCACCGCCCAGACCAAGACTGAAGGCCAAAAAAAACTGGTCTGGATTGGAGAATAGTACGTCCCAGGCGTTTAGGTCACCGAAATGAGTTTGGGCAACAACTGGATTAAGGTCGTTCAGCGCGGCAGAGGAGGTCATAGCAACGAGGTAGAGTACAATTATGACAATCAAACGCGCTGCTACTTGAGCATTCAAGCTACAATAAATAATTATTATGCCAGAAAAAGCAGCAAATGCTTCGTGACAAGCCAAGGCGTAGGGAAATAATATCATTATGAGGGCCCGATTATATGAAAAAATAGATATAGAAAGAGCAATGAACGCCACAAATATGTCTGGAAACCCAGGATTCGCAATATTAAGAGATATCATTGACATAAATAAAATTCCAAAAATCTTATATATTTCCAAATCTTGAGTGTGGTATGAAATTATTATAGTAATTAAAAGACAACAAATGATATTAATGGTAAATAATGACTGGTGATCTGCGCCAAAAATGTAATTAAGTGCCGGCATGCCGACCCGGCGATAATGCAAAGGATGATCCATGCTAAACGGGTCGACAGACATGTCTGCATAAGATCCGCCCATTTCGGCCAAATTGGCGCTACCGTATATCAAAAAAATCAATGAAAAAACAAACAGGCCCAAAATAATACTGAATAGTCTTATCTTTTTTCCTGCAAAAATTGTTTTATGATTTCTTGTGAACAAATAACGCCAATTGATGGAAACTAGAATTATTATTGTCAATGATAGAACGTATAAATACCCCCTAAATGAGCGTCCAGTCATTCTAATGTCAGTGTTCAAAAAAGCAAAATCTAAAGTATCTGGCAACAAGTTAATGGACATAAAAAATACGAAAACCACAGACAGGTAAAAAGCCCAGCCGCGTTCGCGGCGGATCAACGTCCATGCTTGGGTCAGCGTCTCGCGCGTGAAGCGCAACGTGTCAGCGGCAATCTCTATGGCATTTGATGGCGTGGGCTTTGGGCCATGTTCAATTGCGGTGGTGTTCTGGGACATGATCTGACTATCAAATTTAGTTGCCAGGGGGCAGCCTACCTAAAGCAAGCGCAGTTCTACAGGCTCAGGCGCTTGAAGAGGGGTTCGGGGATCGCTTTGATGATGGCCATCACATAGCGCCAGATCCACAGGACGTAGACGACGTTGCGCCTGCGGGCGTGGCCGCGGGCGATGGCTTTGGCTGTCTTGGCGGCCGTGGCGGTCAGCGGCCCTGGCAGGTCCATGCCTTGGGTCATCCGGGTGGCGACGAAGCCAGGCTTCACCGTCATCACATGCACGCCCGCCGGGTGCAGGCGGTTGCGCAGACCGGAGAGGAAGGCGGTGAAGCCGGCTTTGGCCGCACCGTAGTGGTAGTTGGATTTGCGACCGCGCTCCCCGGCCACGGAGGAGACACCGATGAGGGTCCCCCGTCCCCGGGCTTCCATGCCATTGGCCAGCAAGCTCAGCAGGTTGGCCGGACCGGTAAAGTTGGTGGTGTAGAGGCGGTGTCGGGCGTCCGCTGAGCGGCAGGCCTCCACCTGGTCGCCCAGCACGCCGATGTAGCAGGCGACCACATCCGGCAACCGTGGCAACCCGTCCATAAAAGCGTCATGGCTGGCCAGATCCTCCGCATCCAGGGCGAACACCTGGACGTCAGTGCGGTTGCGAAGCCGCAAATCCTCGGCGATCTCCTCCAGGGCGGTCGGATGCCGACCCGCGAGCCAGATCACCCAGCCCCGGGCCGCGTAGTTGCGTGCCAGCGCCTGGGCCATGTCCGAACTGGCCCCCAGGATCAACAGCGTGTCGTTGCCTGAGGGCTCTGGGGCCGTGGCGTCCTGAAGATCGAAGGTCTGGGAGCCCATCACAAGCCAAGCCTCTGGGATTGCCGGGAGGCAAGACGCCCCCCAGGGTCAAGGTGCTGACGCACCTGCAAAAAGGGGTCAAGATCAGGATAGCCGGCGCGCAGCATCTCCCGCGGCATACAGGCGTCCTTGGTGAGATAGAGCCGGCCCCCGCAGCGCAGGACGATGGCGTCCAGTTTGTGCAGCAGGGCATCGGTGCCGCGGCGCCAGGGGAAATCCAGCGCCAGGGTATAGCCCTCCCTGGGGAACGATAGTGGCCCAGCCGCGGCGGGGCCCAGCCGTTTGAGCACGCTGAGGAACGATCCCTGGCCGGCGCTAGCCGTTGCTTGCAACAGGTCCCGCAGCCCCTGGGCGCTGGTCTCCAGCGGCAGCACACATTGGTACTGATGGAAACCCCGTCGTCCATAAAGGCGGTTCCAGTGGGCGATGGCATCCAGCGGATGAAAGAAACTCTGGGCGTCCACGACGCTGGTCTTGTCGCCGTTCAGCGCGAAGTAGGTCCTGTTGAAGGCGCTCATGGTCAGGCTGTTCAGGACAAAACCGGGCGCGCTGACCGGGATGCCGGGCAAGGACTTGCGGGACCAGTGCAGGGGGCGCAGGCCCTGGTCCGGGGTGCGCAGGTCTTCTGGTTGCGCCCGACGCCCCAGCATCACCACGCCGCGCCCCAGCGCCTTGCCCTTTGCCAGGCAATCAATCCAGGCAACGCTGTAGGGCCAGGCATGATCCGCCTCAAACGCCGAAAGCATGGCCTCCAGGTCCGGCACGCGGCGGGTCTTCTGAACGATAAAGGAGGTGCGGATTCGCTCCAGCCGCAGGCACGCGCGCAAGATCAACCCGGTGAGCCCCATGCCCCCCAAGGTGGCGTGGAACAGGGAGCCGTTGTCCGCCGGGCTGCACCGGATCACCCCCCCTTGCGGCAACGCCAAATCCAGCCACAGCACATGGCGGGCAATGCTGCCGTCCACATGATGGTTCTTGCCGTGGACGTCGCTGGCCAGCATGCCACCCAGGGTGACGAATTGGGTGCCAGGGACCACCGGCACGGCGAGGCCGCGGGGCGTCAGGATGCGGTTGAGGTCCCACAGGGAGATGCCGGCCTCAGCGGTCAGGCATGGGGTCTGTGGGTCCAGGCTCAGCATCCGGTCCAGGCCGGCGGTGTCCACCACCAGTGGGGCCAAGGCGCTATCGCCATAGCTGCGGCCCAGGCCGCGGGGGATACAGCCGGCGGCGGCAGCGGCGGGGTGATGATCGAACAGCGCCGGCAATCCACCCTGCCTGTCGGTGGGGATGCTGCCGGGGGCTGAAACGGGTTCAGGCCAGGCCACGCTGCGCGCCGGAACCCGCTGGACGGTCATCCAGGGGCGCCGCCCCCAACCGCTGATGCGCTCGCCCTTGCTCATGTGGACAGTAGCCCCAGCAGCGCCACCAGCAGGATCAGCCCCTGGCTGGAGCGGTCGGTGAGGGCATAGACCACGGGGTCATCATGGATTTCCCCCCGATGGGCGATGTGCCAGGTCCGCGACAACCAATAGAGCAGGACGATGGGGACGCCCCACAGAACCATCGGCCAGTCGTACAACTGCCGGACCTCCGGGCTGCTGATATACAGCGCCAGGATCAGCACGGAGACATACCCACTGGCCATGCCGGCGGTGATCAAGACGGGTTCGTCGCCCACTTGATAGCCGCGACCAGGCACCTTCTCCCCCCTGGCCTTGCCGTCGTGGAACTTCGCCCAGACCTCAATGTAGCGTTTCAGAAACGCCAGGGAGAGGAAGAAGAACATCGAGAAGCTGGCCAGCCATTCCGATATGGCGATCCCCGTGGCGAGGCTGCCCGCCGCCACGCGGACGGTGAACAAGCCCGCCAGGCTCAGCACGTCCAGGATCTCGATCCTTTTGAGCGCCAGCGAATAGGCCGTCGTCAACAGGAGGTAGCCCAGCAGAACAGCCAGAAAGCCCAGCGGCAGCAGCGCCAGGGCCACCATCAGGGAGAGCGTGACCAAGCCTGCCGCCACTTGGGCGGCCAGGGGCAGGGGCAGGTGCCCCGCTGCGATCATCCGGTTGCGCTTGCGATGGTGGTGGCGGTCAGCCTGAACGTCCAAGGCATCATTCGCAATGTAGACGGCCGAGGCCATGAAGGAGACCGCGAGGAAAGCCAGCAGGCTCTGGACGATGGCGGTCACGTTCAGGAGGTTGTGGGACAAGATCAGGGGCACGAACACCAGAACATTCTTGGCCCATTGGTGCAGCCGCATACTGCGCAGGATCGCGCACCACAGCGGCACCTCCCGGGGCCAGTAAGCCTCCAGGGTGATCCCTTGGGCCTCAATCTTGGGACGGCTGATCGTCGGATTGACGGCGATTGCCCGGCTTGAGTGGCGCCAGACCGGCAGGTCGGCGCGGCTGTTGCCCAGATACTCAAAGCCGCCGGCACCGACCTGCTGCTGGATGACTGTAGCCTTGGCCTCCGCTGACAGGTTCTGCTGACCGTCGGAGGCCAGAACACGATCGAACAGGCCCAGATGATCTGCCACCGCCTGAGCAAGGCCTTGATCGGCTGCCGTTGCCAGGATAACGGGGCGTCCGTCCTGCCTGGCCTGACGGATGTGGGCCAAAACCCGCGCATCATAGGGCAGGGTGGCAACATCCAAGGGCGCCAGGGCTGCCATGTCGGCCTTGATCCCGGCTTTTCCCCGGTGGCGCACCTTCATCAGGGTCCTGAGCGTGGGCAGCGGCTGGGTGCTGAGCCCATGGACGACACCATCCAGCAGCATGTCTGATCGGATCAGTGTCCCGTCCAGATCAACCACCAGCGGCAGGGGGGCCGGCGTCTCAGCGGGATCCAGGGGGGCACTGTCTGGGCTTGGGGCAGCGCTCTGGCTCATGAGGGGCTCACGGCCGGCAGGGGTGTGGTGGCGGTGGCCAGATCGGTCCGACCGCCGTTACCCAGGCGCAACCCCAGGAGCACCATTGCCCCCAGAACCACCGCAAACCAAAGGGTGGCCACCCGGCAAACCAGGCTGGCGGCAAGGGCGGTTGACTCATCGCTGCCGCAGGCCATCAGGCCAAACACCAAAATGGCCTCTGTTCCCACCAATCCCGCCGGCATCATGGTGAGTGTGCCGCCAATAAGGGCAATGCTGTAGAGGCCAATGGCGGTCAGCAGATCAATCTGGATGCCCATGGCCTCGCAGATCAGGAAGAAGCCGACGCCTTCCGCGGCCCATGCCACAACGCCCAACACTCCGGCCCACACCAGCGACGGACCCTTGAGCATGGCGGTGACGGTCCGCAGACAGTTGAGGCCGAACAGAAACAAGCGCCGCGCCCGGTGTCGGAGCCGACGGCATACCGCCAGCGCCACCAAATGCGGAACCCGCAGATAGAGCGCCGCCACGGCACCGACGAAGCTCAGCGTTGCCAACCCGACAATCAGGGGGGGGTTGGCGCTGACCAAGCCGGCGGCGAGGCTGGCAAGGGCCAGGATCACGATCAGGTCCAGGAACCGGTCAACAAACAGGCTGGCCACACTGGTGGACCACTTGATCCCATGGCGCGCGAGATAGACACCGCGGATCAACTCCCCGGCTTTCCCCGGGGTCACCGTCCCCGCCAGCCCAGCCGTATAGTACAGCATGCCCCGCCCCAGTCCCGGCTGAGCGCCGGTTGCCTTGGCTCGCGGCTCGCGGCCCACAATCCTCAGCAGCAAAACCCAGCGCCACGCCCGCAAGGCGTAGTTCAGCAATGATAGGCCAAGGACCACCAGCAGCAGGGGCACCGAGAGGGCCGATGCGGCAGCCATGATGTCCGAGATATCCCCAAAGGAGGCGATGAGCGCATAAGCCACCATCGCCAACAGGGCTGGCACCAGCGCCCTTTGCCAAGCCACCATCCTGAATTGTCCCTCACCGCAGAAACCTGCACGCGCTCTCAGGCGGGTGCTAGTCCAAACCGCCCCCCAGTGGCAAGGGCAGTGCAGTCACACGGGACACGTCAAACGGGACACAGATGGCGGGACACAGAGGGCAAGATACCTTTGACGGAACATCGGGTGGCGGCATCGCCTCACGCGATCTGTTCCACCTGGTCGGTGTGCTGGATCAGGATCGAGGGTCCGGTGTCCCGGGTCTCAACAACGCCCCTGACCCGCAGGCGTCGGCCCGTCAGGGACAGCGGGTCGATGCCGCGGGCTGAGAAGTCCGCCAGCAGATCGCGGGAAAGGCGCACCCCGGCTGCGCTGCGCCACGCGCGGCCGAAGTCCAAATAGATCGTGCGCCGATAGCCGGCCACCCGCTCCACCGTGCCATGGATGAGTTGCAAGCGGGGTTCAGGCTTCAACGTGGGGAGAGCCTCGTGGACGTTCAGCCGCGACCAAGCCCCGCGGCCCTGGGCCCGGGCCTGTGCCTCCAGGAAATTCGGC
>CAZCBM010000131.1:0-9624 GCA_964496805.1 uncultured Rhodospirillales bacterium | reverse complement strand
GTGCCCTGAAGGCCAGGGGCACCCAGCGACCCTGAGGGCCTGATCCTCCGGGTGTTGGCCCCTTGTGGAGACTCCTGAGCAGACCGGTGTTGAGGCCAGTGTCTCAGCTCATGCCCAAGGGCGATTGTAAGGTGTTGTGCCGGACGGTGTTCAGGGCGCCGCACAGGCGCTGCCCACGGTTACATCCACCAACTCCCCCGCCTGGAAACCATAGATCGCTGGCGGCGGCCCCTCCAGCCCCGGGATCATCAGGTTCAGGCCCAGGGCTGAAGCGTCGTAGCTGTACCACTCGGTGCCACTGTCGTCGCCGAACTGATCCGCCGGCAGGCCCAAGATCGACAGGGCGTCATCCTGGCTCATGCCAAGACTGAGGCCCAGTTCGGTGACAAAGGCGGAGACACTCAACACCGGCGCCCCCAGAAGGCTGTCATCAAAACTGGGGCGACTGAGGCGATACTCTGTCAGGGTCTCCGGCGGCCGCTCGCCGCTGGCGGCGAAGCTCAACTGCTGGTCGCCAGTAGCGCTGAGCGCGATCAGGGTCCAGCAGTCGCCGCCGATGTTCTGGAGTTCCGCCCCCTGGCGCACCAGCGCCTCCAGGCTTTGAGGGTCGCCCAAACGATACCGCCCGACGGAAGCATCCAGGGCCCCGGCTGGTGCTGCCCCGGCCCCTGCCAGGACGAATAGCATTGCGGTCACCGCCAGACCCTTCCGGCCGCGCTGACCCCTGATGTGGTTCTGCGCCATGATCGACCTCCATCGCATCATCCCACCCCCCCTATAGCGCATTTGCCCCCTGGACGGTGGTGTTGCACCGCAATAGAAAAGCGGGCTTTTTGCGAGTGTTGTCGCGATGGCACGCCTGTTCTGCCATCGTGGACGGAATGCGGAGCAATCGCGCCGCGAACATGGAGGCGCCATCCCATGGCCACGCAGCCGTCCCAGCGCCCGGGTGGGCGGTCCTCTCCCCCTCGGCTTTACCTGGCAGGGCCGGAAGTGTTCCTGCCCGATCCCTTGGCCTTGGCAGCACAGAAATGCGCGATCCTGGCGGATCTAGGCTTGGAGGGGGCTTTCCCCCTGGATACCGAGTTGGGGCAAAAGGCACAGGGGCTGTCAGTGCGGGCCCTGGCGCTGGCCATCGCTGAGGCCAACGAAGACATGATGCGCGCCTGCGATGGCATCCTGGCCAACATGACCCCGTACCATGGGGGGATGAGCCTGGATGTGGGGACGGCCTTTGAGATCGGTTTTATGCGAGCGCTGGGCAAGCCGGTGTTTGGGTACAGTAATGACCATCGCCCGTTTGCAGATCGCGTGCGTCAGGAGCGGTACGGCGGCCCTGCGACCCGTCGCCGGGGGCACGATGGCCGCATGGCCACGCGGGGCGCTGACGGGCTGGAGATCGAGGATTTTGGCCTGAGTGAAAACCTGATGATGGTTGCCGCCATCACGGCCAGCGGCGGTGCCTGGACCTGTCATCCCAGTGAGGCCGCCACGGTGGTGGAACGGCTCAGCGACCTGACGGCGTTCCGACAGTGTGCCCAGGCGGCGGCGGATACCTTGCTCGGGAACGGAAGGGCTGGATAAGCCGCCGGGCTGACCCGGGGTGCGTCCCGGCCGGCGGGGCAACGGGTCGATTTGGCTTGCTGCGTGGGGGGTGGATGCTGTGTAAGGGGCGCGATCCTCCCTTGACCCCTGGCGCGGTGATCCTCCAGCCATGGAAGAACTGAGCCCGACCCCCCCAGTAGCAATCCCGGCGGAATCTGCTCCGGCCATCCCCGGTGTTGAGGCGACGCCGGTGGCGGAGGCTGCCCCGACGGCGATCCTGACTGGCATGCCGCCCCCTGACGGGATGCTGGAATGGGTCCTGCTGAGCGCTGGGGCGGCCCTGTTCCTGCTCTATGCCGTCAGCTTGATCCTGATTTCCATCTCCGGGGTGCTGGAAGGCCGTCTGATTCAGGCTCTGCGGCGGAACACGGTGCCCGACATGCTGGCCCGAATTCAGGCCGCGCGGGAGGGTAACTTTGCCCTGCGTATGAGCCTGAAGATCAGGGGGGCCGAGGCCGCCCACCAGTTCTTTCGCGATAGCCTGCGGGCCGCCTTGCCGCGGGTGCTGAGCACCCGTCGCCGCGCCCTGCTGCGCCATATCATTAAGGAACCCACGGCAGAGGCGCTGATTGATCAGGCCTATCTTCAGGCGAACCGGCCTAAGTTTCGGGCGTTGCTCCCCGACGCACTGGACCATCGTTTGCGCTTTTATGCCGCCCGCGGCGATGGGGCGGAGGCGATGCGGTGTGCGCTGGTGTCCCATGATCTGTTTCAGGAAGAAGGGGTTGGGTATGTCCGCGGCGTGTTGCTGACGGCCGGGTTGAAGCAGGCCGATTCTGACCTGGTAGCGGGGCTGGGGCTCGGGCCGGGTGAGCCCAATTCCCCGCAGCCGCCAGCCGAGCCCACCTTTGTGGTGGACCCCGTGGTGGCCCGAAATGTTGTGCAATCGCTGGAGGCCGCCCACGCCGCTTGGCGCGCCCATCTGGAAACAGAGGGCAATGACGCCGAGGAGGTGGACGAGCAGGTTGCCGACGCGGCGCAAACCAACAAGTTCAAGGATCTCCAGGCTGCTCTGGGCCAAGCGATCGGCGCGGTGGCTGACGCTGCCAATCACCTGATCCTTTGTGCTGACGAAGGGGTGCAGAAGCGCGCCCAGGCTGCTTTGTCGACGGCCTTGCCGGCGTTGGACGACCTAGCAGTGCTGACCCCCGCGGTTCTGTTGCGGCTGGGCATGGTGTTCAATGCCCTGGAATTGGAGGCGCAGGCGCGCGAGAAGGATACGCTAGAGAATCGCGGCCCCGGAAACTACTTCGAGGCTCTGCTGGAGGCGGGCGGTACCCCCGAGCCCGCATCCGAGCCCCACCCCGAAGGTCGGTCGGTTCCCGATGCCGACTCTGATGCCGACTCCGGTTCTGAACTCGTCCAAGGGTCCGATGGCGATGGCGATAGAAATACCGATGCCGATGGCAAAGCCGATGGCGATGAACCGTCCGGCGGCCAGACTGGACCCGAGCAACTGGCCGCCATAATGGCTTCTGCCTCGTCCATTCTCAGCGATAGGATGGCCGGCAAGGAGGGGGTGGTGCCGCCTATCATTCAGGCGCAAGTTGAAGCCATGGGGAGGGCTGCCGACCCGTCAGCGTCCCCTAGGCCCAGCCTTGCTGCGCCGGCGTCCTTGCTGGTGGTTCAAGCCACGCAAAAGACCACAGACCAACCGGCGGGAGACACGCGCGATCCCCGTGGCGCAGGGCTAGCTGGCTGACGCCGCTGACGTCCCCGACCAAAAGCACGCGCCCTTCTCAGGGACTCGCCTTTATGCCCCGGTGGTGCTCAGCGGGTTGCGGAAGTCCGGACCGCTGATCTCAACGATCCACAGGTCCGGGTCACGGGCCTTTGCTTTGGCGATCACGGCATCCACCTCCGCCTCCGGGGCGATGCGACCGTCCAACTTCTCAAACCAAGCCAACTGACCCGACAGGTCCTGGCTCTGCGCCAGCAGTTTCGCCCCCTCCCCCATGACCACCAGTTTCAGGAGGATGGCGCCGCTATAGGTCTCTCCCCGCTGGATCAAGACCCAAGATCGCCCGTTGGACTCCACCTGGGTCAAATGCGCTTCAAGCCAAAGGGATGTGGGCAGACCGTCAATGGCCATGTGTCATTCTCTCGATCATTGTTTCTTATTTGTGGTCAAAGTGGCGCCCAACAGGGGCCTGTGTCCCCTTGTGACCTGCGCTATGTCTCGAGGGGTCAAGCCGGCATCGGGCCGGTCCGGGTTTTGAGGGTGGTCCTTAAGGCCGATCTTCGGGACCTCATCCAGGGGAGTGCGCAGCGATGCCTGTTCAACTGTTCAACAATCCGGCGCGGTATGGGCTGGTGGCCCAGGTGCTCCATTGGGTCATAGCCCTTGGCATCATCGGACTGCTGATCAGCGGCAGCCTGATGGTGGGCAAAGCGGAGGGGCCGGGCCTGTTGTCCCGTTTAGCCCATCATCTGCTGGGGACCGAGCCCGATATCGCCCTTTATCAGACCCACAAGGTTTTTGGTGTCCTCATTCTGGCGGCGTCTGTCCTGCGGCTGCTGTGGCGCCTGGTGAATAGGGTCACGCCGCCGCTGCCCGGTGGCATGGCCCTGTGGGAGAGGGTGGCGGCAAAAGCCACTCATGGGGTGTTCTACCTGCTGATGATCGGGATGCCCTTGGCCGGATGGTACATGATCAGTGCGTCCCCCTGGACCGACTATGCGCCGGCGGATCAACTGACCGGGATCAAGGTGCCATCGCTGCCGCCCTATGAGGAGGGGGCCCGGGATGAGGAGGCGGAGGCGGTCTTCAAACAGGCCCATGCCGTGGGGGGGCTGTTGTTTGCCTTGGTCCTGGTGCTGCATGTGGGGGCGGCGCTGAAGCACCTTGTGATCAAGCGCGATGGCGTGTTCAGCCGTATGCTGCCGGGCCCGGGGCATTTCCGCCGCGGCCCCTCCGCCTGACCGCAAGGGGACTCAGGTGGGTGAGATGTCGACCTCCAGCGTCCCCTTATCGATCAGGGTCCGCAGGTCCTCCAGCGGCATTTGCCCATAGGGCTCCTCAACGGCTGGGGCAACGACGCTGCCACGCAGGCCGTTCACGCCATGCCCGCCCAGGACCCTCATGGCGAATCGCGAATGAACGCCGCTCACCCAGACCTTCAGGCCAGCCCCCTTGGCGCGGGTGATGGAGGGCTCGGCCACCATCATGGCCTTGCTGGTCCGGTAATCCGCGAAGCCCGTGAGCGTCACCCCAGTTGCCCCCGCCGCGGCCAACTGCGGGAACGGGCCGCCGGACAACGGCATGGCGAAGGTCAACTCGCGCACCGCTTCCTTGAGGGCGCTGAAGGGGACCTGGGCATTGATGGTCATGGAATGGGCGGAAAGGCCAATCACCTCCACCGTCACCAGCGCCCGCACGGTATCGGGCAGGCTGGTGATACGGGTGAAGAACCGCCGCGCATTGGCTGCCCGCTGCAGATAGCTGAGCCGCACCGGCACGCTCAGCGAGGCGGGCTTGCCCTGACTGCGCGCCTGGGCCAGGCATGCTAGGGCTTGGCGGTGCAGGCGTTCGTCCATCCGGTCCAGCAGCATCAGGGGCAGGCCTAAATCGTCCTCGTCCAGGCGCACGGGCTGGCCGTCGGCCGTCACCTCCAGCACGGCGCGATAGCCCACCACGCGCTCCACCCTGGGGCTGTAGATGGGCTCGAACAGGACCCGAGGGTTGGTGACTTCCTTGGGGCCGTGCTTGCCCTCCTGCTTGGGCTTGCTCTCGTGGGCAATGGGTTTCCAGACGCCCAGCCCTGCTTCGGAGGAGGGAGGCTCGCCGGAACCGGGGATGGGCGTCCAAACCGCGTCCTGGTCCACCAGTTTGCCGGCGTAGCTGCCGGGGAGCACGGCCATGTCCGTCTCCGCCCGTTCCTGGGACTGTCCCCAGTCCGGGTCTGAGTCGCTCTCAGGATCGTCCAGCCAGGACATCAGGGCGCCCAGATCAGTTTGGCTGGCTCCCGCTGCCGCCTTCTCCGGTGGCAGACTGCTATCGTCCACCTCGGCGCCATCGCCGGACCCCGGGTCGCCCAGGTCGCTGCTGATGGCGCCCGGTCCGGCGGAGCTGTCCCGCGCTGCCCGTCCGCCCTTTCCGCCGGCGCCGAAGCCTTCCTCCTCCAGCGCCTCCTCCAGCACGGCCTCTGCGGAGCCGGGCGGCGCCACCGAGCGTACCTGGATGGTCAGGTCGCCCTCCTCGCCGCGCTCCACCACCTCGTACCAAAGCTCAGTCTCGCCGGCGTGGTCGCCCAGCAGGCGGCGGGCCATCTCCCGCAGCAGGCGTCCGGCGGTCTGCCGGGCGGCGGTGGCGTCGGCTGTCTCAAAGATCAGCATGTGGCGCAGGGGCCCCAGGGGCACCGCCCGATCCTTGGCCCCCAGGCTCTCCCCAATCAACTGGATGGCCAACTTGTCGATGCGCCCCATGGCCTTGGCGGAGGGATCGGGCAGGGCCTCGGCCAAGCACTCCAGGTCCAGGATCAGCAAGCGCTCCAATTTGAATCCGGGTGCCTTGGCCAGCATGTCCATGATGCGGCTGTCGACGGAGGCATCGCTTTCCGGCAGGGCGACGGCGCTGTCTTCTCCACCGCCCTTGCGCGCCTGGGCGGCCTCAACCGGGCCAGCCTCATCCTTCTCCGCTGGGCGCGACCCCAGCAGGGAGGAAAACAGGCGGCGAGGAGATGCCAGGGACATGACACAAGGACTCCGGGTGGGATCGTCGCGGGGTCGGAGGGGCTGTCGCAATAAGCCGTTGTGTTAAGGGGTAGCCTGACCCCGTTAACGGCGTGTTTAAGAAACCTGGGTCAGCGCTGCGCTTTCGGTCCCGTCGCGGTCCTGCTATGGGATGCAGCAGACGTCTTTTCGGGACACCACGACATGCATATTGATATCTCCAGCGACCATCCGGTGGAGGAGTGCGGGCTGTTCGGCCTCTGGGGCCATGAGAGCGCCACCGCGCTGACCATCTTGGGCCTGCATGCCCTGCAACATCGCGGGCAGGAGGCGGCGGGAATCGTCGCCATGGATAAGGGCGAATTCCACGCCCACCGGGCCCGCGGCCTGGTGGGGGACGTGTTTGGCCAAAAGGGGCTGGTGGATGCCAGCCAATCCATGGCCGCCACCGCCGCCATTGGCCACGTCCGCTATGCCACCACAGGCGCCACGGACTGGGCCAACATCCAGCCCCTGTTCGCCAATACGGCCATCGGCGGCATCGGGCTGGCCCATAACGGCAACCTGACCAACGCCGCGGAGCTTCGCCGCAAGCTGGTGGCCGGGGGGCAGCTGTTCCAGTCCACCACGGACACAGAGGCCATTTTGCAATTGATGGCCCGCAGCTATGCCGATCAGGTCCATGACCGGTTGATCGAGGCCCTGAAAAGCGTCCAGGGCGCTTACAGTCTGCTGGTCCTCAGTGACAAGGGAATGATCGGGGTGCGGGATCCCAACGGCGTCCGGCCGCTGGTGCTGGGCCAGATGGGGGACACCTATTGCCTCAGCAGCGAGACCGCGGCCCTGGACATCATTGGGGCGGATTTCGTGCGGGATATCGAACCGGGCGAGATGGTCATCATCAACGATGCAGGCATCATCAGCCACAGACCGTTCCTGCCGGCGCCGCCGCGATTCTGTATCTTCGAGTACATCTATTTCAGTCGCCCGGACAGCCAGGTGGAAGGGCTGAACGTGACCCAGGTGCGGGAGGCCATTGGCAAGCAGCTGGCGCGGGAGTTCCCGGTGGAGGCCGACGTGGTGATCCCGGTGCCGGACAGCGGCATGCCGGCGGCGCTGGGCTATGCCGAGGCGGCGGGCATCCCGTTCCGCATGGGCATCCTGCGCAGCCACTATCGCGGGCGAACCTTCATCGAGCCCACGGACAAGATCCGGCATCTGGGGGTGAAGTTGAAGTTGTCCGTCAACCGCGCGCTGGTGGAGGACAAGCGGGTGGTGGTGGTGGATGACAGCATCGTGCGCGGCACCACCATGCCCAAGATCGTGGAAATGGTGCGCCGGGCCGGCGCACGGGAGGTGCATATCCGTGTCGCCTCCCCGCCGTTTGTCTCCCCATGCTTCTATGGGATCGACACACCCGCCCGGCATGAGCTGATGGCCGCGCAGATGACAGACGAGGAGATGCTGACCTTTTTTGGCTGCGACTCGCTGAGCTATTTGTCCATGGATGGGCTCTATCGCGCGCTGGGCCTCAGCGGCCGCAGCGAACGGCGGCACTGCGATGCCTGCTTCACGGCGGACTATCCCATTGCCCCCGCGGATCCGCCGGGGCCGCTGGCCCGTCGACGCAGCCCCAAGCAGCCTCAGGAGGCCTCAGCCATGCGCGTATTGCTGGTGGGGAGTGGGGGGCGCGAGGATGCCCTTGCGCTGGCGCTGCGGCTGTCGCCGAGCCTGGAAAAGCTCTATGTGGCGCCGGGCAATGCGGGGCTGGCGTTGGTGGCGGAGCCCTTGCCCCTTGCCGCGACAGATCTGGCGGGGCTGGTCAGGGCCGCTCAGGACCTCGCTATCGACCTAGTGGTGGTGGGACCAGAGGCCCCTTTGGTAGACGGGCTGGTGGACCGTCTTGAGGCTGTGGGGATTGCCGCCTTCGGCCCCCTTGCCGCCGCCGCCCGGCTGGAGGGCTCCAAGGCCTTCATGAAGGATGTCTGTGCCGCTGCTGGTATCCCCACCGCGGGGCACGAGACCTTCACCGACCTGGACGCAGCCCTGGCCCATGTGCGCGGCCGACCCGCACCCATGGTGGTCAAGGCCGATGGGCTGGCCGCCGGCAAGGGCGTCATCATTGCAGAGACCCAGGCCCAGGCAGAGCAGGCCCTGCGGACCATGTTGCAGGACGGAGCCTTTGGGGATGCCGGGGCAACGGTCCTGGTGGAGGATTTCCTGGACGGGGAGGAGGTCAGCTATTTCGCGCTGGCCGATGGCTCCGGCGCGGTGGTGCCTCTGAGCAGCGCCCAGGATCACAAACGCATCGGGGAGGGCGACACCGGACCCAACACCGGCGGCATGGGCGCCTATTCGCCGGCGCCGGTGATGACAGAGGCCCTGGAACGCCAGGTCCTGGACACCATTCTGCACCCCCTTGATGCGGAGATGCGCCGGCGCGGTTGCCCCTATCGTGGCGTCCTCTTTGCCGGGCTGATGGTCACCAGCGACGGTCCCAAACTGCTGGAGATCAATTGCCGGTTCGGTGATCCCGAGGCGCAGGTGATCCTGCCCCGCCTGGAGACGGACTTGCTGCGCCTGTGTCTGGCCACAGCGCGGGGGGAGTTGGCCAGCGTTGCCGACCAAGTGGTGCTGACCCCCCGCCGCGCCTTGGGTGTTGTGCTGGCCACCCGGGGCTATCCCGGCAGCTATCCCAAGGGCACCCGCATCGCCCCCCTGCCTCAGGGAACCGAGGACAGCCTGATCTTCCATGCGGGCACGGGCGCCGATGAGGCCGGCAACCTGATCGCCACCGGCGGGAGGGTGCTGACCGTGGTGGGCTTTGGCGACAGCGTCACTCAGGCCAAGCGCGCCGCCTACGCCCAGGTTGATCGTGTGGACTGGCCCGAGGGCTATTGCCGCCGGGACATCGGGTGGCGGGCGCTGGCACGAGAGCAGGACACGGCGGACTGATGGGCCGGCGGGCCGGACAGGGCTGGCGGCTGGGGCTGGCAGCTATCCTTATGGCCGCACCGGTGCGGGCTGAGGGGCTGGACGATCTGACTGCGACCCTGGATATGCTGAGCGAGGCCGGGCGACCGGCGGAGGCGGCAGAGGCTTGCCGAGGCGCCGAACTGCGGTTGATCCAGGCCGGGCCGGCGGCGGCCGACGTGGCGGCCCGGTGCGGGACCATCCAACAGCAGGCGGAGCGATTGCCCGACGCCTCTGTCAGCCTGAGCATTGCCCTGGAGGCCTTCCGCAGCCGTGGTGACCGCGAGCAAGCGGTGACCGTGGCCCTCACCTTGTCCCGCGTCTATGAGGCGTTGGGGGATGCCGAGAATGCCGAGGCTGCCCAGCGCAGCGCCC
>CAZCBM010000130.1:0-9634 GCA_964496805.1 uncultured Rhodospirillales bacterium | reverse complement strand
CATACCAAGTTCCGGCGCGCGGGTCAGCCCGCTTTCGTGCCCCGGGCCATCTCCGCCAGTTCCCCCAGGACCTTGGCCGCGCCCTTCAGGCGCTGCTCCTCGCCCTCCCATCCCCGGGCAACTACCAGCTTGTTGTCCGGGCGAATGCGAATGGTGCCCGCCGATCCGGACACATACAGCAGCAGCCCTTCAACATTGGGGAACGTATCCTCCCGGAAGGTGATAACGGCCCCTTTGGGTCCCACGTCCATGCGCTCGACATTGGCCTGACGGCACAGCGCCTTGAGCCCAACCACGGTGAAGAGATTGTCCACCTCCACCGGCAGGGCACCAAAGCGGTCGATCATCTCCACTTTCATGTCGTCCACCGCCGCCGGATCGGTGAGATCCGAGACCCGGCGGTATAGCGACAGCCGCACAGTCAGGTCGGGGACATAGTCCTCCGGAATCATCACCGGCAGGCCCAGATGCAATTGCGGGCTCCAGGCCTCTGCCGCCTCGCCGGCACCCTTGGCGGCGGCCACCGCCTCCTCCAGCATCTGCTGATAGAGTTCCACGCCCACTTCCTTGACGTGGCCAGACTGCTCCTCCCCCAGCAGGTTACCCGCCCCCCGGATGTCCATGTCATGGCTGGCCAGGGTGAAGCCAGCGCCCAACGTGTCCAGGGTCTCGATGATGTGCAGGCGCTCGCGGGCGGACTTGCTGATGGGCTTCTGCACATCGTGGGTGAGATAGGCATAGCCCCGGATCTTGCCGCGGCCGATGCGCCCACGGATCTGATAGAGTTGGGCCAACCCAAACAGGTCGGCCCGGTGCACCACCAGCGTATTGGCGTTGGGGATGTCGATGCCGCTTTCAATGATGTTGGTGGCCAGCAGCACGTCATATTGGGCATCGATGAAGGCGCCCATCACCTCCTCCAGTTCAGCAGCGGGCAGGCGCCCGTGGGCCACCACAACCTTCAATTCAGGGGCCAATTTGGCCAGTCGCTCCTGCATGTCCTTCAGGTCCTCAATCCGCGGACAGACGACAAAACTCTGCCCCCCGCGGAAGTGCTCGCGCATCAGCGCTTCGCGCACCACGACTGGATCGAAGGGCAAGACGAAGGTCCGCACCGCCAGGCGGTCCACCGGCGGTGTGGCGATCAGGCTCAACTCCCGAACCCCGGCCATGGCCAGTTGCAGCGTCCGCGGAATGGGCGTCGCGGTGAGGGTGAGGACATGGACGTCGGACTTCAGTTGCTTGAGCTTTTCCTTCTGCTTGACCCCAAACCGCTGCTCTTCATCCACGATCAACAGCCCCAGGTGATCGAAACGGATGCTGTTGGCCAACAGCGCATGGGTGCCGATGACGATATTGACATCACCCCGGGCCAGCCCGTCCTTGATCTGCTTGGCCTCCTTGCCGGTCACGAGGCGGGAAAGCTGCCCCACCTGGATCGGGAAGTCCCGGAAACGGTCCACGAAGTTGCGATAGTGCTGACGGGCCAGGAGGGTGGTGGGCGTGACCACGGCCACCTGCATACCGTTGATGGCCGCGATGAAGGCTGCGCGCAGCGCCACCTCCGTCTTGCCAAATCCCACATCGCCGCACACCAGCCGGTCCATGGCGCGACCGCCCAACAGGTCCTCCTGAACCGCGCCGATGGCGTTGAGCTGGTCATCGGTCTCAGCATAAGGGAACCCGGCGGCGAAGCGGTTGTACTCCGCATCAGGGGTAGGCAAGGGATCCTGGGTGCGAAGCATCCGGCTGGCCGCCACCTTCATCAGGGCATCGGCCATGTCCTTCAGGCGCTTCTTGACCGCCGCCTTGCGGGCCTGCCATCCGGCCCCGCCCAGCCTGTCCAGCGCCACGGTCTCCCCATCCTTGCCGTAACGGGAGAGCACATCGATGTTCTCCACCGGCACGAACAGTGTCCCGCCCTGATAGCTCAGCTTGACGCAATCATGGGCCGCGCCATCGGTGTCCAGGGTTTCCAACCCCTCAAACCGGCCAATGCCATGTTCAACATGGACCACCAGATCGCCGGCGTGGAGGCTGGACACCTCGGTGAGGAAATTGTCCGCCTTGCGTTTGCGTCGGGCCTGGGCGCGGGCCACGCGGTCGCCCAAAATGTCCTGCTCGGACAACACGGTTAGGCCCGGCAGGGTGAACCCGCTTTCAATCCCCAACACCACCATGGCAATGGTGCGCTTTGGCAATTGTGCCGCCTGGTCCCAACTCTTGGCCTTGCCGCAAGGGACAATGCCATTTTCGTTGAACAAGCCCTGGAGGCGCTCACGGGAGCCCTCCGAATAGGCGGCCACCAGCACCCGGTTGTTGCCCTCTCGCTGGCTCACCACATGGCTGCGCACCGCCTCGAACAGCGGGGTTTCCTTGTCTTTGCGCTCAACAGTGAAGTCGTGGCCCCGCCGGCCGCCCACCTCAACCTGCCCCTCGGCCCCATCGACGGGCTTGAACGGGCTCAATACCAAGCGGCCCCGGTGGGAGAGGCAACGCGCCACATCTTGCGGGCCCAAGAACATCTCCCCCGGTGCCACGGGCTTGTAGATCGCGCCGCCCCCGGCAGACCCCAGCTGCAACGCGTGGGTCCGCGCCTCATAGAAATCGGTGACCATGGCCCAGCGGGCGCCGACCTGCTCGTCCGTCTGATCGCCCCGGGTGATGATGGCGCCGGGCAGATAGTCGAACAGGGTGGCCAGCAGGTCATGGAACAAGGGCAACCAGTGCTCCATGCCCAGGAACTTGCGCCCGCTGCTCACCGCCTCATACAGCGGATCATCGCCGCGCACCGCGCCGAAGGCCTCGCGGTAGCGGGTGCGAAACCGCTGGATACTGTCCGGGTCCAAAAACACCTCGCTGGCCGGGCGCAGGACAAAGCCCTTGATGTCGCTCTGGGTGCGCTGGGTCAGGGGGTCAAAGGTACGGATGCTCTCCACCTCATCACCGAACAGGTCCAGACGCAGGGGGTCCTCCTCCCCCGCCGGGAACAGGTCGATGATGCCCCCCCGGATGGCGAATTCGCCGGGCTCCCGCACGGTGTCGGTGCGGCTGTAGCCAGTGCGGATCAGCGCGTCCTTGAGTTGTTCATCGCTCAACTGTCCCCCCACCCGGGCCTGAATCACCGCCCCAGACAGCACCGAAGGCGGTAGCACCCGCTGGGTGACGGCATTGACGGTGGTCAGCAGCAGCAGTGGGCGCTTGCCATCATGGGCCAGCAACTGGCTGAGCGTATCCAGGCGCTGGCCCTGCAATTCCGGGCGCGGGCTGGCGCGGTCATAGGGCAGGCAATCCCAGGCGGGGAACTGGCGGGTGGGCACATCCGGGGCAAAGAAGCTGAGCGCGGCCTGCAGCCGGTCCACCGCCGCATCATCCGGCGCGATATGGATCACGCCCTTGGGTGATAGGCGAGCGACCTCCGCCAGGACCAGCGCGTCCACCCCCGTGGGCACACCGCCCAGGGTCAATTCTCCGCCATCCGCCGGCAGGAACCGGTGCGGGCGATCGATCAACGGGGCGGGGGCGCCGCGCTTGGCGGCGGCTTTGGGGGAGGCAGCCACAGGGAGGGTGTCCAGGCGATGGGAAGCGAAACAAGGGGGGAGGGATGGGCGCAGGCCCCGGCAGTGTCAAGGCGCAGCGACAGCAGCAACAGCGCTGAGACCGGCTTCGGCTTGCGCTGCGGCCTCGGCGCAGCCGGGACAACAACCACGGGGCCGGCCCCCCTTGCTCGACCAGCCCCATCCCCTATCCGGCCACCCCCATCCGGCCGCCCGCGACAGGATCATCGCCATTGATGGCCGGGGGGAAGGTGGCCTGTTTGGGGGGAGGCCCGGCGGGGGATGGGGCTGACATTATCCCGGCGCAACGCGCTGTGGCGTGCCGGCCCCCTGATCCCGGTGCGGTCGCAGGCCTTCAACAAAGTGGCATCCGCCCCAAGCCCCCTTGCCGGCGCCCGGACACTACGATATTTCCAGTGTCGTCGAATGGAAAGACGGGAGAGCAGCCATGCCCGAGGGCAAGAGCGACGGGGCGGTGTCCAGATCGCTGGCGGCGGAGGCGTTGGGCACGGCGCTCCTGCTGGCCACGGTGGTGGGCAGCGGGATCATGGCAGAACGATTGGCGGGCGGGAATGTGGCCCTGGCCCTGCTGGGCAACACACTGCCCACCGGCGCGATCCTGGTGGTGCTCATCACCACGCCGGGACCGGTCAGCGGCGCCCATTTCAACCCGGCCGTCACCCTGGTCTTCGCCCTTAGGCGGGAATTGTCCCCAGCGCTGGCCGGTTTGTTTGTGGTCGCTCAGATGGTGGGTGGGCTTGGCGGCGTGGCCTTGGCCCACGGCATGTTCGAGGCACCAATCCTTACCCCCTCCATCAATGAGAGGACCGGTGGCGGGCAGTGGCTGTCGGAGGTTGTGGCCACCTTCGGGCTGGTGCTGACCATCCCGGGCACCCTGCGGGCACGCCCCAGCGCGGTGCCCATGTAGGTGGGATTATACATCACAGCGGCCTATTGGTTCACGGCTTCCACCAGTTTCGCCAACCCGGCAGTGACGGTGGCCCGCTCCCTGACGGACAGTTTCAGCGGCATCCTCCCCGCCCACGCCCCGGCTTTCATTCTGGCGCAGGTGACCGGTGCCATCATCGCCTGGACCTTGAGCGGTTGGCTGTTTGGGCGCGCGGAGGGACAGCATCAATCCTGATCTGTTGCCAGCGCTGGGCCAGCCAGACCAAGTTCTCAAAGGCTGCGGGGCTGGATGTACAACCAGGGACCTCTATTGGAGTCGTACCTCTCTCAATTCTGATGACGTGAATGGTCTTTTTGGCTACCGCCAACAACGTTGCCTTAAAATATTGCTTCAGTACCTGCTCTTCCAATTGACCGTACCGCACCCCTTGCGCCAACAGCTCCCAAAAATTCAAAATATAGTATAGACTATAGGCAATTGGCCTATCGCCATTTTTATTGGCCTGATAGACTTTCATCGACCTATACTCATCATGAAGGCGCCGTGCATCATCGAAAGATATCTCAGTGCCAACCGGATAGCGACGCGATAATGCAAGACGATTTTGATCCATCTCACCGTCAAGAAGATATTTTTCTATCATTTTGATCGTAAATTGCTCTCGCGCCTGCCAGCGCGATTCGGACAGGTTGAGCACCCAGCCAGCCGTTGCCAACGACGCTGAGAGCAACAACACCACCGGCCCCGTCAAAGCACCAACCTCTTCTCGAAGAAAGAGTATCGCTGCAAGGATCGCCAATACGAACAAGACTGAAACGGCCCGCCGACGATAGAGGCGGCGGCGAGCCCCGCGCCTTTCGAGAGCCAACACCAACTCAGAAAGGCCCAAGCCAATCGCAACCAAACCCACAAGGGCAAGGGCTTCAATCACGGTACCCCCCAATCGGACAAAAAGGGCCGCGACCTGCATCACGACCCTTCTCTTTCTTTTAGCTGCCTAAGAAGGCAAGCTTACATGTCAGTGACCGGGCCCATTGATGCCTCCATCTCCATAGCGAGAGCAGCTCACCCCAAAGGCGCAGCACCTCTCCATAAAAACAATCTACTAACCAACCAGCGAAATGTCAAGCCAACCCCACAAGCCCTGCGGGAGCCCTCAGAAGCATCCATTCCCCAATACAGAGTGATCGGGTGTTTGGAACACTCTGGAATCTGCGATCCGACGACGCTTTGGCCACTGTCGTTCATTACGGGCAGGACCGTCAGCGGGCATAGAGCCCAGGACCCCAGAGGGGCAACGCCACGGAGGGGCTCTTTCAAGTGCCCACGAATAACCGACCGCAGGGGTACCGAGTCCAAATCGGTGTCCCTTTCTTTCGCCACTCAATCCATATCCATCGCTGCCAATTCGTTGACGATCTCGTCCAGCACGCTGGACGAGGCCTTTTCCTCGTTGGCGCCGCTGTCCATCTGTTCGTTGATCCGCCGCTCGATCTCCCCCTTGGCTGACCCACCCTTGAAACGCTTGGCCAGACGGGCGCGGGCGCTGGCGGGGCCCACGATGGCGTAAAGGCGTTGGCGGATGGCGGCATCCTCCGCCGTGGTGGACATGGCCCACAATTCCACTGGCCCCAAGGTATTGACCAAGAACTGCTCGTAGCGGCCGTTCTTGAGTTTCAGCATGGCCAAGAACGGGGCACCGCCACGGCCGGGACCGGTCAACCGATTGCGGATGACGAATTCCGAGGTGGCGGAGAGGCCGAAGCGCTTCACTGATTCCTCCACCGCAGCCTCGGAGCCGGTGCCCAGGATCCAAACACCGGTGGCCTGGTCCACCATCTGCCCGTCGAAATCCTCCAGAAGCTGCGACGCAAGACAGATCTGGACGCCCCATTTACGGCCTTCGCGGATGTCAATCCGCACCTGGGAGCGCACGGCATCCGAAGCGCTGGTGCGGTGAAATTCGTCATACACGAGCCGCTTGGGCGTCTCCCGCATCTCCCGTGCGCGCTTCATGTGATAGGGCCGGATCTCCGGCGCCATGGACTTCACCGTTTCCTCATTGAGATAGAAGTCGCGGGCCAGCACATGACGCGCCAGCATATACATGACGCTGGTTTGCCGGTCGGCGGCCTCGCCCCCCCGGGGCGCCACCTCGTCCAAGTCCAGGGAGACGACGCGGGCCGCCCCGATATCGAAGCGGGTCGGGCTGGCCAAGATGGGGTATTCCCGAATGGCGCCGGAAATCATCCGGGTGAACGCCTCCACAATGGGTTCCCCGGTGGGAGCCCGTGTCTCCCCAAACAAATCCTGCACCGCCCGGCTTCGCGCAGCCAACACCACATCTTGCAGCAACGGCACGGCGTGGCGCTGGGCCAGCAAGGCCTCCCGGATTTTTCCCTTCTTGAAAAAGATGTCCACCAAGTCCCACCAAGTGGGCTTGTCCGGCACCTTGATCAGGTTGCGCTGCAACGCTTCGTCCACGTCCAGATCGTCGGACGGGCTATAGGGCCGCGGCTGCGCCGCATCGGCGAACATCTTGTAGAGTTCGTCCACCACGATGCCCACCAAATCGGTGATGCCATCATAGGGCGCCCGGCTGCCCACCGGCGTTGCCAGCAGGGTCAGCATGTTCACGATGAACGCCCGCTCCGTGGGCATGGGCTTGCGGCACCCCAACTGGGTGTCGAAGATGTTGATGGCGTTGCTGGGCTCCATGCGCAACCGGTGATAAGCCACCTCATGGCGCCGGGTGTCCGGCAGGGCCTCCTTCAACAGGCTCACCAAGCCGGAAGAGGAGGGGCCGATGTCGATGATGGCGATGCGCGGCAACTGGCCGTTGACGGTGGTGGTGGTGCTGGGGGCTAGAGACACGGCCAGATTGACCGTATTCATCAGCACCGACTTACCGTAGCCCGGCGGGGCAAACACCAAATCGATGAAGCTGGTCTGGAGGGAGGAGCCGGGCTGGTAAGGCCAGGGTTTGCCATCGTTGGTACGGAACATCACCGCACCACGGCGCCACGGATTGGCCGGTCGCGACCAGGGCAGCCAGCGCACGGCATCGGCCAGAGGCGCCGCGGCCGCCGGCGCCGTGGAGGCCACCGCAAGACCGAGGGCGGAGCTCATCACCCCCTCAAGCGGATCGCCCGCTTGGTCGGTGGCCTGGGCATTGCCCCATCCTTCCACCGATCGCAGCAGGGTGGCGGCCCGCTCGCGCAGCAACCGCTCCTCCCCCACCGGTGCCCAAGTGGCGAAATTGACCCGCAGCTTGACGATGGTAGTCCCATCCAATTGCAGCGCCTGGAGATCCTTGACCGCGCGGTGGATCTTCTTGTTGTCATCCGAGGCCCAGGCCAGAATCGACGCGACGATCCCCTTCATGGACACCGCTGCCAGGCCCGCCCCCTCCAGCATGAACGACACCCGCCAGGGGGCGTCGGTCTCATTCATGCGCGCCAGCAGCACACTGAAGGCCTGGGTTTCCTCCGGTGCCAGGATCAGGTCCACGCTGGTCCAGATGTTGGCCCCGATGCGCACCGCGGAGGGGTTCACCACCTCCCCATCGCGCACAAAAATCTGCTCCGACAGGCGCGGCCAGATGAGGCTGGAGATGTCCCGCTTCTCGCCATTCTCCGGCACCCGGGCCGGCACCTTGTCGCCGGGTAAGCAGGGCTTCCAATTGCTGGTGGATAGCTCCGGGAAGATCTGGTGGCGAATGGCACGCAGCCCTTCGTGCACCGTCTCCAGCTCGCACAGCAGGCCCAGGGTTTCAAAATCGCTTTGGGTCTGGGCGACAAAGGCCTTGTGCCGGGTCCGAAGACCGTCGGCCACATGCTGCAGGGTCTGGGCCGATCCGGCCGGCGGCATGGCCTTCAAGAACTCTTTGTTGTCCGCCATGGCGGCCTTGAGTTGGGCCTTGGTCAGGCTCACCGGGCGGGTCCAAAGGGCAATATAGCATGCCTCCGCGGACAGGAACTCTGGCAGCACGCGCTTGCGCTCAGTGAACAGGTCGCTCAGGTCCAGCCCCACCGCCTTGGCGGTGCGTTCGGCGGAGACCAGGGCCTTGGCAACCTCCCGCCCTGCGCCGTCGGGATCGTTCAGAAAATAGAACTGCAGGGCATGCCCGGGCCGTTCCAGATAGGGCGCCATGGCAAGGCTGGCCCCATCAACGATCTGGGCCAACTCCCGCTCCCCCACCAGCTTGAAGGCGCCGTCAATCCGCAGCAGGCTCACCAGGCTGCCATCGCCGGAAACGAAGGTGTATTCATCCTCCACGGTCTCCAGCTTGCAAAACGCCGCCAATGGCTGCCGCAGGCCCATGGAGAGCATGGCGATGGTATTCTCGACGAAGCTCAGCAGGCCCATGCCGGGGCTCCCCTTCTCTGCTGTGCGGGGCCAGCGGCACCCACCGTGATCTTTGCGAGCATAGGCCGGGACGCCTTCCCTGGCCAGCGGGTCTCACCTGGCCAACGCGTCGGCTTCAATCCGGGCAAGCAGGCTGTTCCAGGTGTCAGGGCCGAACTTCTCAAACGGCCCACCGGGCTTGGTCCACCGATCCAGGACCTCCGGAAACACATCCTTATCCTGGACGATCTTGCGCCCCAGCGGGAGCAGCTTGAGCCCATTCAGGCTCTCCGCCCGTCGCTCATAGGCCTCTGGCGTCAGCGCCAGCATGGCTTCCCCCAGGTCAGCCGGGTCGGAGGTGCCCAAGCGGCGGCGGGCATCATCGCTGCGCGCCCGGAGCGCCGCATACAACGCATCCGCCCCCTGGCGCACGGCATCATCGCTCCGCAGGGCCACGAAAATGGCCCGGCAGAGATGATTAAGGCCAGGTTGGCTGATCTCCGGCAGCCAGATGACCTCCGCTTCCCCCATCAGGCCGCAGCGGCCCACATGAAAGCTCATGTGGCAAAAGCTACAGATGACCGACAGGTTATCCACCGACCAGTTCCCATGATCATCATCCAGATGGTGGAGTTCCTGATCGGTGGGGGACTGGAAACCACAATAAAGGCAGGTGTGTTGGTCACGGGCCATCACCTGCTGGCTCAGGGTCTCGACCTTTGCAGGGTCCAAGGTCTCATCGGCTGACCAGGTGGAACGCCGGGCGGACAGGACCAGTTGGGGTCGCTGCGTCAGCGGCCGGGGCTGCGTGGGCGCGCCG
>CAZCBM010000129.1:0-9685 GCA_964496805.1 uncultured Rhodospirillales bacterium | reverse complement strand
GCGCCGCACACACCACAGTGCCTGCCGCCGATCAATGGCTGTGGACTGCCATTCCGAAAGGTGGAACGGTTTGTCAGAGGGGCTTGGGGAGAGGGGAGAGGGGAGAGGGAGAGAGGGGAGAGCGGCTCAGGCCCAGCCAGCCAACACCTGTTTGCCGATGACCGAGCCGCTTTCCTGCGCCACGTGGGCTGCGCGCAGCGCCTGCGCACAAATCGGGCCGCCGACGCTGCTGGCCGTGCTCTGCACCGTTCCAGCATCCACCAGTGCCGCCAGGCGGGTCAGGATCTCATGCTGTCGGATCATATCCGGGGTCTGGAACAACGCCCGGGCAAACATGAACTCCCACGCCAGTTTCAGCGCCTTGCGCTTCAGCAGCATGATGTCCAGGGGCTCAGTGGGATCATCAATCAGCCCAATGGCGCCAAAGGGCTCCAGCAGGTCCACCACCGGCGCGTAATGCTGGTGGGAGGCGGTGAGCAGGGCGGCATAGCGGGGCTTCAGGCCCAGCGCGTCCATCTGGGGACCCAGAGGCTGGCGGTGGTCCACCACATGATCCGCCCCCATGCGGCGCACCCACTCCTGGGTTTCGCTGCGGGAGGCAGACGCCACCACCGTAAGCCCGGTCAGCGCCTTGGCCAGTTGGATCATGATCGACCCCACCCCGCCGGCACCGCCCAGGATCAGCAGGGTCTCGCCATCACCGGCCGCCTCCTGGATCCCCATGCCATCGAACATCAACTCCCAGGCCGTCAGGCCAGTCAGCGGCAGCGCGGCAGCCGGGCCAAAATCCAGGCTCTGCGGCTTTGGGCCAACAAGCCGCTCGTCCACCAGATGCCGTTCGCTGTTGGTGCCGGGGCGGGTCATGTCGCCGGCGTACCAGACCGCATCGCCGGGCTTGAACAGGCTGACGGCACTGCCCACGGCCTCCACGACCCCCGCTGCATCATAGCCCAGCACCTTCGGCGGCTCGCCCTCCCCGGGGGCGGCGCGCATCCTGATCTTGGTATCGACCGGGTTGACTGAGACAGCCTCCACCCGAACCAACACATCCCGGGGGCCTGGGGTGGGATCGGGCAGCGTGACGTCCACCAGACTGGCAGGCTCGCTGGCGGGCAAACTCTGGGTGTAGCCGACGGCTTTCATGACGCGGAGGCTCCGTTGGGGTGAGGGTGAGGGAGAGAGCGAGGGTGAGGCTGTGGCGTGAGCCCAACTGTGACGCACATGGGAACCGGCGTGCCGCCCTGCCAGGGGGGGAGCCCCGGAGCGGGAGCAAAGCCACCATCGCAAACAGGTGCAGGAGCGCCCCCTTCCCTCCCCACTCTCGCCACCTTTGGGGGGTGTCTTCGCCACCGCGCCTGGAGCGTAGGACCCTAAAGTGGCAACGCCACGGAGGGGATCATCCGAGCGACCACCAGAACGCGACAGCAGGGGTGCCAATTCCAAATCGGTGTCCCCTGCTTTAAGCGCATTCTGGTTTGCTGATATCTGTTCCCTGGTGGAGGTCCATCCCGTGCCCAATGACACTTTCCAGAAGATCATCAACGGCATTGACCTGAAGAAAACCTACATGCTGGCGTTCATACCGCTGGCTAACCTTGTATCCCTGGCCCTGGTGATCATGCGCTTCAAAAATGCGCAGGGCTGGGAGCAAAGCCATTACACATGGCTGCTGCGCACATTCATTATCGGTTGTTTGGTCAGCGTGGTGGGTGGGTTCGTTGTACGAGTGATCTTTGGCCTGATCGGTTTGGGCATTCTGGCCTTTTTGGTGAACCTCGCGGTGGTGGTCTGGTATTATTACCGCGTCTATCAGGGCTTTGCGTTGGCCTGCCAGCATCAGCCGGTCCCCAACCCCGACGAGTTCCTGTTCCAAAAGAACGCCTAAGGCCTGTGGGCAAGATCGATCAACCGGCCGCGCCTGCCTTGCAGGCAGCGGACCGGACGGGGTAGACCACGGGCAATTCCTCCCCATCTTGTGGGGCCTCGTGCCCCCCGCTCCGTTTGGTTCGCCTATGCTGATCGACAGCCATTGCCATCTCGACTATTTCCAGGCCGACAGGGACGATATCCTGGCGCGCGCCCGCACGGCCGGCCTGGGGCACCTGTTGACCATCTCCACCACGCTGGAAGCGTTTCCCCGGGTGCTGGACATCGCGGAGACCCGGCCCGGTGTGAGTTGCACCGTGGGCACCCACCCCCATCACGCCGATCAGGAGCCGGACACGACCCCGGATCACCTGCTCACCTTGGCCCAGCACCCGAAAGTGGTGGGCATTGGCGAATGCGGATTGGATTACTTCTACACCAAATCCACACCGGCCAATCAGGCCACCGTGTTCCGCACCCACCTGCGGGCCTGCGTGGAGGGCGGCTATCCGGTGGTGATCCATGCCCGCGATGCCGATGACGACGTGGCCCAAATCCTGCGGGAGGAGAGCCAGGGGCGCCTCACCGGGGTGCTCCACTGCTTCTCCAGTGGCCGGGATTTGGCCATGACGGGCTTGGAATTGGGCTTGCACATCTCCCTATCCGGCATCGTCACCTTCCCCAAGTCGGCTGATCTGCGGGACATCGTGCGAGAGGTTCCGTTGGATCGGCTGCTGGTGGAAACCGATGCGCCCTACCTCGCCCCCCAACCCTACCGCGGGAAAAAGTGTGAGCCAGCAATGGTGGTGGAGACCGCCAAGGTTGTGGCGGACCTGAAGGGCGTCTCCCCTGAGGCACTGTGGGCGGCCACGACGGAGAACTTCAAGACCCTGTTCCCCAAGGCCGACACATCCCAGGCGTTGGCGGCGTGAGATCAGCGCTGAGCGATCATCCCCGGGCGGACTTGCTGACCCAGCCGCTGGGTGTCACCATCCTGGGCTGCGGCACCAGCGGCGGGGTCCCGGTGTTGGGCTTCGGCTGGGGCCGGTGCGATCCTGATCACCCGCGCAACCATCGCATGCGAACCAGCGCCTATATCCAATGGGGTGATCTGGCGATCCTGATCGACTTCAGCCCGGACCTGAGGCGGCAATGGCTGGACAATCGCCTGGAGCGGTTGAGCCATGTGCTGGTGAGCCATGAGCATGCCGACCACACCCACGGGATCGACGACTTGCGGTTCATCGCCTGGCACAACGAGCCGCCGGTGCCCACCTATGCCGACGCAAAGACCATGGGCATCCTCAAGGATCGCTTCGGCTATGTGTTTGTGGAACCGGGCAAACACGTTGAACAGATCTATCAGCCCTTCCTCGACCCGCGTCTGGTGGTGCCAGGGCAGCCCCTGGATTTCGCGCCGGTGATCCCCATCCTGATGGACCATGCCACCACCACCGCCATTGGCTACCGGTTCGGGTCCTTTGCCTATTGCCTGGACGTTCACACCCTGGACGAGGCTGCGCTTGAGGCGCTGGACGGGGTGGACACATGGGTGGTGGATTGCGTGGGCCAGCGCCCTCATCCCAGCCATGCCCATCTGGCCCAAGTCCTGGATTGGGTCGCACGGGTGGGCGCCCGTCGGACAATCCTATCCAGCCTGTCCACCGGGGTGGACTATCGCACCTGGACGGAGGAGATCCTCCCGCCCGGCGTGGAACTGGCCTATGATGGGATGGAGGTGACGGTCCATCCGGCCTTTGCCTCCGCCGCCTGAAGGCCCCAGCATTCCGTCCCATGACCGACACCCCCCACCGTCCCGACCTCTCCCCGCAGGAGACCAGAGCCCCCGCCGTGCTGCGCGATGCCGATGGGCAGGTGGTGCTGCGCGCGGCCATCGTTAAACCGGACATCAATCGCGGTACGGAGGTGGTGCGGGAAACGGCCAAAAACCTGCCGGCCACCCCCGGAGTCTATCGCTTCATCGGCGCCCAGGATGAGGTGTTGTACGTGGGTAAGGCGCGCGCCCTCTCCAAACGGGTGATCTCCTATGCCAGCCTGGGCAACCTGCCCGGCTATAAGCGCCGCATGGTGGCGGAGACCCTGCGTATTGAGACCACGGGCACCCATACCGAGCCCGAGGCGTTGCTACTGGAAGCCAACATTATCAAGCAGCATCGACCGCGCTATAATATTTTACTACGGGACGATAAGTCTTATCCGTTTATCGCCCTCTATCAGGACCATGATTATCCGGTACTGGTGAAGCATCGCAACGTCCGCCACCGCAAGGGCCGCTATTTTGGCCCGTTTGCATCGGCCGGATCAGTCAAGCGCACGCTGGATGCCCTGCAAAAGGCGTTTCTGCTGCGCAATTGCAAGGATCATGACTTCGCCAACCGGCGCCGGCCCTGCATGCAATACCAGATCAAGCGGTGCACGGCCCCCTGCGTCGGCTATGTCTCCAAGGAGGAGTATGCCCAGCAGGTGGCGCTGGCCGTGGCGTATTTGGAGGGCAAATCCCGCACCGTCCAGGGCCAGTTTGCCGAGGAGATGCAGGCCGCCAGCGAACGCCTGGAATTCGAAGTGGCGGCGCGCTACCGGGACCGGATCAAGGCCCTGACCATCATCCAATCCACGCAGGATGTCCATGTGGAGGGCATCCAGGATGCTGATATTCTGGCCCTGCACCGGGCCGGGGGCGCGGCCTGTATCGAGGTCTTGTTCTATCGCGGCGGACAGAATTACGGCTCCCGCAGTTTCTTCCCCGATCACGAGGCCGACGCCAGTGACGAGGAGGTGCTGACCGCCTTCATCGGCCAGTTCTATCAGGACAAGCCGGCAGCGCGGGAGGTGATGGTAAGCCATCCGATGCCAGAGGCGGCCCTGCTGGCGGAGGCGCTGAGCCTCACTGCCACCGTGAAGGTCAAGCTGTTCACCCCGCAGCGCGGGCCGCGGCGCCGGCTGGTGGACAATGCGCTGACCAATGCCCGCCATGCCCTGGAGCGCCACCAGGCCGAGAGCGCCAGCCAGCGCCGTTATCTGGAGGGGGTGGCCACGCTGTTCGGGCTGGCGGATCGCCCGGAGCGGATCGAGGTTTACGACAACTCCCACATCCAGGGGGCCAACGCCTATGGCGCCATGATCGTGGCGGGGGCGGATGGTTTTCTGAAGAAACACTACCGCAAGTTCTCCATCAAGGATCCCGGCGCCGCCGGGAATGATGTGGCGATGATGCGGGAGGTGATGCGGCGGCGCTTTGCCCGCGCGCAGACCGAGGATCCCGACCGGGATCAAGGAGTGTGGCCAGATCTGGTGCTGATCGATGGCGGGTTGCCGCAACTGAACGCAGCGCTGGCGGAACTGACGGAACTGGGGATCACGGATGTGCCCTTGGTCGGCGTGGCCAAGGGGCCGGACCGGGATGCGGGGCGCGAGCGGTTCTTCATCCCCGGGCGCGACCCCTTCCTGTTGCCGCCCAATGATGAGGTGCTGTTCTTCTTGCAGCGGCTACGGGATGAGGCCCATCGATTTGCCATCGGCAGCCATCGCAAGGGGCGGGAAAAGGCGATCAGCCTCAATCCCCTGGACGAAATCCCCGGCATCGGCCCCAAGCGTAAGAAGGCCCTGATGCTCCATTTCGGCTCCGCCAAAGCCATCAAGAAGGCCGGGCTGAAGGATTTGTCCGCGGTGGAGGGGATCAGCGAGGCCGTGGCTCAGAAGGTCTATGACTGGTTCCACGGGGGCGAAGGCGCGGGGAGCTAAAGCGCGTTTCGGCGAGATAGGGTCCGCACCAGCCCCCACTCCCCAGCCGGACGGACCTGGGGTTAGCGTGGGCTTTGGCACCGTTAGCAGCGCACGGTTAGTTAGCCGTTCACGGTCGGCAGCTCACGGCTGGCAGCGCATATTTGGCAGCTTATTGGGGGCCCGAAGGAGCGTCAGCGCACCCCCAGGCGCGCTTTTAGGGCGGCATAGTCCGCACAAGCACCGGCCTTGTCCCCATTGGCCAGCTTCTGCCCCGCACCATTCAATTGGTTGGCCAGATCGCTTACCTGCGCCAGGTTCTGCTCGGTGGGGTTGCTGGTCAGCTCGTTCACGCGGCTCTGATAAGGGCCCATGATGGCGCTCAACTCGGCGGCCGGATCGCATTGGGCGTGGGCCGGCGCCGACAGGAGGAGACCAACAGTGGCCAGCAGGATGGGGCGGATCAGGCGAGGCATGGGCATAGGCTCCGACAGCGGCGAGGGGGGCCGGACACACCGCGCGCCCCCCTTCTTTTGATATCGCGGCTGTATATCACAGCGTCAGGCGACTGGCATCACTGGGCAGCGCCCAGATCCTCCCGCAGGTCGGCATAGTCAGCGCAGGCGCCTTCCATGTCGCCATCGGCAATCTTCTCCCCCGCGCCGTTCAAACGCTCTGCCAGAGCCGCAATGGCGTTGGCGCTCTCCTCGGATGGGTTTTCGCTGAGGGCAGCAACCCGTGCCTGATAAGCGGGCAGGATGGCACCCAGTTCAGCGCCGGGGTCGCATTGGGCCGCGGCCGGCAGGGCAAAGGCGGCAGTGGCGGCAAATGCCACCAGAAGGGTCCGGATCATGGATCGAGAGTCCCCTGTTTCATGGGGGCCGTGGTGATGGAGGTGTCCGCACATTCGCTGGCTGCGGACTGGCAGCATCTAGCCGACACTTATGACCTCTTTCGTGGCTGAATTATGGAATGCTTATGACACCGCAGGGCGGACGCTTCCGCGCCTCAGGGTCAGCAAGAGATCGGGCCGCCGCGGACACCAGCGCCCAGGCCTCGGTCATTGCTCATCCCTCGGCCCGGTGGGACACCGGATGGGCCAGGCTGGCGGCCGCGCGCAGCAACGGCACCGCCGTCACAGCGGCGGCTCCGGCCCAGGCTTCGCCGCCCAGCGTGACGCGAGGCTGACGCCCAAGCGATGTCAGCAGGGGACCCAGGGCCGGCTCCCCTGTGGCCGCAGGGATCAGGCAGCCCTCCAGGGCCGACGGGTCCTCCCCCAGCAGGCAAACGGCTGCCGCCAGGGAGGCCAGATCATCCAGCACCACAGGCACCCGCGCCACCCGCGCGGCAATGATGGCACCGGCCAGGGCCGCCATTTCAAACCCACCATGGGTTGCCAACGCCTCCAGCCCCCGGGGCCCCTCCGGTGCTGCCAGACTGGCCACCGCTGGTCCAGACCCGGCCCCCAGGCACCCCAGGCACAGCAGGTCAACCCCATCCTCCACTGCCATCATGCCATAGCTCATGGCGTGGGCTGCCTCGGCCTCGGTCATCCGCGGGGTGGCCTCTGCCGTGGGGCGATCCAGCGCCATTTCATAGGCCCGCAGTTCCACATCTTGGGTGGCACAAATGCGGTGAACCGGGTCCTCGCCCTGCTGAATGGCGGCCAACCGGCTGGCCAGCAGGGCATGATCCGCCTCCCCAGCACCGCCATGGCTGGCCAGGAACAGGGCCAGCCGGATACGCCGCACCTGCGGCTTGTCTTTGCCCTGCCAGTGGGCCAGCCATCCCGCCCAATCCGCCAAATGGCCAAGGCCACCGCTGGGTTGCTCGATCCGGGACAGCACCGTGGCCACGGCCGCAGCATGGGCCGGATCGGGCGCAGGCCAGCCAGCGATGATCTGACGGAACTCAGGAAATCCAGGGGCAGCGGACATGGTTGGGGCAGCCTGCAGGGTGTGGGCTTGGAGGGGCCGGCGGAAACCGAGCGGGGACCGGCGCGCAAACAGCGGGACGTGATCGCCGTCTCACGGCGCCTGGACATAGAGCACCAGCCACGCCAAGGCCAGCGTCCCCACAGCGCAAACCAAGCTGGCCGCCCGGATCAGGGCAATGGTCAGCACAGCCGCCACCGCCCCCACCTGGGCCGAGCCGGGGCCAATCCAGGGCTGCCCCCCGAGCGCGACGTTGGTGGAGCCCGCCACCATGGCCAGCATCCGTGCCTCAGGGCCGTGGGCGCCCTCCGGCAGGGGTTGGAACAATCCCTGCAACCCTTTCCGGGCCGAGGCCCCCGGGATCAGGGCCAAGGCGCCACACAGGCCTGGGATCAGCCAAGTCAGCGCCGGCCAGCCCAGACGGCGGCGCCACGCCATGGCCGCTGCCGCCATGCGCCTGCCACCCCCTTGGGCGAAGGCCGCGGCCCCGGTTACCGCCACCAGCCAGAACAGAACACCCGGAACACCGCCCAGCACCAGAGCCACGGTGGGGCCGGCCAGGCGGGTGAGACTGGCACGGGCCACATCCTCCATGCCCAGGCGCACCAACCCGTGGGAGTCGGGCAAGGCCCTGTCCTGGCGGATCAGGGCGCTGGCCGTGGCGCGTGCCTTGTCCAACCGACGCTCTGCCAGGGCGTCCAGGATGCCGTGCAGTCGCTGGATCGGGTAGGCGATGCCCAGGCCAGCCAGCAAGGCCAGGGACAGGCCCAGCCCATCCAGCACCGGATGCAACGACCCCACCTGGTCCACCACCGTCCCCACCAACACCGCCAGGCTGACCGCCAGCGCCAGCGCCACATGGCCCCGAAAGCGCAGGCTGGCCGCCGTCCGGCCCGGCCGGGTCAGGCGACGGGCCACCCGGGCAAGGCGGTGGATGATCAGGCGCACGGCCAGACGGTTCAGCACCACCAGCCCGCCCCAGCCGGCCAGCATGGTCACCGCCAGTAGGCCCACCGCCGCAACGCACAGGCGCAGCAACAGTGTATCCGCCTCCGGCACCAACCCCAGCAGCACGACCGACGACCCTCCCCAATACCCTCAGTAGGTGGCGAACTGTTCTTTCAGGATACGCTCCTGAAGACCGGTGCCCTGATCGAACAGCAAGGTGAGATGGATCTCCAGGGCTGCGGTGATCTCCACCCGGCTGACGTCCCGCACCTCCTGCCCATCGGCACTGGCCGCCACCGGTCGCTTGGGCTGTTCCAGAACTTCCACCTGGACAGTTGTGCTCTCGCTGAGCAGCGCCCCATGCCATCGACGGGGGCGAAAGGCGCTGATCGGCGTCAACGCCAACACATTGGCCCCCAGCGGGATGATGGGTCCACCGGCGGACAGGTTATAGGCGGTGCTGCCGGCAGGCGTGGACAACAGCACCCCATCGCAGATCAACTCCGCCAGGCGCTGTCGCCCATCCACCTGCAGGCGCAATTTGGCCGCCTGGTGGGTCTCCCGCAGCAGGCTGACCTCGTTAATGGCCAGCGCCGTCTCAATACCGCCGCCCTCGCGATAGGCCGTCATGCGCAGCGGGTGGATCTCCACCGCTTCCGCTGTGGCCACCCGTTGCAGCAAATCCTCCTCCGAATAGGGGTTCATCAGAAACCCCACAGAGCCGCGATTCATGCCGAAAACCGGCGTCCCGCGCCCCTGGAGTTGGCGCAGGGTATGGAGCATGAAGCCATCGCCCCCCAAGGCCACGATGATATTCGCATCCAGGCGCGGCACGGTGCCATAGCGCTGGGTCAGGGCCACCAACGCCTCCTGAGCCTGGGGCGCATCGCTGGCGGTGATGTGAAGGCGGGGATCAGCCATGGCGAACGGACGGGGATTGGAGGGCTTGCAGGCAGACGGTCCCAGCAGTATCGGCATGACCCATGAGCGTCCATCCCCCAACTGTTCTGTTCGACCTGGATCGCACCCTGACCCGGTCGGATACCACGCTGCCATGGCTGCTGGCGCTGATCGGCAAGCGGCGGCTGGCGCTGGCGATGGCCGCGGCTGGCGTGGCCATGGCCTGGCCGGGGTCGGAGGCCATGCCCACCCGGGTCAAGCGCGCCGTGATCCGCACCGCCATCACCGGCATTCCC
>CAZCBM010000128.1:0-9692 GCA_964496805.1 uncultured Rhodospirillales bacterium | reverse complement strand
CCGCTGACGCCGACCGCCTTGCCCCCGTTTCCCCCTGTTCAGGGCCGTCTTGGCCCCCTTTTGCAGTTAAGATACCGCCATGACGCCCAGCCTTGAGGACATCATCCGCGCGCGGCGCACCTTCGCCATCATTTCCCACCCGGACGCCGGCAAAACCACCCTCACCGAAAAGCTCCTGCTGTTTGGCGGTGCTATCCAGGCTGCCGGTGCCGTGAAGGCCCGGGGCGAGCAACGCCGGGCGCGATCAGACTGGATGAAGGTGGAGCAAGAGCGCGGCATCTCTGTCGCCAGCTCCGTCATGACCTATGACTATGACGGGCGCATCTTCAATCTGCTGGACACGCCGGGCCACGAAGATTTCAGCGAAGACACCTATCGCGTGCTGACGGCCGTGGACAGCGCCGTCATGGTCCTTGACGCGGCCAAGGGCATTGAGGCCCAGACCCTGAAGTTGTTTGAAGTCTGCCGGCTGCGGGATGTCCCGGTGATGACCTTCATCAACA
Source organism: uncultured Rhodospirillales bacterium (assembly GCA_964496805.1). GTDB lineage: Bacteria > Pseudomonadota > Alphaproteobacteria > CAZCBM01 > CAZCBM01 > CAZCBM01. The sequence goes on along the minus strand of CAZCBM010000128.1, from coordinate 9,189 downwards.
AGATGGATCGCGAGGCGCTGGATCCGTTTGAACTGCTGGACCAAATCGAAAACACCTTGGCGTTGGAGATCAGCCCCGCCACCTGGCCCATTGGCATGGGCCGCGATTTCAAGGGCGTCTATGACCTGCTGAATGACCGCCTGATCCTGGTGGAGCGGGCCGGCCGCAGCGAGGCCGGAGGCGTGATCGAGCAAATCGACGGCATCGACGATCCGCGCATTGATGAACTGATCCCTGAAGAATTGGTGGCAAAGCTGCGCGAGGATGTGGAGATGGTCCGCGGCGCGCTGCCGCCCTTCAATCCAGAGGCATACGCCGCCGGCCATCATACCCCGATCTTCTTCGGCTCCGCCATCAACAATTTCGGGGTGCGGGAGTTGCTCCAGGGGCTAGCCTTGCATGCCCCTCACCCCCGCCCGCAGCCCACCAGCAACGGCGATATCGACCCGCTGGGGGACAAGGTGCTGGGGTTCGTCTTCAAGATCCAGGCGAATATGGACCCCAAACACAGGGACAACATTGCCTTCGTGCGCCTGGCCTCCGGCCGCTTCAAGCGGGGCATGAAGCTCAAGCACGTCCGCACGCAGAAGCAACTGAACGTCCACAACCCCACCCTGTTCCTGGCCAAGGACCGGGAACTGGCGGAGGAGGCCTTCGCCGGCGACATCATCGGCATCCCCAATCATGGCACGCTGAGGATCGGGGACACCCTGACCGATGGGCCAGACGTGGCCGTGACAGGGATCCCCAATTTCGCGCCGGAACATCTGCGCCGGGTGCGCCCCGTGGACCCCATGCGGGCCAAGCATCTGGGCCGGGCGCTGGAGCAACTGGCCGGCGAGGGCGTGGCACGGGTGTTCAAGCCAGAGTACGACAGCAACTGGATCGTGGGCGTTGTCGGCCCCTTGCAGTTTGACGTGCTGGCCGACCGTATCCGCACCGAATATGAGATCCCGGTGATCTTTGAAACCTCAGCGCTGCATACCGCGCGATGGGTGGCGGCGCCGGACGGTCACACCATGAAGCAGTTTCTGGATGCCAACCGCTCCGCCGTCGCCACGGACCATGACGGCGACCCGGTGTTTTTGGCGCGCAATGCCTGGCACCTGCAGCATACCCAGGAAACCCACGACAAGATTACCTTCACGGCCACCAAGGAGCAGACGGTGGCCGGGGCCGCCGCGTGAATGACGGGGCGCGAACAGCAGCAGGTGGGGCGCTGATCCTGCTGGCAACGGCGCTGATGCTGGCCCAGGTGATGGCGGACTATGACGCCTTCTATCACTTGGCCATTGGGCGCGAGGTCTGGCAGGGCCTGCACGTCCCGGCGACCGAGTTCTTCCTGTGGCCGAAGATGGGCCAGCCGGCGCGCTTCCATGAATGGGGCTTTGGCGCCTGGCTGTACGGCGGCTGGCAGCTTGGCGGCTATGCCGGGGTGATGGCGGCCAATACCCTGCTGGCCGGCGGAACTTTTGTTGCCCTCTTTTTCGCGGCCAGGAGGTCCGGCCGGGTCAGCCTTGCCATGGGATTGGCGGCGGTGGCGGCGGTGGCCCTGGTCATGGCCCCCCGTCTGCAATGGCGACCGGAGATGGCGCTGTTCCTCACCTCGGCCGTGGGCCTGTGGGCGCTGGAGTCCTATCGCCGGTCCGGCAGCGCCTGGGTGCTATGGCTCGCCTGCCCCCTGGCCAGTGGGATCCTGGCCCTGATGCACCCCTCCCTGCTGTTCCTGTGGGCCATCTTTGGTGCCGTGGGCATGGGCCTCTGCGCTGAGGCTCTGCTGGCCCGGGACAAGCGTTTGTTCAGGCGGCGGCTGCGGGATCTGAGCCTGGCTGGCGGGCTCAGCGTTCTCCTGGCGTTGCTGAACCCGTTGGGACTGGATCAGATTATCGAGCCGCTGCGCTTCGTCCAGCACAGCCAAATGCTGGCCACCAATCACGAGTTTCGCCCGACCTTCCAGACCGACGCCTGGCCGCTGCTGATCGCCTGCCTTGGTGCTGCCGCCTGGGTGTTTGTCCGGGGCGGTATGCGGTTGCTGCGCTCCCACGGGGGCTATCTGCTGCTGGTGGTGCTGTTTGGGGTGCTGGCGGTGCAGTATGTCCGCAACATCGCGCTTCTGGCGCTGGTGCTGGCCGTGCCGCTGGCGCAGGTGCTCTCCCAAGTGGCTGGGGACGACCGGTCGCGGCGGGTCGGGCTGCCAGGATGGCTGGCCACCACTGCCTTGGTGTTGCTGATGGCTGTGTCTCCCCTGGTGCAGGGGCGCTTGGGGGTGGGCCCCTGGCCCGGTCGTTTCCCCTCCGCCTTGGCGGATCGCCTGGCGGCCGATCCCCGGGAGCCGCTGTTCAATTCCTACGGGTTGGGGGGCTATCTGGCGTGGCGGCTTTATCCCGGTCAGCCGGTCTTCATTGACGGTCGCCACTATGAGATCACGGACAGCCTGGAGACCTATTCGCGGATCGTTTTCGCCCAGGATCCCGCACTGGCGCTGGCCCAGTTGGATCGCCTGGGGATCAGGCGGGTTGTGCTGTCCACCGTGCTGCCCACGGGGACGGCCTTGCCGGTGCTGGACCCTCTGGCCCGTGCAGAGGACTGGGGGCTGGTGGATCAGCAAGGGGCCGTGGTGGTGTTCGACCGGGAAGTCCCGCCGCTACCAGACGCCAGTGCCCGCTTGGCTGCGGCCTTGCGCTATGGGGAGGCCGTGGCCTCCAGCGGCGTCGCACCAGAAGACCCAACGCCGCCGCCGCCCCCTGCCGGCGCGAACTAGAGCGCGTTTCGATGAGATAGAGTCCACGCCAACCCCGCGCCGCCCGCCCGGGTGTCTCTTGGCCGGCAAAGGGCCGTGCCCGCATCTCATTCGAAGGGGGAGGGCACCGTGCGGGACCCTTCCTCCCGCAGGCCGGTGGCAAGGGCAATCAAGGCCCTGGGATAGGGCAGTTGATAGAACTTCGGCCGACGGGCCAGCCAGAGGCTGGGGTCATCCAGACGGGCCGCCTGCAACAGGGCAAGGGCTGCCTGTGACCCGTGAAGCTGATTGGCCAGCAGGGCCAAACTCACCACCTCCTCGGCGACCTGTAGCTGGGCCGCCAATGCCGCGGCGCTGTCCATCTTACCCCGATAGAGTTGCACGGCCGCCAGCAACCGCCGGGCGCTGTCCGCCCCCTGCAATCCCTGCAACCCATCCCCGTCTGCTTGATCGTCCAGGATGGCGCCCATGGCGGCGGGCATCGCATCCAATGCCCCCCGAAGGCTCAGGCTTGCGGCAACGGCAATCAAACCACTGTTGTTGAGCGTCCGCCGCAATCGGGCGAAGGAGTCGCTGGACGCGCCCGCAACGCTGGTGTCGATTTCCGCCAAGAAGCCCCCCAGCAGATCAGGGACCTGGTCGGCTGGCACTGTCAGGACCGCCAGCGCCCCATCGCTGCCGCCGATACCCAGACGGGCCGGCAACGGCGTCAAATCCGCCAAAACCCGATCAGGCAGTCCCAGTGCTTCGGCAACGGCCGGGGGCAAGGGGCCGATGGCATCCAGGGTCCGGCGGGCAAGCAGCGCAGCCATGGCATCCCTGTTGCCCTCCTCCGCCACGATGGCCGCGCGGTACCCGTCCAACGCGGTCAGATAGCGCTCGGCCGCCTCCCGCTGTCCGGCCAGCGCCGTGCGGCGGACCTGCAAGGCCAACAGGCGGAGCCCCTCATCCGCCCCTTCCATCTGCCACGCCCCGGCATTCAGTGGCAGCGCCCGCCCCAGAATGTCAGCGGCCTCCCCGTGGCGACCGGTCTGGGCCAGCAGCGGAGCGAAACTGAGCGCCTGCCAAAACAGCCTGACTTGGTCACGACGTTCCAGCCCCCCCTCATCGGATTGGCGAAGCATGTCCTGATAAAGCGCCAGAGCGGTCTCAATCGCCGGGGTGGCCGCATCTGGCCCCTCCTGGTGGAAGCGATACCAGGCATCGGTGACGAGAAGGCCGATCCGGTCACGGTCCGTCGTCAGTGGGCTATCGGGCGCGCCGAACAGCGCGCGATCGACGCTGGCCACCTGTTGGGCCCGGGCGGGGTCCCCCACCAAGCGCCAGGCCCGGCGCAACTCCATGCGGGCAAGGGCACGATGGCTGTCGGCCATGGTACCGCGCAGGTCCGGCAAGTGGGCCTCAGCCAGGGCCAACAGGCAGGGCGGATCAAACGCCGGGCACTGAGGCTCCGCCCGGGCGGCTGGCATCACCGCCACAGCAAACCCCAATAGGGCCAGACAGACGAGCCTCTGCATCACTCTTGGCATCCCGACATCCCGGTTCTGATGGCTGCATTGGTGCCCTGGGTTTCACCATCGCAAGATGGACAAAACATGGCAGCGCCCCCGCGTTCAGCCGTGCCTCGGATCAGCCGTGGCTCACGTCAGGGTCCAGCGGGTTTTGATGCCTCGGCGTCTTTGCCGGGTGCCTGGGCCGGTTCGGTCTCTGTTTCCAGCGCCGGGCGCCAACTGCGGGTCGTATAGGCCCGGAAATGGGCGGGCATTCCATCGTCCACCTCCTCCGGGCGGCCATCGCTGAGATCGATCCCGATCCAGTGCTCGCGCTTGGGGGCCTCCCCCACGCTGATGCCGTCCCGACTAATGGTGACATCGGCGCCATTGCCCACCAGTTGCGCCTTGTGTCCATTCTCCGCCGCCAATTGCGCATGGGCGCGCAGCAACTTGGGCGAGCCGTGAATGGGAAACAGCACGTCTGGGTTCACTGCCTGAGCGATCTTGGTGAGGTCCCCCTGCTGCCCATGGCCGCTGGCGTGGACCCGCTCATCCCACGAGGTGATATGCTCAAGACGGCGGCGTTTGAGGTGGCTGAGGATGCTGTTGGCCGTCCAGGGAGAATTGGAGGCCAGCACAACCATGTCCTGGCCGCGCTTCAACTGAAGATACTTATGCTGCCCCCGGGCAGCCCGCGGCAGGGCGGACCAGACATGCCCGTTGGCCCCAGCGGCAAAGACCATGGTGTCCCGCGGATCCAGGTCTTGGGCTTCCTGCGAGGCGATGTCCAAAAACCGGATGTCCTGCGAGGGCTCCCCGGCGTTGCGCAGACGCTTGTTGATCGCCTCCCCCGGATCCACGCCGGCCAGTTTGGCGGCTGAGAGCATGCGGGCCAGGGAGGATCCAGCAAAGACCAGCGCCTTGCCGCGGCGCGCCCCTTCAGTGGCAATGGTCAGCATCTCCTCGAAATTGGCGGACTGGATGCCCACCACCAACCGACGATCGGGCCTCTCATCCAGGATCTCGCCATAGATCTGCCCGATCTGGCGCATGGAGGGGGTACGCCCCGGCTGGTCGGCACGGGTGCTGTCCAGCCCCATGGAGGTGAAGCCCTTGCCATCGGTGGCCAGCGCCTCAATGGCCTTGAAGTCGGTCTTGGCCCCCAGCAGAACCGTTTGGTCCGCCTTGATGTCACCGCTGTGGAAATGGCGGACATCGGGGGTTTCGATCACCAGGCTGTAGCACCCCGGCAGGGAATGGCTGGCCCCCAGGCCGGTAAGGGTGAGATCGCCGAAGCGCTCTGGCTGCGCCGCCGGCAATTCGTGGATCTCCGGCCAGTCGCTGGTGGGGATTTTGGCCTGAGCCAATTGCTGTTCGATCAGCCCGATGGTGAAGCCGCTGGCATAGATCGGCGGCATCTCCACATCGGTGTCGTTGCGCCGCAAATAGTCCACAAGCGGCGGAATGCCCCCGATGTGGTCCCCATGGCCGTGGGTGACCACCAGCGCCTCGATACGGGGTGTGCCCTCCTGGGTGCGGCCGGGGGGCTTGCCTGCGGAGACGGTGCCCTTCAGCGGCAACAGGTTGGTGACATCCGGCAGCGCGCGATCGAAGCCCTCACAGGCTTCCTTGCCATAGCTCAGACCCAAGTCCACGAGAACAGCATGATCGTTGCTGCGGAAGTAATGGGTATTGCCGCCAATCTCCTTGGCGTTGTTGCCGCCGATGGACCGCCAGGTCAGGGGCACTTCGGTGGCAGGCGCAGCGGCAGCGTTAGGGGAGGCCTCGGCGGCGGAGGGGCTGGTCGGGCTCACAGGTCTTGATCCTCCAGCCGCTGGCGGTCATCCAGGTCGATGTCGATCCAGTCGGTGAGGATCCGCACCCCTTGGCGGCGGGACAAGCCGTCGGCAGCCGACTCCCAACCCTTGAGCCGGGCAATCCGCTCCCGCAGCGCCGGGATGTCCAAATCATGGACGGCTTCCTGCGGATAGGCGGCATGGAGGGCCGCCACCAGGGCAGGAATGTCAGTCTCTTGCAGGGCCATGGGGGCGGCGTCCTTTTGCGGGCGTCAGGCTCCCCGCCACCCTATCCGCCAGGCCGGAAAGCGGGAAGGGCAGGATGGCCAACCTGCCCGACCCGTCCTCCCTTTATTTCAGCCAGCGGGCAACATACCGACGATTGGAGCCGAAGGGGTCGCCGCTGCCATTGTCACCCTGACTCCCACTGCAACTGGTCCCATGGGTGCCCGGCTCACAGGGCCACATACTGTACCAGAGGCCGTAGCTACAAGCATTGTACCATCCAGGCCCCCCAACAAAGTAGGCGCAGTTTGCCGTATCGCCGTTTCCGCTCCGAATATCCTGGTCCCGATCTTTGGTTGTCAGGTTGTAGGCGCAGTACTCATTCTGACTCCCACCAGCCAGACTGCAGGACATTGTATACAGCCCATCTTGTGACAGCGAAAAACCACTATAAGTCGCCGAATTATCCAAGCTCGCCTGGGATGGACCTTCGTCAATTCGGTACCGCCCCGTGGCTGACAGATCATTCCAGTATTTGGTGGCGACCCAGATATTGAACCCTTCGAGGTCATTGCCGATGGAGCCCTCAGAATAGCCAGTATCCGTCGCCTGAGCATAGGTTATGTCAGGCATGCTTCCCATGCCCACATCGTCTGAGATGTTGAACACCAGCGTCCAGCCGCCACCATCTCGGGTCATGTCGCAGAAGGTGCGGATGATGTCCTGACCATCATTGTCGGGGTCCAAGCGATAGATGCCATCGCTGCGCTCCCCGGCGGCATAGGCGGCCGCACAGCTCGTATATTGCGCTGTCTCCCCGGTGGGGGAGGGCTCCGCCGTGGCAGCGCCCTCGCTTGGCAAGGCCCTAACCAGCGTGGAACTGGTGGTGCTGAACAGGGTGTCGATGCTGTCCCCGATGCGGGTCACGGCGGCCAAGCCACCAATCGCCACCAACCCCACCACAAGCCCATAGGTCAGGGCGGTGGCGCCACGATCCGCGCGGTGGCTTGGGGCAGGCTTCTTTCCCGCTTGCTGAGTATCGGTCCCGAATAAACCCATGATCTTTTGCTCCCCGACAGCAAACGCAAACCGCGTCGATTGACACCTACCAAGCTCTTGAGGCTTGAACAAGGCCCGCCGAGGGGGCAGGTCAAGGCACGCTGGCGTTCCCCTCACCCTGCCCCCTTTTTCCCCCGTCGGAGCCTCCTGCCCCATGCTGAGCTTTCTGGTGACCCTGCTGGCCGCAATCGGGCTGATGCTGCTGCTGGCCATGGTGCTTCTGGTGGTGATGCAGCGCCGATTCATCTACCCGCGCCGATTGGGGCCGCAATCCCCCCCACCGCCTGGCGTGACAGAGGACTCTGTTCGCACCGCCGACCATCTGAGCCTGATCGCTTGGCACCGTCCGCCCCCTCCCCAGGGGCCGGTGCTGCTGAGTTTCCATGGCAATTCCTCCACACCGGAGGACATCATCCAGCGGCTGAGTCCGCTGGACGCCGAAACCGCTGGGATTGTTGCCGCCAGCTACCCAGGCTATGGCGCCAATGATGGTGCGCCGTCCGAGGCTGCCTTCGCCCTGGCGGCCCATGCCCATCTGGCCGCCGTTGAGCGGGCCTATCCCGGGAGCCCCATCGTGCTCCATGGCTGGTCCCTGGGCACGGCCGTTGCCACCCGCTTGGCCGTGGAGGCCGGGCCGGATCGCATCCACGGACTGATCCTGGAGGCCCCGTTGACCACGATCGCGGAGGCCGCTGCCGTCCGGTTCCCGCGCTGGTTGACCCTGCCCCTGGTGCGCCTTGGGCTGCTGTGGGACCCCCATGACAGCCTGTCACGGATCCCACACCTCCAGGTGCCGCTGCTGTGGCTTCATGGCACGCTCGACCCTGTCCTGCCGCTGGCCATGGGGCAACAGCTGTTCGACGCTGCACCGGAGCCCAAGACCGCGATCATCCTGGAGGGGGGTGATCATCACAATCTGACGGCGTGCGGTGGCCTGGAGGCCATGGCCCCGTTCCTGGCGCGCGTTACGTCGGCTGGCCGCTGAACAACAGGGCGCGGTGATAGGCCGCCATGATCTCCCGCTGGTGAATGACCCCCAGCAGCCGCCCCGGTTCCCCCGGCGTTTCTGGCGGCGCCACCACCGGCAGGTGGATCAATCCCCGGCTTTCCATGCGGTCCAGGACATCGCCCACATGCTCCTCCTCCCGCGCCACCAGGGGATCGCGGATCATGATGTCCTGGGCCATCATCCCCGGCGCAATCTCCTTATCTTGGCGGGTCAGATGCAGGATGGTGATCAATCCGGTCAACCGGCCCTGGGCATCCACCAGATAAAGCTCCCCGCTGTCACAATCCGCCAGGGTGGCCCGAACCTGGGACAGGTCGGCCCGCTGCTGCAGCCGGGGCACATCGCTCAACATCAGGTCGGTGACGCTGAAACTGGACAAAAGGGAGCGCTCGCGCCCCTTGGTGATGTCGATGTCTCGCTGGGCCAGTTGCCACTGGAAGAAGGGCGTTGCCCGCAGCTTAGAGGCCAGGATCTGCGCCACCACCACGGCCAGCATGACCGCCACCGTTGTGGTGTAGTCCCCCGTCATCTCAAACACGATCAGAATGGTGCTGACCGGCGCCCCCAGCACGGTGCCCGCCACCGCCCCCATGCCCACCAGGGCGGCGGCACCCACATTCATGGTCATCGCACCTGGGGCCGCCGCCTCGATGGCGAGCCCGAACCCCGCCCCAGCCATGGCCCCCAGAAACAGGGACGGGGAAAAAACGCCCCCCGCCACGCCGAAGCCCACACACAGGGCCGACAAGGCCAGTTTCAGACCCAGCAGCACCAGCGCCGTTTGCAGCGCCAGATGGCCATTCAGGGCAGCATGGATGGCAGGCTCCCCGATGCCAAGTACCTCTGGCGTCAGCAGCGCGGCAGCCA
>CAZCBM010000127.1:0-9737 GCA_964496805.1 uncultured Rhodospirillales bacterium | reverse complement strand
GCGTGCGCCGCGCACCGATCCAGTCCTCACCCCAGGCCCGCCAAGCCAAGCTGGCGCCATCCCGGGCGCTGAACCGCCCGGTTCGCCCCAGGTCGACGCCGCCCATCAGCCGCGCCCATCGCTGTGCATAGCTTTCGGTAAGGTCCTGCCCTGGCGCACCGGGCGCTTCCGGGGCCCCATCGGCCACGGTCACGGCTGGTCCAAGCGCGCGAATAGCGCCCGATAGACATTGTATCCCGAGGTCACCCGCTTGACGTACAAACGGGTCTCCCGGAACGGCAAGCTCTCGATCCAGTCCAGCGGGTCCACAGTCCCGCTATTGGGGTTGCCCAGCCGCTCCAGCCAGCGGCGAAGATTCCCAGGCCCGGCATTGTAAGCCGCGGAGGCAAGGATCAACGCCCGGTCATTCTCATCCAGGCGGTCACCCAGATACTTGGCACCCAATTGGATATTGAAACCTGGGTCGGTGTAAAGCCGGCCCTCATCATGGCCGACGCCCAACCGCTCGGCCGTTTCCCGTGCCGTCGCCGGCATCAACTGCATCAGCCCCAGGGCCCCCACAGGGGAGCGGATGCCAATGTTGAAGGCGCTTTCCTGACGCATGATGGCGTGCAGAACCTCCGGCGGGGGCGCATTGTCCGCCAACATCCGCTCCGGCATCTTGAACGCCGGATAGCCCAGATAGCCCAGGCTCTGTCCGGCTGGGCCATAGTTGACCTTGAAGGCCGCACGGGTGGCCCAATAGGGCTGCTCCAGGTCCAGCGCCAACCGCACCAGCATGGCGAGGTCCTTCTCCCCCTCCAAATCCTCCCTGAGGGCGGAGAGGAAGCTGCCGGCGTGCAGTTCCTCCCCAATGGCATAGAGGAGGCGGGCTGCCTGAACCCGTGGCTGCTGCTCAAACCGGGCGAGGTCGGCGGGACTGAGGTCGGGCGCCGACCGGATGCGCATGGGCTGGCCCAATTGGGCAAGCGCCATCTGGCCGTAGAAGGTCTCCGGGTAGCGTCCGGACTCCTGGTACCACCGGGTCGCCTTATCGCTGTCGCCCAAGGCCTGGTGGGCACGGGCCGCCCAGAAGGCCGCCTGCGCCTTGCTCAGCGCGGTTTCCACGCCGCCGTGCATCCGCTCAAAATGCTCCAGCGCGCGGGACGGTGACCCAAGATACCGAAGCGACAACCACCCCGCCAGGAACTCTCCATCGCCAAAGGGGATGCCTTCCACGGCGCGATGATTGGCTGCCAGGCGATAGGCACTGTCCATGTCCCCGCGCTCCATGGCGCGGCGGGCTTGCCGCTCCCGCTCCGCCCACCAGCGCCGCTCCCGATCCGGTCGCGCTGGCATCTGGTCCAAGAGGGCGCTGGCCTCGGCATCCTGGTTGCGCTTGCGATGCCAAATGACCCGCTCCAGCAGCAAGTCGGCGTTTTGCGCCTGTTGGGAGGAAAGACCCGCCAAGCTCTCCGCTGCATTGTCCCGGTCAGCCACATGGGCCAGACGCGCCGCCAGGATGGCCCGCTCCGCGGGCGGGGCGCGATCCAGAAGGGTTTGGGCGGCGGCCGGCTCGCCCTCATCCAACAGAAAATCCACCCGGCGGGCGTGATCCGCCGCGGACAGGAACGGCCCAAACTCCTGCAACAGCCGTGCTTGTTCCGCCTGCCCGAAGGCCATCTCCCCCCAAGCCCGCGCCATCACCTCCCGCACGGCATCCACTTGCCCCGTACCGTTGAGCGCCCGTGCATGGGCCTCCAGCGCCTCCGCATCGGTGGCAGGGAATCGTTGGAACCAGCCAATAATGTCCCGTTCGGTGATGCCAAACGGCGGCTGGCGCACCAGCAGCCGTTCGGCCTCCTGCGCCATGGTTTGGCGATGGGGCCAATTCTCCGGCAGGGACTGCAAAGCGTCACGCAGGCGCAGGAAGCGGCGCGGGTCATTGGCGCCTTCTGTTTTCCGCAAAGACAGCCACTCGGTCAGGGGTGACACCAGGGGTCCCCCTTCGCCCGCAGCAGTCCGCGCGCTCTCCGCGCGCCCCTGCTCCAGCGCCTCGGCCGCTGCCGCCAGGGCCAAGACATCGGCATCGGAAACGGCTGCTTCAGCAGGGCGGACACCCGCCCCCATGGCCATCAACAGACCCACGGCCGCGCAAAGCAGGTTGCGCATGTTGCCCCTCACGGTTAGCGTGACAGATCGCGGTGACGCCGGCTGGACCGGGCGCCCCCTCCTCACATTCGATACTGGCGACCCGCTGCCGCAGCAGCGCGCCCCATTAGGTTACACGGACGCAAACTATGCTGTTTTCTGGCTCCATGACAGCCCTTGTCACGCCGTTCAATGCGGACGGCTCCACCATTGACCATGGGGCCATGACGGCCCTGGTGGAACGGCAGATTGCCGGCGGCACCCAGGGGTTGATCCCCGTGGGTACCACCGGGGAAAGTGCCACACTGGGCGACGAGAACAAGGGCAAGGTCATCGCCACCACGGTGAAGGCCGCCGCGGGCCGCATCCCGGTGATTGCCGGCACGGGCACCAACTCCACTTGGGAGACGATCGAGTTCAGCAAGGAGGCGGAGCAACTGGGCGCTGACGCGCTGATTGTGGTGACGCCTTATTACGTCAAGCCCACCCAGGCGGGTATCATCGGCCACTTCGCCGCCATTCACGAGGCCACCCGCCTGCCCATCATCGTCTACAACATCCCCGGGCGGAGCGTGATCGACATCACCCGCGAAACCATGGTTGAACTGGCGAAAATGGAGCGGGTTGTGGGCGTCAAGGACGCCACCAACGACCTCACCCGCCCCCTGGATACGCGCCTGCAGATCGGCCCGGACTTCGCCCAGTTGTCGGGCGAGGACGCCACCGTCGCCGCCTTCCTGGCGCAGGGCGGTCACGGCTGGATCAGCGTGACCAGCAACGTCGCGCCGGTGGAGATGCGCCAGCTCTATGATGCCTGGCAGGCCCGGGACATGGACCGCTTCATCCAGTTGCGGGACCGCTTGATGCCCTTGCATCGGGCCATGTTTGTGGAGAACAGCCCGGCACCGGCCAAGTTCGCCTTGGCCGAGTTGGGCCACTGCAATGCTGTCTGCCGCTTACCCATCTCCCCCTTGACCGAAGCGGCGCAGGCCGTGGTTCGGGAGGCGCTGGCCATGGTGGCCATCACCGAACCCACAGCGGTGGTCAGCGCCGCTTAACGCGGCCCTGACAGGGGAAAGGCATGGCAGCCAAGAAAGAGGAGCGCGCCATCAAGAAGGTGGCGCTCAATCGACAGGCTCGGCACGAATACTTCATCGAAGACACCATCGAAGCCGGCTTGGTCCTGACCGGGACAGAGGTCAAGAGCCTGCGCGCCGGTCGCGCCACCATCGGTGAGGCCCACGCCGGCGAGATGGGCGGGGAAATCTGGCTCTTCAACGCCTATGTCCCGGCCTACAACCATGCATCGGCCAAGATGAACCATGAGGCGCGGCGCCCGCGGAAACTCTTGGTGCGCGGACGCCAGCGCGATCGCTTGTTGGGCCTGAAACAGCGCGAAGGCATCGCCCTGGTGCCGCTGTCGCTTTATTTCAACGAACGCGGGATTGCGAAGCTGGAATTGGGCGTCGGACGCGGGAAGAAGAAGTTCGACAAGCGCGACGCCGAGAAAACGCGCGACTGGAATCGACAAAAGCAACGACTGATGAAGGCCGGCGACCGCTCAGACTGAGCCTGCCAGGCGGTCTTCTCCTCCCCCACACGGGCGCCCTCTACCCGTGCTCAGAAGCTCTGCCACCGTGGCTCCAACAGATCGGGCCAATGCCCAGGGGGATCGGGCCAAAGCCCAGGGGGGGACGGATGGTCCAGAGGAGGCCGAGACCGCGCTCGGTTCAGCGTCCGCCTAGCCGTTGGGCACTGGGGCGGCGGGCAATACCCCGCTCGCTGAGCATCAGGCCAGGGATCGCCTTGCCCTGATCATCCACCAGCACCGCCCGGTCCAGGTTCCGGGCACCGGTCAGCGTCAGGTGCTCTGCCGGCACGGTGCGCGGCAACCGCAGACCCGCCACGTCGGCGCCGGATAGGTCCAATTGCTGCACCTCGGCCCCGGTCAAGTCCAGGTCCCGACAATCGCAATTGACCATGCTGGCATTGACGCGGGAGCCCCGCATCTTCACCGCCCGCAGGCTGCCGCCGTCAAACCGGGTGCCATCAATCTCGCTGTCCGTCAGGTGGCTGCCATCCAGGATGCAATCCTCCGCCTGGGTGCCTTGCCACTGGGTGCCGGTGAAGTCAGCCCGGCGGGCAGTGAAGCCCCCGGCCTGCGCATCATTGAACAGCGCCCCGCGAAAATCCCCGCGATCAGCGCGCATGCCCACGATCACGGCCTGGGAGAAATCCCCTTCCTCCGCACTGATGCCCCGTGCAGAGACATCAGTGAGGGTGGCACGGGCAAAGGTGCCGCCCTGGACCTGGGCCTCGTCCAGCAGGGCGCCCGTCATGTCGGCGCTGGCGACATACAAACCGGGCGCTTTCAATCCCGCCAATCGTGCCTGAGGCAGCCACGCCCCACCCAACGGCCGACCCGCCGCCGCCGCCTCCGCCACTGTGCGGGACAGGGACCAGTTGTCGGCCTGATGCAGCACAGAATGGGAAAGCTTGTGCCGCACGGTGGTGCGGGCAGGCTCCGTCCAGTGACGGAATTGGGTCATCAGGTCCATGGCAGGGACGGTCCTGGGTTGGCGGTGTTGTTGGCGTATACCCTCTTATCGCCCCGTTGAAGCGAAGGAGCAAGGCCACAAAGGCGAGGGTCACACGGCCGATGCAGGCGCACGGGTCAACCCCAGCAGCACACCGGAGACGACCAACGCCCCACCGCTGCCCCGGCTGACCCAACTAAGCCGCTGCGGGGATGAGGCCAGCCGACCGATCCAGCGCCCGGCAACGGCATAGACCAGGGCGGCCAGGGCCTCCAGCACCAGGAACGCCGCCCCCATCAGCAGGATCTGTTGCTCAAAGCTGCCAGCGTCCGGCACCAGGAACTGGGGAAAGAACGCTGTGAAAATGGCGATCGCCTTCGGGTTGCTGGCCGCGACCAGGAACTCCTGGCGCAGGGCGGGCCCCATCTGTCCCGGTCCAGGCCCCTGCGCCAGCCAGGTTCCAGGATCGGCCAGGATCATCCGCACACCGATGAAAATCAGATAGGCGGCGCCGACGATCTTCAGCACGAGGAACCACGTGGCGCTGGCGGCCAGCAGCGCCCCCAAACCCACTGCGGTCAACAAGATCAGGCCCAGGAAGGCCGGGAGCCGGGCCAAGGCCACCACCGTGGCGAACCCCGCACCACTGCGCGCACCGTTGGCCAGCGCCACCAGATTGTTGGGGCCCGGATAGACGTTAAGCGCAAAGCACGCCGGCACAAACAGCAGCCACGACGTTAAATCCATGGGGGACTTCTTCTATGAGGTTTTTGCGGATCAACACGGCACCATGGGGGGCCATTGAACCCACCTATGAACCCCTGCACCCCGACTTGTCAGCGGTCTGGTTGCCATCATGGCGTTGAGTGCTGGCCGGCGGGTGGATCAGTCACAGTGGCCCCTGTCTACAGATGCTCCCCGACCGTCCTAACCAACGTCATAAAGCGTACGGCCGAGTCCAAATCCATCATCAGCCGGCATCCATGGCACACTACCAACAACAGCATGAGCACCAGCCACTTTATCGCCTGCGCTGCTCAGCCCTGAGGGTCCTCTTTCAGGGCAAGGGCGCGGTCGAACCAGTGCTTGCGGGGTAATCCCGTCGTACTGGCAAAGGCTTTGGCCAGGGCTTTTGTGGGCACGCCCTCTGCCACCAGGGCACGGAGGAGCCCGTCCAGCGACGGCGCATCATCTGTTGGGCTTGTCGTATCCTCAGGCGCGCCGGCCAGCAGCACCACCATCTCTCCGCGCAAGGCATCATCGGCCGTCAGCGCCTCCAGGACTGCCGAGGCCGTGCCGGTGTCCACCCGCTCGTGGGTCTTCGTCAGGTCCTTGGCGACGACCACCAGCCGGTCTGGCGCCAGCGTGCTGACCTCTGTCAGAAGATCCGGCAAGCGCACCGCCGTCTCATAGGCGATTGCCGTGCCCTGAGCCGCCAGGGCCTGGGTCAGCCACGCGCGCCGGCGCGCAGCGGCCCGGGGCGGAAACCCCAGAAACCGAAACCTGTCTGTAGGCAGGCCACTGATGACTAGGCCCAAAATGGCAGCCACTGGACCGGGAATCGCGGTTACCATGACCCCTGCCGCCCGGGCCGCCCGCACCAAGGGATAGCCCGGATCGGCAATCCCTGGCATCCCAGCATCGCTCACCAGGGCCACGCGCGCCCCTGTCACCAGCCTTGCCACCAGGGCCTCGGTCCGTGCGCCCTCATTATGATCATGGTGGCTCATCATCGGGGCCCTGGCGCCAATATGGGCCAGCAGCGGTTTCAGTGTGCGGGTGTCTTCGGCCAAGATGAGGTCGGCGGCCAGCAGGGTATCCACCGCCCGGGGGGCCAAATCGCGATCATGCCCCACCGGCAGACCCACAAGAGACAGCAACCCGCCAGGCGGGGCCAACGGATCCGGCTGGCGCCGGGCCTCCACCCACAGCACAGACGCAGGGTCCTGAAGGGCGCCAATGAGGTCTCGGCTGAACTGGGCGGCCCCCTTGTCCACCGCGAAAGCCAAGCTGCGCCCCTGGGGCTGCGACCACGTCCGCCAGATCAGTGGCTCCGCCAGGGTCCAACCCGGATGAACCAGGCCCCGCACATGCTCCGCGATATCGCCCACCCTGAAGCGGAACTCAACCGAGCCCCGCAGGCCCTGGATCGCCAGCGGGTCCACCTCTGCGCCAACGCCGATGATGCAGGTTCCCCGGGCACTGAGGTCCGCTTCCTCCACCACCTCAATGGTTTTCGTGTGGGTCCCCCGGATCGCCGGGTGGCCGCTGGCGGTGACGAAGGGGGTCCAGTCATCCTGGGTCATAAGCAACCTGGATCAGGGGCAGCGCCGGGGGCCCAGGGGATCACCCCTGGCCCAGCACCCGGTCCAGCAGTTCCACGGCGTTGCGCACCTCGATATCGTCCGCCATCAGGGTTTCCACCCGGCTGACAGCGTGCATGACCGTGGTGTGGTCGCGGTTGCCGAAATGCCGCCCGATGTCCGGCAGGGACAGCGGCGTCAGACGCTTGCACAGATACATGGCAATCTGCCGCGGACGGGTGACTTTGCGGGCGCGGCTGGCGCTGGACAGGTCCGCCATCTTGATGCGGAAATGCTCCACCACCGCCTTCTGGATATCCGTGACCGTGACCACCTTTTCGGAGGCACGGAGAAGGTCCGCCAAAGCCTCCTCAGTGGACGCCAGCGTAATCGGCCGGTCGATCAGATTGGCATGGGCCACAAGGCGGTTCAGTGCCCCTTCCAATTCCCGAACATTGGCCGTGATGCGGTGGGCGAGGAACTCCAAAACATCGTTGGAGATCTTCACACCCATCCTGTCCACCCGCTGCTGCAGAATACCCAAGCGCAGCTCAAAGGTTGTGGGATGGACGTCTGCCACCAAACCCCAATTCAGCCGGCTCTTCATCCGCTCTTCGATCCCCTGCAATTGATGTGGGGACTTATCTGCGGAGATAATGATCTGCCGGTTTAAGTCGATCAGGGCATTGAAAGTGTGGAAAAACTCTTCCTGCGTATGCTCCTTCCCAGCGATGAATTGAAAATCATCGATCATCAACACGTCGACAGAGCGGAACTGTTCTTTGAAGGCAAGCGTATCCTGAAAACGTAGCGCCTTCACGAATGCGTACATGAACTTCTCAGCAGAAATATAGAGGACCGTCCGGTCAGGATGGTTCCGGCTCAACGCCCAAGCGATGGCATGCATCAGGTGGGTCTTGCCCAGCCCCACACCGCCGTAGAGGAACAGCGGATTGAACAGCACGTCCCGCGACTCGGCAACCCGACGGGCCGCAGCATAGGCCAGCTCGTTGGGCTGGCCCACGACGAAGTTCTCGAACGTGTAGCGGGGGTCCAGCCCGTGAGTTCCCGCCAGGGTCGCCGCAAAGCCCGTGCCCTGCCCGGACGCCCGGCCGGGGGTTGCCGGCTCAGCCGGGACCGAGTCCGACACCGTGGAGACGAACCCCTGGGATTCTTCCGGCAGCCCGGCTGTTGGAGCCTTGGGGGCCGCAACGATCAACTGGAGGCTCTCAACGGTGGCGTCATGCCGCCGCCAGATGCTGCGCACCTGCTCGCGGTAGTTGCTTTCGACCCAATCACGTTTAAACCGCGTCGGCAGAGCCAATTGCACTGTCTGACCATCCCGCCCCGCGATAGACAAAGGCTCCAGCCAGTGGCGGAACACGGTGTCACCAAATTCGCGTTTCAAATCCTCCCGCACAGCCATCCAAATGGCCGGAGATGCCCCATCCATCCCAGAAGAGTCGGCTTTGCCCAACTCGCATTCCTCCCAAATCCAGTGCCCACACAATATTTCAGATGCAAAAAATACATCCTCTCCGTGCTGCGGTATCGCCCATACCGCTGCCCGTTCTCTGTTCACCTAAGTCGAGAGACCTAGCCGCACTACAGTGATGATCGGAATGACTTCTCTGGGCACGCGTCAGAACTGACCAGCCCGGCATCTGATGAACCGTACGCTAGCGCCCCGATCCAAAACGCGCAACACGCGCTGGGAGCAATGGCCGAAAAAAAGGCGCTTGACAGCACCGGCTCTGGCCGGCGGACACTCACACCTTAAAATAGAAAAAGCGCCCTCTTGAGGGCGCTCCACAAACAGAACCTAAAGTCCCGTTTCTTTAGGACTTATTCAGCGCTGACGGTGCTCTCGGCTGCCAGTTTTTTGATGGCGGCGCTGAGGCGGGAAACCTTGCGGGACGCCATACGCTGATGGATCAGCCCGCGATTCGCACTACGCATCAACTCCGGCTCGGCCATGGTGAACGCTGCCTTGGCGGCCTCCAGGTCCTTGGCGGCCAAAGCGCGCTCCACCTTCTTCACAAAGGTACGGGTGCGGTTCAAACGGTTGGAATTGACGAGCGTGGCGCGGGCATTGCGACGAATGCGCTTCTGCGCCGACTTATGGTGGGCCATGTCGGGCTCCTGCAGGATGGCGATGATGATGATGCGCAGCGCGGGGTCCGAGGGGATGGATCCCCGGTCGCGCCGTCCACAGCCTCGCTGACCTCGTGGGAGGCCCCACCCGCCGGTGCGGGGGGCTGAACCAACAGCCCGACACAGCAGGACGACAGGGCGCGCAGATGCACCCGTTGCGATCTGTGGGATGACAACACTTCCTTATGCGGCCAGAGGCGGATATCGTCAAGCCCTTCCCGATTTCTTCGGCCCCCCTGGATGCCCCCCCGAGTCCCTCCATGACCAGCGCCACCGCCCTTCCTCTGCACCCGGTTCCACAGGCGCCGGAGGCGATCATCGCCACCCTTGCCACCGCTGCCCGTGCCGCTCAGCACCAGTTGGGCCTGATCCCAGGTGCCCAACGGGACGCGGCGTTGCGGGCGGCTGCCGCTGCGGTCCGGGACAGTCAGCAGGCCATCTTGGACGCCAACAGGCAGGATGTGGACGCGGGGCGCGCCGCGGGTCTGTCTCAGGCGCTCATTGACCGGCTGGCCCTCACCCCCGACCGGATCGAGGGCATCGCCGCGGGGTTGGAGACCGTTGCCGACAGTCCCGACCCCGTGGGCCGCACCCTGGCCCAGTGGCAGCAACC
>CAZCBM010000126.1:0-9770 GCA_964496805.1 uncultured Rhodospirillales bacterium | reverse complement strand
GCCTCGTCCAGGGCCTGCTCGTCGTCGGCTTGCTCCTGCCCGCCATCCGCGCCCTGCGGCACGATGGGCAGGGTGCGCAGGCGCTGCTCACGCCGCTCCGCTTCCGTGCGCACCAGGCGCCGGACAGCACTACGCCACGCCCTTTCCTCATAGAGGCGCAGGATCACCGTCTCCGCAGACAAAAGCATCGCCAGGACGAAGGCCCAAAGCGCCATCAGCAACACCAGGGCCGTGGAGTCGCTGCGCTGGGTCAGCAGAATAACCACCAGGGCCATGGGCAAGTTCAGCCCGCCCAGCAGGAAATAGCGCGCAATTTCCAGTGGTTTGCCAAGGGCCGGCCCCATCTCCTCATAGCAGGCGCGGGCGCGCGGGCCGGTGGCATAGACAGTGGCCACGATGCCAAACAGCAGCACCACACCAAACGCGGAAACCGCCGGCAACAGGATCGGCTTGACCGCCGCCATCAGGGTCAGCACCAGCCACACCACCGCGCCACCGGCACACAGGGCCGCGGATCGGATCAGCACTGTCGGCGCGTAGACAGCAGGGATCACCCGCTCGCCGGGGATCGGCCCCTTGGTGTCCGGCCATTGGATGACTGGATCAGGTGGGGTCTGCGCAGCGGCCGACGCACCCGCAGTCCCGCCCTGTCGGCGCGCCTGACGGATCAGCCGTCCAATGGCGGATTTCAGGTCAGGATCAGCGGTACGGGAGGCGGGGCGGGGGGCACTGTCCACGGCCATGGGTCGGCATCGCCTAAGGGATGGGGATAGCGTACCCAAACCATGGCGGCCGGAGGCTTACCGCCGGGTTAATCCGGCATGGTTCTTGCACACGATTCCGACGGACGGCTCTCTCAGCCAGGCCTCATGCCCACGGGGCTGGCGATTGCAGCCGGGTCACATGGCCCATCTTGCGTCCAGGGCGGGCATCACCCTTGCCATAGAGGTGCAGGATGGCGGTGGGATCGGCCAGTAGCGTTGGCCACGCCTCGGCCTCCTGCCCCAAAAGGTTGGTCATTGTGGCACCGGAATGCGGTGTGGTGGGCCCCAGGGGCAGCCCACAGACCGCCCGTGCCTGCTGTTCAAACTGGCAACAGGCACAGGCATCCAAGGTCCAGTGACCGGAATTGTGGGGCCGCGGCGCCAACTCGTTCACCAACAGCGCGTCGTCCACCGTTACAAAGAACTCCACGGCCATGGTCCCCACCATGCCCAGGCGTTGGGCCAGCAAACTGGCCGCCTGTTGGGCCTGCGTCAGCAAGGGACCCGGCAAGGCACAGGGCACGGTGGAGGTCCGCAAAATGCCGTCCTCGTGGACGTTGAGCGCCGGCGGGTAGCAGGCGATGGAGCCGTCTGCGCCCCGCGCCAGCACCACCGAGACCTCTGCCTTCAAGGGGATCAAGGCCTCCAAGATCGCGGGCCCTCCGCCCAAGGATGTGAACGCGGCTTCGGCATCGCCCCGTTCGTGGCTCACCCGGATCTGGCCGCGACCATCATAGCCCAGCCGGGTGGTCTTCAGGATGCCCAGACCACCCAGCGCCGCCAGCGCCTGCTCCGCTTGTCCAGGCGCCGTGATGGCCCGCCATGGCACGGTCTGAAGCCCCAGATCATTGGCAAACTGCTTCTCCAACAAGCGATCCTGGGTGACCCGCAGCACATCGGGACCCGGATGCACCGGGACGCCTGCCGCCTGGAGCACCTCCAACGCGGCAACGGGCACATTCTCCCACTCCAGGGTCACGCAATCCACCGCCGCGGCGAAGGCCCGCAGGGCGCCCTCATCATCAAAGGGGGCGCGGGTATGGGCCGCGGAAACCTGCGCCGCCGGGCCACCGTCATCGGGGTCAAACACATGCACCCGATATCCCAACCGCGCCGCCGCCACGGCCAGCATGCGGCCCAACTGGCCCCCGCCCAAAAGGCCAATGATGGATCCTGGCGGCAGCATCAGGCGGGGTCGTCCACGGGCTGTTCCCCCACGGCCGCCGTGCGCGCGGCCTGCCACGCCTCCAGCCGGCTGGCCAGGGCGGGATCAGTGGTGGCCAGAATGCGTGCGGCCAGCAGCGCAGCATTGGTGGCCCCAGCGCGCCCGATGGCGAGGGTTCCCACCGGGATCCCGCCTGGCATCTGGACGATGCTCAGAAGGCTATCCCAGCCGGACAGGCTCTTGCTCTCCACCGGCACCCCCAGAACAGGCAGGCGGGTCATGCTGGCCACCATGCCGGGCAGATGGGCCGCCCCCCCGGCACCGGCGATGATGACCTTCAGCCCGCGCGGGACGGCACTGTTGGCATAATCATACAGACGCTGAGGGGTGCGGTGTGCGCTGACGATGCGGTGTTCGGCCGGGATCGCCAACTCGGCACACAGATCGGCAGCGTGGCGCATGGTGGGCCAGTCCGACTGGCTGCCCATGATGATGCCCACAAGCGGCGACGATGGGTCGTTCACTGGATGACCATTCCCTGATCAGGATCAACAAAGGCGCGGACGGTGCGACCCTGATGCCGGGCGGTCAACGTCTCCCGCAGCAGATCGATGGACAGTTCCAGCACATCACCAGTCTCCGTGCCGGTTTCCGGATCATACAGACCCACCGGCACCACCACATTGACGATCAGACCGTCGGTCACCTGCATCTGATCGAACGCCAGGCTGCTGAAGCCGTAGTCCGCCCCCCCCACGAGGAAGCACTGGGTCAGGCCTATGGGATCCTCAATGGGTTCCTTTTCATCCGGCATCATCACCATCAGCCAACTGGACAGCCCCACAGGCTCACCAAAGCTGTCGATCCAAGTCAATCGCACGCGCCCATCAGCCACCGTACGGCTGTGCTGGTCCCAGGGCTCCACGATGAACTGCGCCGAGGCGAGCCAATTCTGCGCGCACATCTGCATGGACTGGGCCTGGGCCGACAGGCTGAGACTCAGGAGGGCAGGAAGGGCCAGGAACGGTGCGAGCCAGCGGGTCATGGCGGGGTCCATAGGGGTCAAAAAAAGGGGAAGAGGGGGGCGGCAAAAACGCCACTGCCACCATGGAGCGCGGCTTGCGGGAATGCAAACGCTAGAGATTGTACATATTAACAGTTATTTTTTGTGTTGTTAATTTTGCCGTGCAACGTATGTTGTTTTATACGGTTCCCGCATCCATTAGTGTGAAATTGCCATGCGCTTGCTATCCCTTCTCGTCGTTGCCCTGGTTCTGGTGGCCCTCCCGGCGCGGGCCACGCCTCTGGTCACGCCCACTTGGGTGAGCGAGCAGGGGAGCAGCGGCGACCTGGTCATCCTGGACATCCGTTGGCGGACATCCGCCGATGGTCCCCATCCTTTTGAGGCCGGGCACCTGCCGGGCGCCGTAAAGGCCGACTATTTCAACGATGGATGGCGGGAGACGCTGTCCGATGTGCCCGGCATGATGCCGCCGCCGGATCGGCTGGAAATGCGCCTGTCCGACTGGGGCGTGGCCGAGGGACTGCATGTGGTGATCGTCCATGCCGGTCAGGACGGGATGGACTTTGCCGCCGCGGCCCGCGCTTACTGGACCCTCAAGGTCCTGGGGCACGAGTCGGTGTCCATCTTGGATGGCGGCGTCAAGGCGTGGGAGGCCCAGGGTCTCCCGCTCAGCCAAGACCCCAGCGAGCCTCTGCCTGATTTTTTCGAGGTCCGCCTGCAATCCCAGTGGATTGCGGATGGTGGGGCTGTTCAGGATAGTCTGGAAGGCAGCCGCGCCACCGCACTGCTGGATGGCCGCACCCTGGGAGAATTTGAAGGGGTCGCGGCGCCTCAGGGCATAACGGCTCCGAAGGACCGCTGGGGCCATCTGCCCGGTGCGCTGCATCACGACCTGATGGCCGCCGTTGATCCAGAAACCGGAAAGCTGCTCCCTGTGGACAGCCTGCGCCAGCAACTGGCCCATGTCCCCCTGGACAGCCCCGTCATCACCTACTGCAACACCGGCCACTACTCGGCCGCCCATTGGTTCATCCTGCGGGAGGTGCTGGGGCATCCGGACGTTGCCGTGTATGATGCCTCCCTGGCAGGGTGGCAGGGCGACATTGTCCAGCAGGCGCTCTTGGCCACGCACTAACAAGTCCCGTGCCTGCGCCGACGCCCGTTCTTCCCCAGAGTTCCCCGGCCCAGAGTTCCCCGGCCCAGAGTTCCCTGGCCCTCACTGCCCTGGCCCTCACGGCCCTGGCCAAACGCTCGCCGCTCCCACGTTCCCCGGCAGCATGACCGCGCGCCGCCCAATCGACTGGAGATCCCCCATGCGTTTCCCCCGCCTATTCCTACTGAGCCTTCTCCTGGTGCTGCCCCTCTCCACCGCTCGCGCGGTTGACCTTCCCGGACCACTGGTGACCGCTGATTGGCTGGCGGAGAACCTGCCCGCTGACGGACTGAAGGTTGTGGACGTGCGCCCCTCCACCGCCGCTACGGCCGAGGGCCAGAGCGTCCAGGTCTATGTGCCCGGTGCCATCGCCGCCCCCTACAACGCCACTGCTTGGCGCGCCAAGGTGGATGATGTGCCAGGGGTGCTGCCGCCGGTGGAGCAGATCTCCGCCACCATCGGTGGGCTGGGGATCAGCAACACGAACACCGTGGTGATCGTCCCCATCGGTGCCTCTGCCACGGACTTTGGGGCAGCCGCCCGCGTTTACTGGACCTTCCGGGTGCTGGGACACGATCAGGTTGCCATTCTGGACGGCGGCATGAAGGAGTGGATTGCCCAGGGCAAGCCGTTGGCGGCTGCTCCGGCCAAAGTGGAAGAGCCCGTCCCGTTCACCGCCACCCTGAACACGTCGCTTCTGGTCTCCACCGACGATGTGAAGTCCATTGTTGCCGGCGAGCGCCCCGCAACCCTGGTGGACGCCCGCCCCATTGCCCACTTCGCCGGCACCAGCAAATCCTGGGTTGCTGAGCGCAAGGGCCACATCCCTGGCGCCCTGCACGCCGATCAAAGCTTGGCCTGGGACCAAACCACGGGTCAGATGAACCCGCCGGAAACCTTGGCCTGGCTATATCGCCAGGTTCCCCAGGAAGGGGAGGTGGTGAGCTACTGCAACACCGGCCACTGGGCAGCCACCAACTGGTTCGTCATGAGCGAGGTGCTGGGCCGCAGCGACGTTCGCCTCTATGACGCGTCCATTGCCGGCTGGTCGCGGGACGAACAGGCCCCGATGGTGGAGGGGCTGCCCGCCAACTGATCCCCGTCAGATCAGCCCACTGCTTTATGTGTCACGCCTTGGCCCGACGCTGTCTCAGCGTCGGGCCTTTGTGTTCCGCCATCAGAGCGACTGGCCAGAGCGCGGCGCATCGGTTACTCCCTGCCCAGCCTCTCTCTGCCCAGCCTCTCTCTGCCCTGGCCCTCCTACCCTGCCCCCTACCGCGCAAAGCTTGTTCATGGCCGTCTACACCACCGTCAGCGATCAGGACCTGGAACACTTTTTGTCCGCCTATGACATTGGCGAGCCCCTCAGTTGCAAGGGCATCGCGGAGGGGGTGGAGAACAGCAACTATTTGCTGGTCACCAGCGATGGCCCTCACATTTTGACGCTGTATGAGAAGCGGGTGGACCCGGCTGATCTCCCCTTCTTTCTGGGGTTGATGGATCATCTTTCGGCCAAAGGGTTTGCTTGCCCAACACCGATCAGGGGGCATGATGGGCAAGCACTGCGGACCCTGAACGGCAAACCCGCCGCCATTGTGAGTTTTCTGCCCGGTCTTTGGCCCCGGCGCCCTCAGCCCGAGCATTGCGCGGCCCTGGGCACCGCCATGGCGAAGATGCACGGGTTGACGGCGGACTTCCCTCTCACACGGCCCAACGACCTGTCGCTGGACGGGTGGCACGATCTGGCGGATCGATGCCGTGCCCACGGTGACACCGTTCAACCCGGGCTGATGGGCCTGATCGATGGGGAGCTTGAAGCCCTCAGCCAGCACTGGCCGCGGGATTTGCCCCAAGGCACCATCCATGCGGACCTGTTCCCGGACAATGTTTTCTTCCGCCGGGAGGCGTTTAGCGGCTTCATCGACTTCTATTTCGCCTGCACCGACACCCTGGCCTACGATCTGGCCGTTGCCCTGAACGCCTGGGCGTTTGAAGAGGACCTGAGCTTCAACATCACCAAGGGACGGCGCCTGATCAGCGGCTATGCTGCCGAACGGTCGCTCACCGCAGCGGAGCGGGAGGCGTTGCCGTGGCTGTGCCGAGGATCTGCGCTGCGATTTCTGCTGACCCGGCTGTATGATTGGGTCAACACCCCCGCCGATGCCCTGGTCAAGCCGAAGGATCCCTTGGCCTTTGCCCAGCGTCTGCGCTTCCATCAAGGGGTGGAGCGCCTGCAGGACTATGGAGTGTTCGCCTGATGCCTGATCTGGAGATCTTCACCGACGGGGCGTGTAGCGGCAATCCGGGCCCGGGCGGGTGGGGGGCGCTGATGCGCTACGGCGAGCATGAGCGTGAGTTGAGTGGTGGAGAACCGCAAACAACCAACAACCGCATGGAGTTGATGGCCGTCATTGCGGCCCTGGAAGCCCTGAAACGCCCCATGACAGCCACCGTCTACACCGACAGCCAATATGTGCAGAAGGGCGTGACGGAGTGGCTGGCGGGCTGGAAACGGCGGGGCTGGAAAACCAAGACCGGTGAGGTGAAGAATCGCGATCTGTGGGAGCGTCTGGACGCTGCCGTTCAGCCCCATGATCTGACGTTTCAGTGGGTTCGCGGACACGCCGGCCACCCGGAGAATGAGCGGGTGGACGCCTTGGCCCGTGCGGCCGCAGACCAGCAGCGCTGAGCCTACGGCAGGGGGGCTCCGAATTGGAATTGGCGCCGCGGCTGTGGCCTGCTGGTGGTTGCCCAGATGATCCCCTCCGTGGCGTTGCCACCTCCGGGGCAACGCCCTCGGGCTTCCACCACGCCGGGAGTTCCTTGCATTCTGCGGGCTTCAATGGTGCGGGGCAGGTCGGGCCGCCTCTGCCCCGCCTGTTTCCCGCGTGCCGCTCGCGACCCAAGATGCCCCAGGGGGAGGAGGGGGGCAACCCAGGCCCCTGTCGCGTGGCTCCGGGTGACCTAAACGTGGGCCGTGACGTCGGGCCGCTCAACTCGCAGCGGCAGGCCCCCAAAAGCGTGGCTCGGGGTCAACTGTCGCGATCGAAGCTGGCAGGAGCAGGGTCCAGGACGCGGCCACCATCCGGGCCGATCTGCAGGACAGCAAGGCTGCGCTCCACCAGACCGTTGCTGCGAATACGGAAAAGACCGTCGGTGCCTTGAAAACCGCTCTGACGCTTAAGGGTGCGCTGGCTGTAGGGGTCGCTAGAGCGGTCATATTGGTTATGACGCCGGGCCAACACGGCCACCAAGGCAGTGGCATCATAGGCCAGGGTCGCCACCCGGGTGGGGCGATCCTGGGAGTCAAACGCCACCTGCATTTTCTCGACAAACCGGTTCCAACGCTCCGGATCCGGGGCGGCATACCAGGCACCATACAGCAGGGGCACCCGTTGGCTGGTGATCCGCCCCCAAAGCCCGGGCCCCAGATAGCGGGTGCCACGACCCTGGAAGCCGGCGTTCGTCAGCGCCTCGGTCACCGCCAGCAGCGACTGCCCCCCATCCCCGATCAGCATCGCGTCATAGGGGGTGCGGGCGAGGTCGCGCACGATGCCACTGAGGGCGGGTCGATCTGGATCATAGCGCCCGATAAAGGTGATGGCGCTCCCCTCCTGCCCGGGGGCGCCCAAGACGCCCACCGCGGCCGCCACCAGCGCCTCCCCATAAGGGTTGCTGGGGGCCAGTATGGCGAATTGCTGCAATTCCGGCTGCGCTTTGGCAAACCGCAGGATGCGCTCCACTTGGTTTTGAGGCTGAAAGCCCAGCACGATGCCGCGGTCCTCGGTCAAGGTCCAATCATTGGAGAAGCTCAGGACGGGCACACCATAGCGCCGGACTTCCGCCAGGACGATCCGCGCCTCCTCCCCAAACAGCGGCCCCAGAATAATGTCCGCGCCATCCTGTAGGGCTTCCTGCGCGGCCCGCTTTGCCCCAATGGCCGACCCCCGTGTATCCCGGGGCATAAGGTCGAACTGATCGCCCCCCACATCAAACGCCGCCAGTTCCGCCGCCTGAAGCATGGCCTGACCCAACTCACTATGCTTGCCGGTCAGGGGCAGCAGCAGGGCCGCGCGGAGACGATCATCGCGGTTGCGCTGCGCGCGGGAGCGAAAGCTGCCGGCGGCTTGATAGAGGTCATAGGACTGCTCGCGTGTAGGCTGGCGGCGCTGAGGTTGTGCCTGGAACTGCTGCCGCGGGTTCACGGGCTGTGCCGGTTGTTGCCGCGTGGGCGCCGCAGGCGTTTGACTTTGAGGGCGCACCGCCCGCGGCGCCACCCGAAGCCGGCCGGTGCGGTTCTGGCGCAACTCCTGGAGAGACTGAACTGGAACCGTAAGACGCGGGACGTTCCCATCCATCACACTTCGCGCCCATCCTGTACTGGCCCACAGGATGAGAAGAAGGGATAAGAAGGGGATGGATAAAGAACGTGACATGGACGAACCCTTGGTTTAAGGTTGGGGGAAGTATAACTGCGCTTTCAAGGGCCGACAATCTTTCCAGTGTCCACCCGATCGAAGGGCTGGACGGCGGCGGGAAAGGCCTTTTGAGCGACGGCGCTGCCGTCTTTCCACGCGGTTGGATGCCAACCGGGCGGATGCCGATGCTTCTGGGTCCCCAAGGCATTGGATCGCCAGGTGGGTGGATCGCAAGTCGGTTGTGTTGTCAGTCCGTTGTGTCGTCAGTCAATTGACTGGCTGGGCTGTGTGGTTGTGCGATTGCCGCCAGAATGGGCGGGCCGGCCGTCCTTGGTGGGTCGGTTCCGATCTGGTCCGGGCAGGACGCACCAATGAGTTGTTAACAGGTGGGCCCCCGGGCCCACCAAGTCTCTGCTGGACAGGTCTTTGCCAGCCAAGCCTCTGCTAGAAAGGTGGCCCGCATCCCAGCGATAGCCGCCCGCATGGCGCGCTTAAAGGATCGAGATGGGACATCATCAGGCCACCGCACTGATACCGGACCCACCCCACGCGCTGCTTGGGCTGGGGTGGGAGGAAGCGGTCCGTTGGGCCGCAGCCGGCCCCGTGGCTGTCCCTGGCAAGACATGTCCTACGCCAGTTGCTTCCCCTGTGCCCCAACCTGCGCACGACCCTGTTCCCCGGCCGGCCCCCCGACTAGCCCCCCGACTAGCCGATGACCGCCGGCGGGCCGAAGGCCGGGGCAGGACGGCTGAAGCGGATGTTGCCACTTTTTTGACCCGCAAGGGTTGGTCTGTCTTGGGCCAGCGGGTGCGTACAGCCGTGGGGGAAATCGACCTGCTGGCCTGGGATCCAAAGGCCCAATGCCTGGTGGCGGTTGAAGTCAAGGCGCGCAAAACCCTCACTGACGGCCTGTGGGCTCTTGCCCCCAAAGCACAGCGGCGGATTGCGGCGGCCCTCTCTTTCTGGGTGGCGTCGGCCCCTGCCTATGCCGGGTGTGATTGTCGTCTTGACTTGGTCGTGAAGGTTCCGGGCAAGTCCCCTTATCACCTCGTTAATGCCTGGATGGCAGACCATGGGGGAGAGGCGGCACCCGGTCCCTGAGCTTTCAGTGCCACATCGGTGCCCCTGCCGCTTTCTGCTCGACCGCCCCCCCCACCGCTGTGAGGGTCCCCTGGCCATGACCGATGCTTCCCCATCCCCCCGCCCCGCCCCCGCAGGCATCGTTGAGCCGGGGTCCATCCACGTG
>CAZCBM010000125.1:0-9955 GCA_964496805.1 uncultured Rhodospirillales bacterium | reverse complement strand
GACCACACGCCGATAGGGCGCGCGCCCCGCGCTGGCGGCACGCGCATCCAGCAGCCGACATTGGAGCCGGTTGACGCTGCCCATGGGCAAGCCTCCGGCCGCGCGGCTGGCGCAGGTCTGCCTTCTCCCATCCGGACTGTACCGTCGGCTCCGGCCTCTCACCGGATCTGCGGGGGGCACCCCGCTCGCGGGCTCGATCCCAGGTGGTTATGGGACCATACCGCCGGTCAGGAATTGGACAGCCAACCCGTGGCCGCCCTCACCTTGCCCCGAAGACAAGACTGTTGAAGTCCGACAATGGGGCCAGCGATCGGGATTTGCAATTCCCAATCCGTCGAAAACGAACCCGCCACCGACTCTGGAGGCCATCCGCGGGAGCCTATATAACCCCGACAGCCTTTGCCTTGGGATCCCGCATGTATCCACCGCTTTCCCTGATGCAGACCTTCTATGATCGCCGGCTGGGCACCCAGGTCCGGCGCCTGATGCAGCGCCGCATGCACCGGCTGTGGCCGGATTTGTCCGGTCAAGCGGTCCTGGTGGTGGGCCATGCCGCCCCACTGGCGCCGACGATGCTCAGTGAGGCCGAGCGGTTGATCGCCCTCATCCCCCAGGATTGGCCCGTGGAGGCCGTGGCCGGTCCGCGGGGAAATGTGGCGGTCCACAGTCGGGAGGATGAAATCCCCTTGCCGGACAGTTGCATGGACGCGGCCTTGGTTGTCCACTGCCTGGAGTATGCCGACAGCCGCAACCGCCTGCTGCGGGAGGTCTGGCGGGTCCTGCGCCCCAATGGGCGGCTGTTGATGATCGTCCCCAACCGCACCAGCCTGTGGTCCCTTTTTACCCACACCCCCTTCGGCCATGGGGTCCCCTACACGCTGGGGCAGGCGATCAGCCTGCTGGAGGGGAATATGTTCACCATTGAGGAAACCACCCGGGCGGTCTACATCCCGCCGCTTTCCCTGCCCTGGCCCAGGCGGGTGCTGGTGGCGGTGGAACGGATGGGACGACGGCTGATGCCGATGCTGGCAGGGCTGAACCTTGTGGGGGCCCGCAAGACCCTGATGGGCGGTACACCTCTGCCTGTGACCCAACGAATCGGTCGGGCAATTCCGGAAACGGTCCTCACCGGCGCACGATCAGGGCCACAATCAACACTGGCAGAGCCCGCCGATCCTCAAACCGTCAACAGATGGGATCAGTGCCGCTCACAGGAATGAGCAGGATTGCCCAAAAAGGCCATAATTGCGGGAATGCGGGGCTTTCCGCGCCGGTTCTGTCCCAAATTTCGCCCGAATATGGCACCAAATGCCCCATTCTCCGCATTGATTTCTCCACCGGTTAAACGCATTCTTGAGCTATTAAGGGTAGAGTAAGTTTGTGGCGTCGGAGAAGCGACGTCGCAGGGGAGCTGCCATCGGGAACGGTCGTCGGGCAAACGCCGTTCCCAGATTGATTGTCGCTCGGATACCGGGTTGGGCACCAAAGGCCCGGTTCCGAATAACCAGGAAGGAGTATCCTGATGATTTTCCGTGACCGCCGTGACCAGCGTTTTCGTGTGGGCAGCGCCCGCAATGTTGACCCCCGTGACCAGCAGCGCCCGGCCGCTGCGCCGATGGACGTCAACCTGTTCTTCACCAGCAAGACCGGCTCAAGCCGTCAGCGCTGAGCCAATCCGCGGGCGATGCCCGACGCTACACTGAAAAGATGCGTGCCGCCGCCCCCTGGGCGGCGGCTTTTTCTTTCTGTTTTCATGCGGGCATGGTTCTATATGACCAGACCGAGAGGAGGGGCACTGGCCAGATACTGCCATGGCAGCATTGGCACCCCCGCAGTGCCCGTTGATCTTGACCGGCCGAGCCTTCCCGCTATTTGCCGCGACGCCGCCCCTTGCCATGGGGCCATCGGGCAAACCCGTCGCCGTCTTGTCTCCTTTCCTGGACACTCGGCGAAACCGCGCCGTCGGAGCCCCCGCTCCGGCGGCGCATTCTTTTTGGCACTTTCCAGTTCTTGGCGCTCACCACCGGGGCACCCGGTTCCTGGACCCGCCAACAGCTGGCGCCGATAGCCAAAGGCTAGGCTGGGCTGTCTTCAGGCCGCCTCTTGGGGCGTTTCTGCCGGCTCTCTGCGCCCCTCAGGGGCGACGAAGGCCTCAAGCAAGGCCGCCCGCTGAGCCTCTGCGCGGTCCATGGCCGCTTCCTTCACCGGCCCGAAACCGCGGATCTGGTCCGGCCAGTCCAAGATATCCTGTGCCGCCGCCGCCCGCGCCGGGGTCAGTCCCGCCAGAACCGTCTCCACCATCGCCTCATAGGTGCCAATCAACGCCCGCTCCCGCCGCCGCTCCTGAGTGCGCGCGAACAAGTCAAGCGCCGTGCCGCGCACCCCCTTGAGCCTGGCGAGGATGCGGAACAGCGGCATCACCCAGGGGCCAAAGCGGCGCTTGCGCGGGCGCCCATCGGGGGCGGTCCCGCCCAGGATTGGCGGTGCCAAATGGAACTGTACCCGGCGCACCCCCTGGAAATCCTGCGCCAACTGCACCTGGAAACGGCCATCGGTGAACAGCCGTGCCACCTCATACTCATCCTTGATGGCCAGCACCTTGGCATAATTCCGCGCCACCGCCCGGGGCAGGTCTTCACCCAGCCCATGGGCTTGCGCCGCATCGGCCACGCGATCCACCAGCCCACGATAGCGCTTCGCCAGGGCCGCATTCTGATAGGCGGTGAGATGCGCTTCCCGATGGGCGATCAAGGCGGCCAAGCTCAGCGTGTGTTCGGGCGCCGCTGCTGCGGTGGAAGCATCCGATGCCGGCGCCTGGATCAACGCCCGCACCCGGTCTGGATCCGCCGCCGCCAGCCGGCCCCAGCGCAAGGCCTCCAGATTGGCGCGCACCGCCACGCCATTGAGGTCGATGGCCCGCTCGATGCTCTGCAGGCTGAGCGGGATCTGTCCCCGCTGCCACGCATAACCCACCATCAGGATGTTGGTGGCGATGGCATCCCCCGTCAGCGCCACAGCCAGGGCGGTGAAGTCCTGGAAGTCCTCTTGCCCCTGAACCCCTTTGGCGATGGCCTGGGCAACGGCATGGCGGCGGAAATCCACATCCCGATGGGTGATGAAGCGCGCCACGGGCGTCAGGTGGGTGTTGACCACGGCCCGGGTTCGGCTGGGGTCACACAACGCCACCCCATCCTTACTGGCCGCCACCACATCGTCCGCCGCCAGCAGCACATCCGCACCGCCGGTCACAATACGGGGGCTGGTGATGTCCGCCACCGTGGGTGACAGACGGACATGGCTGAGCACCGCGCCGCCCTTCTGCGCCAGCCCGGCCATGTCCAGGATCATACAGGCCTGGCCCTCCAGGTGGGCCGCCATACCCAGGATGGCGCCGATGGTCAGCACCCCAGTGCCGCCGACACCCGTGACAGCGACGTTGTAAGGCCGGTCCAGGGCGGGCACTTGCTGCGGCCAAGGAATGTCCCTATCGTCCGGCGGAGGCAGCGCCGCCTTGCGGCGGGGTTTGGCCCCTTCCAGCGTCACAAAGGAGGGGCAGAAACCCTTGATACAACTGAGGTCTTTGTTACACGCGCTTTGATTGATGGTTCGCTTGCGGCCATGATCGGTCTCCAGCGGTTCGATGGCGATGCAGTTGGATTGCACGGAGCAATCGCCGCAGCCCTCACAGACGGCAGGGTTAATGGCCACCCGAAGGTCCGGGTCCGGCATCAGGCCGCGCTTGCGGCGACGACGCTTCTCCGTGGCACAGGTCTGGACGTAGATCATGGCGCTGACGCCCGGCGTCTCCCGCAGGCGCTGCATCAGCGGTTCCGTGGCGTCGCGATGGTGTACCTCCACCCCCGGTGCCAGCGCCCCACGGCGAACGGCCTCCGGCGTGTCGGAAATCACCAGGATCGTGCCCACCCCCTCCTGATGGAGTTGGTGAGAGATTTGCTCCGGCGACAACGGTCCGTCCACCGCCTGCCCGCCGGTCATGGCCACCGCGTCGTTATAGAGGATTTTATAGGTGAGGGAAACCTTCGCCGCCACGGCCTGGCGGATGGCCAGCAACCCGGAGTGGTAATAGGTCCCGTCGCCCATGTTGACGAAGACATGCCCTTCGTCGGTGAACGGAGCGATACCGGCCCAGGCAGCGCCCTCGCCCCCCATGTGGCTGAAGGTTTCCGTATTGCGGTCCATCCACAGGACCATGAAATGGCAGCCGATGCCGGCCAACGCACGGCTACCCTCGGGCACCTTGGTGGAAATGTTGTGGGGGCAGCCGGCGCAGTACCAGGGCTTGCGGTCGATGGGTGGCTGGTGGGACTGGCGCAGGCCCAGCCGATCCTGGAACCAGGCCAGCCGCCGCTCCAGGCGCTCCCGCAGCCCATCGGGCACCTCAAACTGCAACAAGCGACTGACCAGCACCCGGACCACGGCGCCGGTGGTCAGCTCCTCACTGAGCGACAGCACCGGCCGGTCATGCTGGTCCATCTTCCCCACCACCCGGGGGCGGACATCTGCCCGCCAGTTGTAGAGCTGCTGCTTGACCTGGTTTTCGATGATTTCCCGCCGCTCCTCGATGATCAGAAGCTCCTCTAACCCCTCGGCAAAATGACGGATGCCCTCGGGCTCCAGGGGCCAGGGCATCCCGACCTTATAGAGTTTCAGGCCCAGATCCGCGGCGAGGGACGCGTCAATGTCCAGTTCCCGCAACGCCTGACGCACATCTTCATAGGCCTTGCCGGTGGCGACGATCCCCAGCCGGGCGCCGGGGCTGTCGAAGATGATCCGGTCTACACGGTTGGCCCGGGCAAAGGCGATGGCGGCAAAGCCCTTATGGTTTTGCAGGCGATGATCCTGGGTCCAGCGATCATCAGGCCACCGCAGGTTCAGCCCCCCCGGCGGCATCTCAAAATCCCCGGGCAGCACGAAGTCCCGCGCCTCCTGCGCCAGGTCCACCACACTGGTGGTCTCCACCGTGTCAGCGATCACCTTCATGCCCACCCAACAGCCGGAATAGCGGCTCATGGCAATGCCCAGCAGCCCCATCTCCAAGAACTCCTGGACGCTGGACGGATAGAGCATGGGCATCAACGCCGCCATGAACTCATGGTCGGACTGATGGGGCAAGGTGGAGGACTTGGCTCCATGGTCATCGCCTGCCAGGCACAGCACCCCCCCATGGGGGGCAGAGCCGGCGGCATTGCCGTGTTTGAAAACGTCGCCGCTGCGGTCCACGCCCGGCCCTTTGCCGTACCACAGCCCCACAACCCCCTGCCGCCGGGCGCCGGGGGAAAGGTGCAATTGCTGGCTGCCCCAGACGGCCGTGGCCGCCAGATCCTCGTTCACCCCGGGCTGGAACACCACATCATGGGCGGCCAGATGCTCGGCTGCCCGCCACAGTTGCTGATCCAGCCCCCCCAAGGGCGAGCCGCGATACCCGGAAATAAAGGCGGCGGTGTTCAACCCCGCGGCGCGGTCCCGGCGGACCTGGGTTAGGGGCAAGCGCACAAGCGCCTGGGTACCCGATAGAAAAACCGTGCCTTCAGTGGCGGTGTATTTGTCCTCAAGGGTGACAGGCCGCAGAGGAGGCGGAGTCTGGGGGGGACGGCGGATATCGTCGGGCATGGGGGCGTTCCGATCTGGCCGGGAAGAGCAGGCGGGGAAGCCTTCTCTTCTTTCGCAAGTGCGAAATAAAATTACAGCTCAGCGTAACATTATTTCGACGTTTCCGCATCCCTTCACCGCTACACGGGCCTGTGTAAGCCCTATCCCCGCCCGCGCGGGTGGCCCTGCCCTTTACCCCCACAGGGCCGGGTCTGGCCACTGCGGACGATCGCCGACAAACCGCAATCTGGGCTCGACATCTTCGGCCATCCACAGGGGGGCATCCACGTCCACCACCTGGGCCAGGCTGGCCAGCATCACCGCCGGGGCCAACGCCAGGGAACTGCCCATCATGCAGCCCACCATCAGCCCAAACCCTTGGGCCTTGCCGGCTTCGGCCAGGTGCAGCGCTTCGGTCAAGCCACCGGTTTTGTCCAGTTTGATGTTGATATGGGTATAGAGGGGTTGCAGGCGCGCCAGATCATCGGCGGTGTGGCAGCTCTCATCGGCACAGAGCGGCACGGGCCCCTCCCGCCATGGGGCCAGGGCCTCATCCTGCCCGGCCACCAGGGGCTGTTCGATCAGCACCACCCCCGCCTGCGCCATGGCTGGGATGAACCGCTCCAACTGCCCCGGCTGCCACGACTCGTTGGCATCCACCAGCAGCGTTGCCTCAGGCACCGCCGCCCGTACCGCCTGCACCCGCTCAATATCGCCGTCACCGCCCAATTTGAGCTTCAGGTGGCTGAACTGGCTCACCAGGTCTCGGGCCGTGGCGGCCATCTCCGCCGGCGGGCCTACGCTGATGGTGTAGTAGGTTGGGTTGGGATCGGGGGCATCGGCCAACCCCGCCAGCGTGCGTACCGGGACGCCGGTGATCTTGGCCTCAAGATCCCACAGCGCCAAGTCGATGGCGTTGCGCGCGGCCCCTGGCGGCAGATGCTCCCGCAGGCTATTGCGGCCCAACCCGGCTTCCAACTGGGCGCGCACGCCCTCAACCTGGGCTGTGCAGCTTTCCAGCGACTCGCCATAGCGCCGATAAGGGACGCTCTCGCCCCGCCCCGTGGCGGTGCCATCGCTCAGGGTTACCCGCAGCCCATTGGCCTCACTGCGCCCCCCCCGGGCAATGCGGAAGGGCACCGCCAAGGGATAGGTGCACGTCTCCACAGACAGCCGAAAGGGACGGGTCATGGCGGTAATACCTCAGGGTTGGGGGGCGGGGATGCCTCCAGGGGCGGGACCTGATGAAACAGGACAAGGTCGTCACGGTGGATGATCTCCGGTCGATCGGCCCAGCCCAGGATCGCCTCGATGGCCTCGGAGGTCTGACCGGCGATGGCCACGGCGACACTGGCATCATAGGCCACCAAACCACGCCCCAGATCAGCACCGTCGGGGCCGCGAACGGCCACAACATCCCCCTTCTCGAAACCGCCTTTCACCTCCACGACACCAGCGGCCAGCAACGACCGGCCGGCGCCCAGGGCCCTGGCGGCACCGGCATCCACCACCAGGTGCCCCGCGGTCTCCAGGTGGCTGGCGATCCATTGCTTGCGCGCCTGCCGCGGCTCCGCCCGGCTGTGGAACCACGTGTGCCGAGCACCTGCCAGCAGCGCAGAGAGGGGGGCAAGCGCCCGGCCCTGGCAGATCACCATGTGGCAGCCGGCATCCAAGGCAATGCGCGCCGCCTCCAGCTTGGTCACCATGCCACCGGTGCCCACGGTGCTGGCGGCATCGCCGGCCAGGGCCAGAATATCTGGGGTGAGGGCGTGGACATCCGGCAGATGCTCAGCCGTTGGATCGTGTCGGGGGTCAGCCGTGTAGAGGCCATCAATGTCGCTCAACAGGACCAGCAGGTTGGCGCTGACCATTTGGGCGACCCGCGCGGCCAGGCGATCGTTATCGCCGAATCGGATTTCGGTGGTCGCCACCGTGTCGTTCTCATTGACCACTGGCACCACGCCCAACCCCAGCAGCGTGTCCAGGGTGGCGCGGGCGTTCAGGTGACGGCGACGGCGCTCTGTATCCTCCAGGGTCAACAGTATCTGGGCGACGGAGATGCCGTGGGCTGCCAAAGCCGCCTGATAGGCGTGGGCCAGCAGAATCTGGCCGGTGGCCGCTGCCGCCTGCTTTTCCGGCAGTTTCAGACGCCGCCCCATGAGGCCCAGGGGCTTGCGCCCGGCGGCAATGGCGCCGCTGGAGACCAGGACCACCCGATGCCCCGCCGCTTGAAGGCGGGCCACGTCAGCGGCCAGCGCCCGCAACCAGTCCTGGCGTATGGCGCCTGTGGCCTCCTCCACCAACAGGGCCGACCCGATCTTCAGCACCAGGCAAGGCAAATGGTTGAGCCGGTCGGCCATGCCCAGACCGCTCAGATCGGCGACCATGTGCCCTCACCGGAAATCTCCCCCTGACCTGGGTCAAGGCCAGGATCGGCATCAGCCCCATGGGGATCAGCACCGATGAAGGTCTCGCTGTCAGTCCCAGTGTCGATGTCAGTGTCAGTATGAGCGTCAGGGCCAGGGTCGCTGTCGGGGGTCGAAACACTGTGCTGGGGTCGTGGAATGCGGTCCAGCAACGCCGTCAGAACAGCCGGGACGCCGGCACCGGAGACACCAGACAGCGGCAGGACCGGGCGATCCTCCGCCAGATCGGCAAAGGCCGCCAAGCAATGACCAATCTCCGCCCCGTCCAGGGCGTCGATCTTGTTCAGGCCGATGATCTCGGGTTTTTCCGCCAGCCCCTCGCCATAGGCCTCCAACTCAGCCCTGACGGTGTTGTAGCTGTCGCGGGGGTCCTCTGCGGTGGCATCCACCAGATGCAACAGCACCCGAGTCCGTTCTACATGCCCCAGGAAGCGCGTGCCGATCCCTCGACCCTCATGGGCCCCCTCGATAAGCCCCGGAATGTCAGCCAACACGAACTCGCGGTCGTGCTGCCGCACCACGCCCAGATTGGGCACCAAAGTGGTGAAGGGATAGTCCGCCACCTTCGGGCGGGCGTTGGAGACGGCGGCCAGGAAGGTCGATTTACCGGCGTTGGGCAAGCCCACAAGTCCGGCATCGGCAATCAGCTTGAGGCGCAGCCAGACCCACCGCTCTTCCCCTGGCCAGCCCGGAGTGGATTTCCGCGGGGAGCGGTTGGTGGACGATTTGTAATGGGCGTTGCCAAAGCCGCCATCACCGCCGCGCAGGATGGTCAGGCGCTGCCCCACGGCGGTGAAGTCGGCCAACACGGCCTCCTTCTCCTCGGTGAGGACCTGGGTGCCCACGGGCACCTTGACGATGACCGCATCAGCGGACGCCCCCGTGCGGTCGCGGCCCATGCCGTGACTGCCTTTGGCCGCCTTGAAGTGCTGCTTGTAGCGGAAGTCGATCAGGGTGTTGAGGCCATCCACGGCCTCAAACACGACGTCGCCGCCCCGACCGCCATTGCCGCCGTCGGGACCGCCATACTCGACATATTTCTCACGGCGGAAGCTGACGCATCCTGCGCCGCCGTCACCGCTCTGCAAATAGATTTTGGCCTCGTCCAGGAACTTCATGGCAGGGCCTTTCCCCAGTGGGGGCCCATGCGCGGAGCCCCTTATTCGGCCGGCTGGACCTCAGCGGCAGCCGCCGGAGCGGCAACGGCGTCGGCGAGCGGCTCCACGGTGACGAACTGACGGTTGCGGATGCCTTTGTAGAACTTCACCCGCCCCATCTCCAGGGCATAGAGGGTGTGGTCCTTGCCCATCGCCACATTGCGCCCGGCATGGAACTTGGTGCCCCGCTGACGCACGATGATGTTGCCAGGGATGACCAACTGGCCGCCAAACATTTTTACGCCCAGGCGCCGGCCAGCACTGTCGCGGCCGTTGCGGCTGCTGCCGCCTGCTTTTTTATGTGCCATCGGAGGGTCTCCGCTCGCTTGATCTCAATCTCGGGTCAGGCTCAGGCCGCAGCGGCATTGATGCCGGTGATGCGGACCAGGGTCAGGGTCTGGCGGTGGGTGCCAAAGCGACGGTACGTCTGACGCTGACGCTTCTTGAAGATGATCTTCTTGTCGGTGCGACGGTGCTGAACCACCTCGGCCGTGACCGTGGCGCCCTCAACCACGGGCTTGCCCACGGTGAGGCTGCTGCCATCGTGGACCATCAGCACGCGCTCAAAGGTCACCTGGTCGGCCTCGTCGGCCACCAGCTTCTCAATTTCCAGCATGTCGTCGGCGGCAACTTTGTATTGCTTGCCCCCGGTCTCAATCACGGCATACATCGGCCGGCTTCCCTTGCTCGTTCTTCAGCGCACGCCGGTGGGCGCGCGGCTCATCTGGACAGGACACCCCTCCCCGGCGGCCCGGGGGCCTG
>CAZCBM010000124.1:0-10001 GCA_964496805.1 uncultured Rhodospirillales bacterium | reverse complement strand
TTTGGCGCAGGGTGAGCGGGTGCTCATCGCCACGGGGGCACCACGACCGTTGGCCCAGGGTCTGCTGCGCCAGCATCTAGGACGGGCGTTGCCCATCCTGGCAACCGAATTGGCGGTGGAGGGCGGACGCTGTTTGGGGGCGCTGATGGGGGACAACAATACCCGAAAGCACAAGGCAGCACGGGTTCGCGCCTGGCTGGCCGCCCATGGCCAAACGGCCGCCGCCATGGGCTATGGCAACGCACCGGACGACCTGCCTATGCTGGGTCTGTGCCGGCGGCAACGGGTGATCGCCTGAGCCGTTGTCAAACCCCTCCTTGCCGCCAACCTCTGGGTCTGTGCGGACGCTCACCTTTTTTGAACCCCGACGCCCTGTCGGTGGTGCCAGTTGGCAGGCAGCGCCCGGAGCTGGAGCAGTTCCCACCTACCTCGACCATGCCAGGGGGGACGTGGGGTTGGTGATACCTCTCTGCCGGCGCAACGCGCTTTGGGACGCCGCGGAACAGTCCATAAGGGACATAGGAGCAGGCTGGATCATGTGCGGGCGGTTTTATCTTCATGTGGCGCTCAGTGACTTGGCGGTGGCCTTTGCCATCCCGCCCGGTTCCGGCGCGCTGCCCAACCTGCCACCGCGCTATAACATTGCCCCGACGCAAACCAGCGCCGTGGTGCGCCTGGGGGACAGCGGCGCACGGCAGATCGCGGCCTTGCACTGGGGTCTGGTTCCCGCATGGGCCAAGGACACGGGCATTGCCGCACGAACCATCAATGCCCGCAGCGAGACCGCCCACGAGAAACCAGCCTTCCGCCAAGCCTTTGCGCGCCGACGCTGCCTGGTGCCCGCCAATGGCTACTACGAGTGGCCGATTCTGGACGGTCGCAAGACGCCGGTGAGCAACCACTTGGCTGACGGCGGCGTCATGGCCATGGCGGGGTTGTGGGAGCGGTGGGAGGGGCCGGACGGGAACCCGCGGCCCACCGCGCTGGAGACCTTCACCATCCTCACCTGCCCACCGAACCAAGTCATGGCCCCGCTGCACGACCGCATGCCGGTGGTGCTCCCCGATCCAGAGGCGCAAACCGCCTGGCTGGACCCGGACTTGCCCCTATCACAGGCGCGTTCCCTCTGCCGCCCTGCTCCGGACGCCACGCTGGTGTGGGCACCGGTGGATCGTCGGGTAGGCAACGTCCGATTTGATGATCCGGCCCTTCTGGCCCCACTGCACGGCCCGCCCGCGCCGTCGCCTGAGCCCCCTCCTTTGCCGCGCCAACAATCGCTGTTGTGATGTCTCTTGATCCACCACCCATCCCCTCTCCGCCTCTCCTTGATGATCTGCCATCCCTGATCTGGTCGCAATTGACCCGCGCCACCGCTGACCGTCGCCACCCCTGGCGCTGGCCCGCGCTCAGCACTGTCACCCAGGAGGGCGCCCCCAGCGTGCGGATGGTGGTCTTGCGCCAGGTGGACACCAGCCGGCAAACCCTGAGCGTCTTTACCGATGTCCGCTCCGCCAAGGTGGGCCAGATCGCCCGAGAACCCCGGGTCAGCCTGCTGTTCTGGCATCCTGGAAAGCGCTGGCAGCTGCGGGCCGATGGCATAGCCACGGTCAGCGAAGATCCGCAGACCTTTCAGGCACTGCCGGACGGTGCCAAGGGGGACTATGGCGCGATACCGGCCCCCGGAGTGCCCCTGGGATCGCCCAGCGACTGGGCCCCCACCCTCCCCAAGCAGCAAAGCCAAGAGGCGCAAGCGCAAGGCAGGGAAGCAGGGACCGGCGGCGGGGCCAGCGCGTTTCGCCGCCTCACGATCACGCTCAACGCCCTGGATTGGCTGAGCCTCGCCACGGAGCCCCCGGCGCGGGCAATCCTGGACCTTCGCACGGTCAGCCAAACCTGGGTGGCGCCCTGAATGCGTCGCCTCCCGAACCAGCGCCCCCCAAACCAGTTCCCCCCGACCAGCGCCCCACCAAACAGGGCTTCCCTTCGTCAGACACTTGTCAGATAGAGGAAGCTGCCTATTCTTTGCGATACGGTGCCGCCGCCGGTATGCGCGCAAATGCTGGCGCGTTTCTGCACTGAAGAACGGGTGCGCCTGTGCACCGGTGGGTCGCACAGCACATGGGGTCAATGGATCATGGGTCGTCGCGGCCTCGTCAGTGCAGTGGTGCAGTTCATCCTGGTGGTCGCCCTCGGCACCGGCGCTTGGTTTGCTTACGATCAAGGGGTCCTGGCCAGCGCCTTGGGCTCCTCCGAGGGGTCCTCACAACGCCGTGGCGGCGGCGCGGTGGGTGTCACGCTGGCAGAGGTCACTTTGGTCCCGCAGCAAACGGTGTTTGAGACCGTGGCAACCGCCGAGGCTGCGCGCAGCATCACGCTGAGAGCCAAGGCCGAGGGCATCATCGAGTCAATCCCGCTGGACCCCGGCGCAAAGGTGGCGCAAGCGCAAACGATCCTCACCTTGGATACCCGCACTCAGACCCTGGCCGTGGAGCGGGCTCAGGTGGCCCTGGCCGCCGCTCAAACCCTGGCCAGCCGTTTCCGTGGCGCCGGACAAACCATGGTGGACGGAACGGCTCTCATTCAAGCGGAGTCGTCTTTGGCCCTGGCGGAGGTGGAGTTGCGTCAGGCAAGGCAAGCCCTGGCTGACCGCACGGTGGTGGCGCCTTTCACGGGCTATGTGGGGATGAGTGCGCTTGAGGTCGGGGACCGGGTCAACGCCCAGGATGTCATCGCCACGCTGGACGACCGTAGCCAATTGATCCTGGATATTCGGCTGCCGGAAACACTGTTGGCCCAGGTGGGGGTTGGCACCGCCGTCACCGTGCAGCCCTGGGTTGCCAATGCCCCGCCCATTGAGGGCGCGTTGATCGCCCTGGACAGCCGGCTGGACCCCGTCACCCGCAGCATCGCGGCCCGCGTTCGCATCGACAACCCCGAGGACGCGCTGCGCCCCGGCATGAGCTTCCGGGTTCGCCTTGACGTGAGCGGAGAGCGTTTCCCTCAGGTGCCGGAGGTGGCGGTTCAATGGGGTGTGGACGGCGCGTTGGTCTGGGTGGTGAAGGATGGCACCGCCGCACGCCTTCCCGTGGCCATTGTCGAGCGGCAGCAAGGCGTGGTTCTGCTGGATGCGCCGCTGAACCCGGGCGACTTGGTGGTCGTGGAGGGCATCCAGCGCATGCGTCCAGGGGCCGCCGTGAAGGTCGCCAGCACGCCCTTGCCGGCTGAACCCGTGGAAGCCTCCATCCGGACCAGTCGCCCTCAGGAACCAGAGCCGCGGGTGCCATGAGCCAGGATACGACTGATCCCGCCGCAGACTCCTTCGATCAGCGCCTGGATAGCAACGCCAGTCTCGGCGGCTTACCTGCCCTGGCCTTGCGACGCCCGCTGCTGGTCATGGTCATGAACCTGCTGATCGCCCTGGCCGGGCTGGCCGCGCTGTCGGCGGTGGAGGTGCGCGAGTTGCCCGACGTGGACCGCCCAGTGGTCACTGTCCGCGGTAACCTGCCAGGCGCCGCCCCGGAAACCGTGGACGCCGAAGTCACCAGCAAGGTGGAAGCCGCCGTCGCCCGCGTCAGCGGCATCCAGGAGTTGTCCTCCTCCAGCGAGGAGAACAATTTCCGCAGCCGCGCGACCTTCAATCCAGGCACGGACCTGGAGACGGCGGCAGCGGATATCCGCGAGGCCGTCGCCCGGGTGGAGCGGCAATTGCCCGACGGGGTGGAACAAGTCACCGTCATCAAAGCCGATGCCGACGCGGACCCCATCATACGGCTGGTGGCCTGGAGTGACACCCTGACGGCTGACGCCCTGGTCTATAAGCTGGAAACCGATGTCATTCCGGCGCTGATCGCCGTGCCCGGCGTTGCCGATGTCAGCCTGACGGGCGATCGCGCCGAACAGCTTCAGGTGATCGTGGACCCCCTGCGCCTGGCAGCCTATGGGTTGGCCATCAGCGATGTGGCGGCGGTCCTGCAAAGCGCGCCCCTGGATGTCCCCGCCGGTAGTTTCCGCTCCACCGACCAGGAGTTGATTGTGCGCGCGGACGCCACCGCCGCCACGGCCAGCCAGATCGCGGCGCTGGAAATCCGCGACGGCATCAAGGTGCGCGACATCGCCCGGGTGCAGTTTGCGCCGGAGGAGGCCTCGTCTTTTGAGCGCCTGGACGGACGGCCTGTGGTGGGCTTGGGCATCATCCGCCGTGCACGATCAAACACCGTGGCGATTTCCGATGCCGTCCGCCAGGAGGTGGAGGCGCTGAGCGCGCGGTTCAGTGACATCACGCTCAAGATGACCTCCGATGATGCGGAGTTCATCCGTGGTTCCATCAGTGAGGTTTCCGGCACCCTCATGATCGCGGTGGGTATTGTTATTGCCACGATCTGGGCCTTCACCGGGTCCCTCCGCCTCACCCTCATTCCCACCGTTGCGATCCCCGTTTCCATCATCGGGACCCTGGCCGCCATCTGGGCGCTGGGGTTCTCCATCAACCTCATCACGCTGCTGGCACTGGTGCTGGCCACGGGCATGATCGTGGATGACAGCATCGTGGTGCTGGAGAACATTCAGCGCCGCCAAGCCCAGGGGATGAGTGTGCGGGTGGCCGCGCTGCTGGGAACGCGGCAGGTATTCTTTGCCGTCATCGCCACCACCCTGACCTTGATCAGCGTGTTCATCCCGA
Source organism: uncultured Rhodospirillales bacterium (assembly GCA_964496805.1). Taxonomy (GTDB): domain Bacteria; phylum Pseudomonadota; class Alphaproteobacteria; order CAZCBM01; family CAZCBM01; genus CAZCBM01. The sequence goes on along the minus strand of CAZCBM010000124.1, from coordinate 5,323 downwards.
TTTCCTTCCTGCCCTCCACGGCGGGTCGGATGTTTCAGGAATTTGGCATCGTGCTGGCTGTGGCCATCGCCATCAGTTCCTTTGTGGCGCTGTCCCTGGTCCCCATGCTCACCGCCCGCCTGGGCGGCGACAAGCCCTCCCAACCCCCTGCCCTGCTGCGCGTTCTGGGTCTGTTGGGCCAGCGGCTTTACAATGGTGTGGTGTTGGTGGCCCTGCGCCTGCCGGCGGTGACTCTTGCCGTGGCCCTGCTGGCGGGAGGGATCGGCTGGATCCTGGTGGATCACCTGGACCAGGAGTTGTTGCCGGCCGAGGATCGGGGCGTCATTTATGTGTTCGCCACAGGCCCTGATGGTGTCGGACTGGACTATTCAGAGCGTCAGGCCGACCGCATCGAAGCGATCCTGCAACCCTATGTTGATTCGGGAGAGATCGAGAGCCTTCAGACCACCGTAGGCCGCTGGGACTTGAACCGGGTCTTTGTCGCGGCCCCCTTGGCCCCCTGGGAGGAGCGCCACCGCAGCCAGAGCGAGATCATCGCGGAACTGCGCGGCCCCCTGGGCCAGATCCCAGGCGCCATCGTCCGCGCCTTTGGCCCCAACAGCCTTGGGCTTCGCGGCAGCAGCGGCGGCGGGTTGTCCCTGGCCCTGACCGGTGGCGATTATGACCGCATCTTCACCGCAGCGCAGGCCTTTACCCGCGCCATGGACGACCGTGTGCCGGGTGTCAGCAACAGCCGCGTGGACTATCAGCCCACCCAACCCCAATTGTCCGTCAGGATCGACCGCCAGCGCGCCGAGGATCTGGCGGTTCCGCTGGAGGAGGTGGCAACCACCCTCCGCGCCATGATCAATGGGCTGGACGTGGCGGACCTGAATGTCGATGACCGCACCGTCCCCTTGGTCATCCGCAGCAACAGCAGCGCCATCACGCGCCCCGGCGATTTGGTCAATCTCACCGCCCGCGCTGAGAGTGGCGCGCTGATCCCGCTCAGCAGTGTGGCCACCTTGACAGAGGAGGGGGTGGCCGCAGAGTTGGATCGTCAGGCCCAGCGTCGCGCCATCAGCCTGGATGCCGACCTGGACGAGGGCACCCCGCTGCAAGAGGCCGTGACCGCCATTCAGGCGCTGGCCGAGGAAACCTTGCCGCCCGGGATCGACCTCCTGCTGACGGGAGAGGCTGCCACACTGGATGAGACCTCAAGCCAGGTCATGACCACCTATGGTCTGGCGATGCTGGTGGTCTTCTTGGTCTTGGCGGCCCAATTTGAAAGCCTCACCTCCGCCTTGGTGGTCATGGTCACCGTTCCGTTCGGTCTCGCGGCGGCTGTTTTCGCCCTGGTGGCCACCGGGACCTCCATCAATATCTATTCCCAGATCGGGCTGGTGATGTTGATCGGGCTGATGGCAAAGAATGGTATTCTGGTGGTGGAATTTGCCGACCAGTTGCGCGATGCCGGCCACTCGGTGCGCGAGGCCATTGAGACCGCCGCCAAGGTGCGCCTGCGCCCCATCGCCATGACGGTGGTGTCCACGGTCCTGGGGGGGCTGCCGTTGATCCTGTCAGACGGGCCGGGGGCGGAGGCCAGGGCGGCCATTGGCTGGGTCGTGTTTGGCGGGCTGGGCATCGCCGCCCTGTTCACGCTGTTCCTGACCCCGGTGGCCTATCTGTGCTTGGCCAGCCTCGTGCGCCCGCGCGCGGCCGCCGGGCAACGACTGGAGGCCGAATTGGCCACCCTGGCCCAAGACCGCAAGGCCATCGCTTGATCCCCCCTCGCTCAGGACTTGACCGCACGCGCCTTGGCGCAGTCCACTGGTCTCCCGCTTCTTCCTGTGGATCGATCGACCGCCCATGAGCCTCGATACCGACTTGGTTGACCAGTTGAAATCCGCCAACGTTCGCTTGGCCCCCGCTGCCACTGCCTCGGCCCTTCAGGCTCTGACGGCGGACCTGGCGACGCTCCACCGACCCTTGCCGGAGGCCTACGCTCAGTGGCTGGCCCTCGCTGACGGCCTGCACGACAGGGCCACACGTACCCGCCTCAAGGGCACCATGGCCGGTGGGACTTTCCTGGGCTTGGGACGCGATTTGGTGATGCTCAACGAAGATGTGGCGCGGCGCTATCCGCTGGTGCCGATGACACCGGATGACTGCGCCATTGGCCGATCAGGAAACGAAAACCTGATCGTCGTTGCCTCCAAGATCGGCCCCCTGAGCCTGGTGGAACCGGACAGCGGCGACATCCTGAGCAGTCACCCGGATCTGGAGACCTTTCTGCGCACCCTGATCCCGGACTGATGGCCCCTGCGCGGCAGCCGTGGACCTGACGCCAGCCCGCTTGGCGCTTTTGCCCCGGCCCGGCACTGTGCATGTCGAGCCCTCTGCACAGCAAATGGGTCGCCTCCATTCCTCTCCCCCGTCCGGAGATCTCGCCGATGCTGGCCAACATCGACCCCAAACCGATCACCGCCGACACCATTTCTGCGGAGACGTTCCGCGCGGCCGGTGTGGACCAGGTGGATGGGTTCACCGGCGACAAGCCTCCCAGTCTGGAGCAACTGGTGGATCTGCAACCCGATGGCGTGGACCGGGACGCCCTACGGGCATTGATCCAACAGGTGCCAGAGGGCTTCCGGATCGTGCCAGTGGTCTACAGCCCGATCCCCAGCGACGTGAACCGTGACATCTGGACCGAATTCAGTGACCAGGTTGAACCGGCGCTGCTGCGGCGGCTGGCCACAGAGGATCGCGACAAGTTGCAGGCCATCGGTTTGGACGGTGACCAGATCGACGAGATGGCGCAGGGTTTCCTGCCCACAGACAAAGCCAGCGGTGAGGTCCTGCCCTGGGATGTGGATCACATCATCGAGCGAAAGGGCAGCGGCGGCTTCGGCCTGACCAAGGCGCTGGATCCGGCCGTCAGCCACGACCCTGAGGGGCGGCAGCCCCACTACCTAGTGAACCACTTCGACAATCTGATCCTGCTGCACAAAGACATCCACAACCACAAGAACGAGATCAATCGCGCCCAGTTGGGTCCCCTGCTTCAGCGCAGCCGGAACGGGGACGACCGGCCTGCTTGGGTGGCCATGATGATCCCCGACACCCCGGAGAAGACCTTCGTCCATGTCCCCGCCGCAGAGGACCTGGAGCGGTTCCGCAATCCGGATTTTCACCGCGGCGTCGGCGATGAGGTGTTCTTCACCAAGATGGCGCTGAACCGCCTGTTTGAGGTGGAAGAGGAGCTGCGGGACCAGCGCGGCTATCAGAAGGGCATCTTTGCCCATTCCCGCGCGGTGGCCAAAGGCCTTGGTCCCTCAGAGGCGCGGGAATGGTTCTTGGAGCAGGTCAACCGCGACCCTGAGGCGTCAGTCCTGCATGAGCGATTGGTTCAGCAGGCCCGACGGTTTGCCGCCCGCAAGGACAAGCTGGCCGACAGTCTGGCAGGAGCCCCGCGACTGGACGACCGAACGCAGCGGGATCTGAAGGAGTTTCAAAGCCTCTATCTGGCCCAGGAAGGCCGGCTCCACGGGCTGCCGCAAGCGCTGTCCGTCGCCGCCACCGAGGGCCAGGATCCGACGCCGCTGGCCAGCCTGACCACGCGGGATGACGACGTGCTCAAGCAACGGCTGGGGGAGAGCTTGTCGGCCGCAGCCCGGCAGGGCAAAGCCCCCAGGCCCCGGCAGGGCTAGAGCGTAGGACCCCAAAGTGGCAACGCCACGGAGGGAATCATCCGAGCGACCACCGGAACGCTACAGCAGCGACACCGATTCCAAATCGGTGTCCCCTGCTGTAAGGCGCGTTGCGGCGGGATTGGGTCAGCACCAGCCCCCCCTCCGCCCTGGCCGCCCCCACCCGGTCACCCGTGTTCCCGCCCCTGTCCCCACCCGTGTTCCCGCGCCTGGGCCAGACGCCGGGCGCGGGCGCGGTGATGGAGATGCAACGCCGCGTTCTCCGCCAGTGGCAGGCGCACCGCCCACGCCACCTCCTCCCGCGTCACACCGATATCGAAAAGCAGCGAGTCCTCCAACGCCAGCAGGTCACGCAGCTGCGCGCGCCGACGACGATGGGCCGCCCACCGCGCAAGGCGAACGACAGGCGCCCGGGCCATAGCTCGCGCCAGGGCCAGAAACGAAACAGGGCGCAGACCAGCGCCACGCTGAAGGCTGAGATCAGACATGGGAGAAAACCTCCATTGGCGGGAACAAGGCCAGGGGGATACACCCTGGGTGACCCCTTGACCCTGAGCGCAAATCGGCGTTCAATCCAGTTCAATGGATTGACCTCATCTTTCAGCGTTCCTGAATCATGTCCTTGCTGCCGGCCGCCAAACCTATCCCTGCCCCGGCCACGGCCGCCCATCCCCGGCTGCTGCTGGATCCCGAGCATCTGCGAACCTTTGTGGCGATCTGCGAGACCCGCAGTTTCAGCCGTGCGGCGGAGGCCGTGCTGCGCACGCCGTCTGCGGTCAGCATGCAAATCAAGCGGCTGGAAACCCTACTGGGGCGGAGTCTGTTCGTGAGGGATAGCCGCAGCGTCACGTTGACAACCGATGGCGAATCTCTGCTGGGCTACGCCCGGCGCCTGTTGGCGCTGAATGAGGAAGCCGTGGCCCGGTTCGTGGCGCCGGAGATCACCGGCACCGTGCGCTTCGGTGCACCGGATGACTTTGGCGCCCGCTTCTTGCCCGGCATCCTCAACCGTTTTGCCCAGAGCCACCCCCTGGTGGAAACCACCGTCACCCTGGCCGGCAGCCGACAGTTGGACAGCGCTTTGCGGGCGGGGGACCTGGATGTGATCCTCCAGACCACTGCCTTTGAACCCCAGGCCCCGGTGGAGCGGGAGTGGGTCTATACGGAAAGCTTGGCCTGGGTGGGGTTGCGGGGAGGCTGTGCCTGGCAACGGCGGCCGCTGCCCCTGGCCCTTTCCGGCCCGACCTGTGCCTGGCGCGCGGCCGCCACCACGGCCCTGGACAGCGCCACCTTGCCTTGGCGGGCGGCCTACTCCAGCGAGCATGCGCACGCCCAGCTTTATGCCGTGCAGGCAGATCTGGCCATTGCCCCGCTGCCCCTGAGCCTGGTGACGGAGCCGTTCGTACGCCTGGGGTCAGCCGAGGGGCTGCCGCCGCTGCGCAACTATGACGTTCACCTGCGCAAGGCGCAGCCCAGCACCTGCGCTATCGACGCTCTGGCCAACGCGATCAAGGCCCATTTTCACGTCGCCTGAGCCAGACATCGGGGGGCACCGAAGGGGTGCGACCCGAGGCCTCATCACCAGCCCATAAGTCAACGCCGTGGCTGCCCGATCCTTCGCGCCCCACCGCGCC
>CAZCBM010000123.1:0-10171 GCA_964496805.1 uncultured Rhodospirillales bacterium | reverse complement strand
TGGAGCCGAAGCTGCGGATGCCATAGCTGGCGGGGCCAAAGGTGCCATCGCCCACCGCCTTGCTGACCAGCACACCATTGGCGCCAAAGGCCACGATGTCGTCCATGCCATCGCCATTCACATCGGCCATCAGGCGCGGGTTGCGATCCTGGCTTGCCCAGCCATTGTTGGCGCCGTACGCACCGCGCACGCCATAGCCCTGGGAAGCGAATTGCGGGTTGATGCCCGTGCCGCCGGTCAGGATGTCATCCTCTGCCCCGCCTTGGATCGTGTCCGCGCCGGCCAGACCGCTGAGCGAATCCTGGAACTGGGTGCCGGTGAGGATGTCGTCGTTGGCGGTGCCGGTCTGGGTCGTGATCAGCAGCGAGATCGTGCCGTCGGCTGGGCCGGTGTTGGCGGCATCGCGGATGCGGGTGGTGATGGTGGTGTCCTGATCCCAGCCCGTCGCGGGGGTGAAGGCAACGTCGGCCAAGGCGGCGTTCACGTCCGTCACCGAGCCGGCGACGGTCCAGACCCCCGTGCCCACCGTGTACGTCGATGTCGCCGCTCCGAACGTGCCGGTGCTCAGCGAGCCGGCCGACGGGTCCGCCAGGGTCAGTGTGGCGGTGATGGTGTCTCCAGTGTCCACATCGGTGACGAGGATATCCCCCAGCGCCACGGGGTCCGCCGCGAAACCGACAGCCTGAGTGAGGTTCGTGGCGGTGGGCGCGTCATTGGGATTGCTTACGGTGATGGTGACGGTGGCCGGATCGCTGACAAAGTCTGCGCGGCCAAAGACGACATAACTCTCGCCAGCATCTACCCTGCCGCCAGGATCCGCAAAGCGCGCCCCGATGATTATATCGTCAAAACCGTCGCCGTTGACGTCCCCAGCGGCCGACACCGAGTAGGCACTATTGTCACCCTCATCGATGCCCTCGAGCCGGAAGCCATTGGCGCCATCCAGGCTGCCCAAGTCCAGGGTGGCGGCAAATCCTGAGGCCGCGCCAAACACCACATAAGTCTCGCCAGCATTAGTGTTGGAGCTCGGATTGGCCAACCGGGCTCCAACAATCAAGTCGTCAAAACCATCTCCGTTTACATCCCCTGCGTTGGAAACCCGTGCACCACTTACATCCCTAGATCCAACGGCATCCAGCCGGAAGCCGTTAGTTCCATCTAGGCTCGATAGTTCAAAGCTCGCAGAGAACCCCGAAGCAGCGCCAAACACCACATAACTTTCGCCGCCATAACCATCACCGCTTGGGTTTGCTCCTGGCGCCCCGATGATAATGTCGTCAAACCCGTCTCCGTTGATGTCCCCTGCTGTGGAAACCGACCACCCGCTTCGATCAGTTGCGTCAATGCCATTTAAAAGAAAGCCATTGGTCCCGTTCAAAGTTGACAAGTCCAGGCTGGCCGCAAAACCCGACGCTGCACCAAAGACGACATAACTTTCGCCCGCATCGACTTTGCCGCCAGGATCTGCAAAGCGCGCCCCAATAATAATATCGTCGAAACCATCGCCATTGACGTCCCCGGCCGAGGAAACTGACCAGCCTAAACCGTCGTCTACATCAATGCCATCCAGGCGGAAGCCATTGGTCCCGTCCAGGCTGCCCAACTCGAGGGTGGCGGCAAATCCTGAGGCCGCGCCAAACACCACATAACTCTCGCCTGCATCAGAGTTCCCATTGGGATCGCCCAGGAAAGCCCCAATGATGAAGTCGTCGAACCCGTCACCATTCATGTCGCCGGCGCTGGACACCGCGCGGCCGCTTCGGTCAAAGGCATCGATGCCGTCGACCCGGAATCCATTCGTGCCGTCCAAGGCAGAGAGATCCAAGCTGGCAGTGAACCCTGATGCAGCGCCGAAAACGACATAACTCTCACCGACGGTGTTTCTTCCGTCGATGTCGGCCCGAGAGGCCCCGATGATAATATCATCGAATCCGTCACCGTTTATATCCCCTGCACTTGAGACACTCAGGCCGCTTCGGTCGCCTGCATCAATACCATCGAGGCGGAAACCATTGGTGCCGTCCAGGACCGCAAGGTCGAGACTGGCTGAGAATCCGGATGCTGCACCGAACACCACATAACTCTCGCCAGCCTCACTGGCGCCATCCGGATCGCCGCTATAGGTACCGATGAGTAAGTCATCGTAGCCGTCACCGTTGATATCACCAGCGTTGGAAACCGAGACACCGGCCTGATCATCTGCATCAATGCCATCCAGGCGGAAGCCATTGGTGCCGTCCAGCGACGACAGGGCCTGGGGGCCGGCGGCGTAGGTGAAGGTGTCGGTGGTGGTCTGGCCGACGGCGAGAGTATCGAAGGCACCATTGGTGTCGTAAGTGAAGGTCCCGTCGGCGTTCACTGTCACCTGAGCGCCCGAGCCCAAGGTGATCATCTGCCCAGCGGTGAACGCCGCGCCGTTCACCTGGACGACAACGGTGGCCTCCGCGGGGTCCGCCCCGCCGCCATTGTCGGCAAACAGGTTACCGTTCACGGTGCCGTCGAAAGTTACCGCGAAGGCGTCGTCAACGGTCGCCGCGACATTTTCTACCGCTAAGGTGCCGTCGGCGTTGACTGCAAACAGGTCATCCGCCGCGTTAGGTGCCGTAATAGCCATCTTAACCCCTAGAGTCTGTATCACTGAATGCTTACATTGCATCTTAACGTTGTGTTAACGCCCTCAACTGATGGCGATGAACCTGTCAAGCGTTTGCCACCCCCTCAGCCCGGTTCCACGGACACCACCCAGCGGATCTCGTCGCTGCGGAAGCCCACCATCTGGGGTTGCCGGGCGCGATCAATGACGGCCAGGTCAAACAGCTCCGTGATCACCCCCTGCAACCGCAGCCAGTGGACAACGTCGCCCGTCACCGTAACCACCACAAACAGCCCGCATCGCGGCGCGAGCCCCGCTTGATCCAGGCGATCTTGCAGGGCCAGCCCCCCGAAGGTCCGGTTCTCCCGCGGTTCCGAGCAGCCCACCAGGGCATAGCGACCCAGGAACGTCATCCGCCGCAGGAAGCCGGGGCAGAAGGCCACTGGGCTGAAAACACCCGTGGCCACATCCACCGTGCCGATCTCGCCAGTGCCCGCTTTCAGCAGCCACAGCCACCCGTCCACCCAGCGCGGGGAATGGGGCATCGAGAGCCCGGTGGCCACAATCTCACCAGAGCCCACATCCACCACCACGCCTCCATCGCGCCGGTGATCCCGCCAGCCGTCGGCGACATCGGCGGTGGAGACCGCACTCACAAAGGCGGGCTGGCCATCGCGCATCGCCAGGCCGTTGAGGTGGCAGCGATCCTCCGCCGCCAGACGGCTGATGAACGGCGGTTGCCAAAGCGGCCGGAAAGAGTGGGTGGGGCTGACGGCCGCCACGCAGGAGAACAGGGTGTTGACGAACACCAACTGGCCCTCCCCGTCGAAGGCCAGATCATGCACATCCAAGTCCCCGGTATAATGGGCCATCTGGGGCACATAGACCGGGTCAGCCCCCTCGGTGGGGGTGCCATGGTGGCCGTCGACGAAGGTGGTGATCTGGGTCAATCCGGCGACGGCCAGACGGGCGCGGTCGCAGACGATGCCCATGGGCCGCTCAAGGTGGCGGTTGAACACCCACAGCCGGCCCGTGTTGGGGTCGATGCCGATGAGTAGCACCATGCCGGCCTGATAGGTGGTGATGGCCAGGGCCGCACCGGTGCCGGCGAGAAAGCTCTCGAACTGCCGGGAGGTGGTGATCTCAAAGGCCGGCTTCTTGCCCTCGGTCGCCGTGGTCCCCGTTTGCTCTGATGTCATGCCCGTTCCCCAAGATGGCCAGCGGCGGGTAAAATCACCCGCTAAGGCCGGTGGCATAGGCGCCCCGTGGCGGTCATGGCAAGGCCGCCCTGCTTGAGGGGGGGCCGGTTGGTCCATTCACCAACGGTGATCGAGGGTGTTGGTGTGTCCTACTTCACACTGCGCAAAAATGGAGGCCCCGGTGGGTGCTGGCAATTGACCTTGCCGATCCACCAGCATGGGGCCGGCGCGGCTGGGTTCTGTCTGGAGCGCACCAAGCCCCCGCAGGCGGAATGCGCCGAAGCCGGGGCCGCACCACGGCGTCGGATCAGGGCTGCTGTTGAAGCAGTGCAGTCGAGCAATGGGACCCGGCAGTGAGCGCAGTGTTTTCGCGGTGGTGGATATGTGGTGGACAAAGGCCGCCAACTCAACGCCAGCCATCACCTAACCCCTTGAAATCCTTGGCGACCCCGGGAGGGCTCGAACCTCCAACCTGCTGATTAGAAGTCAGCTGCTCTATCCAGTTGAGCTACGGGGCCTTAGGGGTAAGGGTTGCTACGGCGGGCAAAAGGAACCAACGGTCATCATGCTCGACCGCACGCCCCCTCACGCCCGAGGCAAGCGGCGCTCTGGGTGGAAACACCCACGCCTAAGGCGACGTCTGGCGCCCCCGCCCTTGACGGCTTTTGGTCCTCTCGAAGACGGCGGGCGCCCCGTAGTATCCTCAGTTTATGGCCCGGGACAAGCCCCCGCTGGCAGAGGCCTTGGGCCTTGCAACAAGCCTTCCCACGGGAACGCACGCCACCATCCCTTGCCGTGGCCCGCTGCCGCCCCCATAACTAGCGCTGGTCTAAATTCCCTGGTCCGTTGTCAGGAAACCGAGATGGCGAAGATCGAAATCTATACCACTCAATTCTGCCCCTTCTGTTGGCGCGCCAAGGCGCTGCTGGACAAGAAGGGCGCTGCCTATGAAGAGGTCTCCGTCGATGGCAAGCGCGACCTAAGGGCTGCCATGACCGAGCGCGCTGGCGGGAGCCACACTGTCCCGCAGATCTTCATCGACAATCGCCATGTGGGCGGCTGTGATGAGCTCTATTCTCTGGACCGGCAGGGTCAATTGGATCCACTGTTGCAGGCCTAATTTGGCTGCCCGAGGCCGGCACAGCCTTCCCGCTGACAGGGTGCCTCGATAACAGGGACCCTACAGCCTTGAGGGGCGGGACCCGGCCGGCGCCTCCTGAGGTAGGCCAGGGATGCCAAGGCTGGTGGGTCCAAGCCCCTGCCCGGCGGAAATGCCCGCAAGGGCGTGCGATCCGGCAGGCAAAGCGCGTTCAACCCGGGAAAGGAAGGGACATCGCCCCATGGGACACACCCGTACCTATATCCTGATGGCCGGCATGACGGCCCTGTTCCTGGCCGTCGGTGCCCTGTTGGGGGGGCGTGCTGGGATGCTTATCGCCCTGGTCATCGCCGGCGGCCTGAACCTTTATGCCTGGTGGAATTCCGGGGCCAGTGTCCTGCGCCGGTATCGTGCGCAGCCGATCACCGCCGACGATCCCTATTATGGCTGGTTCTATCGTGACACCGCTGACATGGCCCAGCGGGCCGGGTTGCCGTTGCCCACCATATGCGTGATCCCAGCCGATCAGCCCAATGCCTTCGCCACGGGGCGAAACCCGGCCAATGCTGCCGTGTGCGCCACCACGGGCCTGCTGAGCAGCCTCACCCGTGAGGAAGTGGCCGGCGTCATGGCCCATGAGTTGGCCCATGTGAAAAACCGGGACACCCTGACCATGACCATCGCGGCCAGCCTGGCGGGCGCCATTGGTTTCCTGGGCAATTTTGCCATGATGGGCGGGCGTGATCGTTCTGTTCATCCCCTTCTGGCGATCGCGCTGATGGTGCTGGCCCCGTTGGCCGCCATGCTTGTTCAGATGGCCATCAGCCGGGTTCGGGAATACGCCGCCGACAAGCAGGGGGCGGCCATCTGCGGCCACCCGGAGTGGCTGGCCAGTGCGCTGGCCAAAATCGGCGGCGCAAAGGTCCCCAACCCAGTGGCCGATCGTGACCCAGCATCTGCCCATCTGTTCATCGCCAACCCCCTATCGGGGCGAGCGTTGGCCAGCCTGTTCCGCACCCATCCGCCCATGACCGAGCGCATTCAGCGGTTGATGGCGATGAGCCAATTGCCGGCCCACGCCACCAGCGGCAACCCCTGGGCCTGAGCGCATGACCTTCTCCCTGCTGGCCCGTGATCCCCAGACCGGGCAGACCTGCTATGCCGTGGCCAGCCTGTTCACCGCTGTGGGTGCCATGGTGCCCCAGACCCGTGACGGCGTGGGCACCGTGATGACCCAGTCCTATGGCGACCCATGGCTGGCGCAGTTGATCCTGGACCAGTTGGGTCAAGGGTTGACACCGCCAGCAGCGCTGGAGGCAGGGTTGGCAGCCTATCCCAGCGACCCGGAGGTCCGTCAGCTAGCAGTGATGGACGGACAGGGGCGCTTGGCACAGTGGACTGGACGCACCTGTTTCGCCTGGGCCGGGCACTTGGAGGCTGACGGTGTGGCCGTGCAAGGAAACCTTCTGGCCAATGATCGCGTCCTGCCCGCGATGGTGGAGGCTTGGCAGAGCGCCCCACCAAGCCAGTCCCTGGGACAGCGACTGTTGACCGTTCTGGTGGCAGGCCAGAGGGAAGGCGGGGACCGCCGGGGACAGGAGGGCGCTGCCATTGGCGTCCGCCCTTTCCGGGTGGCGCAGAGCGATCAGTTGCCCCTAGATCTGCGCATCGACAGCCATGTGCGCCCCCTGGAGCACCTGGAAAGGCTGCTTACCCGCTGGGAGGCCCAGGATCGTCGGATACTGCGGTAAGTGGGGTCCCACAGCCACTCGCTTGGCAAAGCGCGACGGCCACCGCCTGGTCTTCGGCTCTGATCCATTCGGTCTTGTAGGGCGGGTCATCTGCACGGCTACTGCCGATCAGGACGGCGGGCGTGACGCTGGGGCGTGGGTGACCAACGTGGGAACGCGCCTTCGGGGCCTCTCCAAGCAACTACCCAATACACGACGAAAGGGGGTACCGACGCCAAGTCGATACCCCCTCTGCTGTGGCCAGAACGACCCCCCCTGATAAAGCGCCTTAAAACGCTTCAGCAGCCAATTTCATGACCGGAGCCGAGCCAGAGCGGATCCGCGTCAAGCGAAGGCTGGTTTCGGGCAGCAACCGGGACATGTAATAGCGACCGGTCTGAAGCTTGGTTTCATAGAAGTCGACCTCGCTGGTTCCCGCCGCAAGTGCGGCCCGCGCTGCCACAGCCATCTGTGCCCAGGCCTTGCCAATGGCGACGTGACCAAACAGGTGCATGAAGTCGGTGGACCCGGCCAGCGTGGCGTCGGGGTCCTTCGCCCCCTGCGCCATGAAGAACTCCGCAGCGGACTGCAGGTCCTGGGCCGCGTCAGTCAACGGATCCAGGAAGTCCGCCTTGAGTTCCGCATCGGCCGCGTTGGCCTTCACGAAGGCGCGCAGGCCCTCGAACCAGGCCATGATCGGGCGGCCCCCTTCCATGGTCAGTTTGCGGCCCACCAGATCAAGCGCCTGGATACCGTTCGCGCCCTCGTAGATCATGGCGATCCGGGCGTCGCGCACGAACTGCTCCATGCCCCAGTCTGTGGTGTAGCCGTGGCCACCGAGCACCTGCTGCGCCTTGACGGTGCAGTCGAACCCGGTGTCGGTCAGCACGCCCTTGAGGACCGGGATCAACAGCGCGATGGCCTCGGCCGCCGCGCGCCGCTGGTTCTCGTCGCTGTGGCGATGCTCAGTGTCGATCAACATGGCACCGGTCAGCATGAAGCAGCGGGCTCCCTCGATCCAGGCCTTCTGGTCCAGCAGCATTCGGCGCACATCAGGGTGCACGATCAGCGGATCGGCGGGACCATCGGGATTGGCAGCGCCCGTAACGGCGCGCCCTTGCAGGCGCTCGCGGGCATAGGATGCCGCAGTCTGATAGGCCGCTTCCGCTTGCGCCAGGCCCTGCATTGCCACCAGCAGGCGGGCCTCGTTCATCATCGTGAACATCGCCCGCAGGCCCTTGTTCGGCTCACCGACCATCCATGCCGTTGCACCGTCATACAGCATGCCGCAAGTGGCGTTGCCATGAATGCCCATCTTGCGCTCAAGGTGCCCGCAGGTCACCGCATTGCGGGGGCCGCACGACCCATCCGCCTCCGGCAGGAACTTGGGGCAGACGAAAAGGGAGATGCCTTTGACCCCGGGAGGCGCATCGGGCAGCCGCGCCAGCACCAGATGCACGATGTTGTCGGCCAAATCGTGGTCGCCCGCGGAGATGAAGATCTTCTCGCCCGTCAGCGCATAGGTGCCGTCCGGCTGGGGCACGGCGCGCGTGCGGATCAGGCCCAGATCCGTGCCGCACTGGGGCTCGGTCAGGTTCATGGTGCCCGTCCACTCGCCCGAGGCCAGCTTGGGGAGGTACAGCGCCTTTTGCTCGGGCGATCCGTGGTGCGACAGCGCGGAGTAGGCCCCATGGGTCAGGCCATTGTACATCATCAGCGCCATATTGGCGGACGAGTGCATCTCCGCCACTGCCTGCGCGAGCACGCTGGGCAGGCCCTGCCCGCCCCACTCCTCACCGCATTCCAGAGCGGGCCAACCGCCCTCCCGCAGGGCTTCAAAGGCGTCGCGAAAACCGGGTGGCGTGCGCACCACGCCGTTCTCCAGCGTGCAGCCTGCATCGCCGGGGGCGTTGGTCGGTGCCAGGACTTCGCTTGCCAGCCGCCCAGCCTCGGACAGGATCGCCTCGGTCGCGTCCGGCGTCAGGTCGTCATAGCCATGGATCTCGGTCTGCTCATGGACGGCGAGGGTTTCGTTGAGAACGAAAATGAGATCACGGAGCGGAGGCGTATAGGCTGGCATGGAGCACTCTTTCAAAGGGTTGAGATCAACGAGGAGGCAGCCCTCTGCGGCGGTTGCATGCGCATCGAAACTTGGCGCCCCGCGACCGGCTCAGGCCAAACCGCGGTAGCAACACCAACCGAGCGGCTGATGCGGGAAAGGTTTCTGATGGTCCGGCGACAGGTCGCCGGCTGCGCGTCGACGCCAAACGGGTCGCTCGGCACCGCGCGAGCCACTCCGCACTGGCCCAGCCAGCAACGAAACGGCGGTCAAAGGTCGCTCACGATCCTTAAGACAGCTGGCACAAGAACCCTTCGCGCCACTGGCCGTCCGGCGGATTGAGGGACTGGGACGAAGGATGTGGCCCACCGAGGACGGGGCGACCAGCAAAGGCTCGATAGGCGCGCCGAGAACTCCCTGGACGGGTGCGATGCGACATCGGCGGGTTCGAGACTTCGTTGAGATTTCCTCGTCAGTCATGCAACCACCTAGACAAAATGCGCCTGCCAAATCTGACCAAAATTAAACAAAGCCAGCGATCAGATCGCCCTCAGGACCCTCTACCGTCCAGATTGACGGCAACGAACGGGCGCCGACGGACACCCGCGACCCAGAGCCGGGCGCCGGGGTTCGGCGCGCGCCTCTCTCAGCCACTGTGGCATGATCCCTCTGCCTGTGCTTTCCCCGCATGGCCGGTGTCCGATGCGCGGAAGTAGAGCGTTACCAGCGAGGCGATGATCACGATGAAGACGCTATAGAGCGCTGGCACCGCCATGTAACTCTGCTGGATATCGCCGGTGAAGGTGAAGGCGATGATGCTGAACGCCAGCGGGCCGTTCTGCAGCCCAGTCTCGATCCCCACCGTGCGGGCATCCCGGCGACCGAGCCTAAACAGCAGGGCCGCGCCGTAGCCAAGAATGATCCCCACCAAGCCCAGAGTGATCGCCGCAATGTAGGTCGCAGCAGAGGTCTCCATCAAGAACGTCGCGTTCCGGGGCACCCAGCTGCCCACAAGGAACACAATGAACCCAATCCCCAACCAAGATCCAACCTTCTCCGTGATTGCGCCCACCCTTTCGCTGGCCCGCCGGATCACCATGCCGATCGCCACCGGCACCATGATCACAGCGAGAGACGCGATGATGTTCTCCGGCGGAATTGTAAGGCCCAGCAGGCCCGCGTACAGGCCAATCATCACCGGGATCAAGACAATGCCACACACGGTGGAGGCGACGGTCATCATCACAGAGAGCGCAAGGTTCCCCCTGGCAAAGTAAGTGAACATGTTGGAGGTGGTTCCCCATGGCATGCACGCCATGATCAATACCCCGACCGCAACTGCGTCCGGCAGCGCCAACACCGCAACTAAACAGAAGCCAAGAAGCGGCATGATGCCGAATTGGCAAGCAAGGCCGATGGCCATACCCTGAGGCTTACTTAGCCCGCATTTCTCACGACGGTCTGGCGCATCGGGGCGGCTGATTGGTAAAG
>CAZCBM010000122.1:0-10287 GCA_964496805.1 uncultured Rhodospirillales bacterium | reverse complement strand
GGGTGGCCGGGTGGGGGCGCGGGGCTGGCGTGGACTCTATCTCACCGAAACGCGCTTTAGGGAGCGTAGGACCCCGTAGTGGCAACGCCACGGTCGGGATCATGCGAGGTGGGGATCATCTGAGCGACCACTAGTAAGCTACAGTAGGGGCGCCTATTCTAAATTGGCGTCCCCTGCTGTAAGAGGCCAGGCTCTGCCGCCTTTCCCTTCCTACGGTGCTTGGCCCCGAGGCACGGCACGCCGGGTCCCCTTGGTCCGGCGCTTCCTGCCTTGCACGGTTTCCCGCCCCCCCTGCCATGCGCATCTATGGGCGCTGACAGATCAGTGGGCCTCGGCCCAGTTGGGGCCGAAGCCCACTTCCGCGTCCAGTGGGATGGACAGTGTCACCGCCTCCTCCATGGTGGCCTTGACCAGCGTTCCGACCGTCTCCGCGGCCTCCTCCGGCACCTCAAACACAAGTTCATCGTGGACTTGTAGCAGCAACCGTGCGGGAAGATTGTCCGCCTTGATGCGCCGGTCCACCGCCACCATCGCCTGCTTAATGATGTCCGCGGCCGTCCCCTGGATGGGGGCATTGATGGCCTGGCGCTCAGCAAAGCTGCGGCGGGCCTGATTGCGATCCTTGATCTCTGGAATGAACACTTTGCGCCCGAAGAGGGTGAGGACGTATTTGTGCTCCCGGCAGAACTCCTTTTGCTCCTCCATGTAACTTTGGATCTCGTGGAACCGGGTCAGATAGTCCTTGATGAACGCGTTGGCCTCGCCCGCGCCGACGCCCAACTGCTTGCCCAGGCCATAGCCTGAAATGCCATAGATGATCCCGAAATTGATCGCCTTGGCCTTGCGCCGGATGTCGGAGGTCATCTCCGCCAGCGGGATGCCGAAGACTTGGCTGGCGGTGAGGCTGTGGATGTCCACGCCGTCGCGGAAGGCCTGCTTCAAGGCAGCCACATCGGCCATTTCCGCCACCAACCGCAATTCAATCTGGCTGTAGTCCACACTCATCAACCGGTGGCCCGGCGGTGCCACGAAGGCCGTGCGGATGCGCCGACCCGCCTCTGTGCGGATGGGGATGTTCTGTAGGTTGGGATCGGTGCTGGACAGTCGGCCGGTGTTGGTCACCGCCATCTGGAAACTGGTATGGACCCTCCCTGTCTGCGGTGCGATCTCCTTCTGCAGGGCATCGGTATAGGTGGACTTCAGCTTGCTCAGTTCCCGCCATTCCAAGATCTTCTCCACCACCTCGTGCCCCTGTTCTGCCAGGGGCTCCAGCACGTCGGAGGCGGTGGACCACGCGCCAGTCTTGGTCTTGGTGCCATGGGGTAGGCCCAGGGCGTCAAACAGCACCTCCCCCACCTGTTTGGGGCTGCCGATGTTGAACGTCTGGCCGGCCAAAAGATGGATGTCCGCCTCCAGCACCCCCAATTGTTCGGAGAAGCGCCCGCTCATGGTCCGCAGGATTTGGGGATCGACGGTGATACCGGTGCGTTCCATCTCCGCCACAAGGGGGATCAGCGGGCGCTCGATCCGCTCATAGACGCTGACCATCCGCTCCGACACCAGCCGTGGCCGAAACACGTGCCATAGCCGCAGCGTCATGTCCGCATCCTCTGCGGCGTAGTCGCGGGCGGTCTCCAGCGTTACCTGGGGGAACGGGATCTGCGCCTTGCCCTTCCCGGCCACGGCCTCAAAGCTGATGTTGCTATGGCCCAGATAGCGCTGGGTGAGGAAGTCCAGCCCCTGATCATGGGAGCGGCCGAACAGCACGTAGCTGATCAGCATGGTGTCATCCACGGGGGCCACCTGGATGCCGTGGCGCTGGAACAGTTGCAGGTCGAATTTCAGATTGTGCCCGATCTTGAGGATAGAGCGATCCTCCAGCAGTGGCTTTAGCAGACCAAGGGCATCATCCAGCGGGATCTGATCCGGTACCGCCACGCCCTCCCCGCTCAAATCCAACTGATCGGCAGGGCCGGCCACATGGGCCAAAGGGAGGTAGGCGGCACGCCCTGGGCGGGTGGCCAGGCTGATGCCCACCAAGCCCGCTGTGGCTGCGCGCAGGCTGTCCGTCTCGCAATCCAGGCCAATCCGTCCGGCCTCCCATGCCTCCGCGATCCAGGCGCGCAGGGTCTGGGTGTCCTGGATCAGATGATAGTCTGGTTCGCCCACCTCGGGCGGTTGGCCCGGTTGGTATTGTTTGTCATCCGCCTGCTCCCCTGACGTCGGGGCGGCGGCGGTCTCTACTGGCTGGGGCAACGCCACCGCCTGCCCCTTTTTGGCCCAGGCCTCGCGGACGCGGGTCAGCAGGGATCGGAAGTTCTGGTCCTGAAGGAAACTCAGCAGCTTCTCCGGGTCTGCGTCAGGCGTATCCAGGTCGGACAGGCTCACCGGTGCGTGGTCGTCCAACTGGACAAGACGGCGGGACAGGCGGGCCTGATCGGCGAAGGCGATCAGGTTCTCCCGACGCTTCTTCTGTTTGATGCTCTCGGCCTGGGCCAGCAGTGTGTCCAGGTCGCCGAACTCGTTGATCAACTGGGCGGCCGTCTTCAAGCCGATGCCCGGCACGCCGGGAACGTTGTCGACGCTGTCCCCGGCCAGGGCCTGGACGTCCACCACTTTGTCGGGGCCAACGCCGAATTTCTCCTGGACCGCCTCTGCCCCCAGCGTAATCTGCTTCATGGGGTCGTACATGCTGACGGAGGGGCTGACCAGTTGCAGCAGGTCCTTGTCTGAACTGACGATGACACTGGTGAGCCCTTGCGCCGTGGCCAGCCTGGCATAGGTGGCGATCAGATCATCGGCCTCGAAGCCCTCAACCTCCACACAGGGCAGGCCAAAGGCTCGGCTTGCGTCGCGGGTGAGCGGGAACTGGGGGACCAAGTCCTCCGGCGGGTCGGTGCGGTTGGCCTTATAGTCCGCGTAGATGTCATTGCGGAAGTTGGTGCGCTGGGCATCGAAGATCACCGCATAGCGATGCTCCCCAAACTGCTCCATCAGGCGCCAGAGCATATTGCAGAAGCCATAGACAGCGTTGACCGGGGTGCCGTCAGGGCGGGTCAGGGGCTGCATGGCGTGGAAGGCGCGGAAGATGAAGGCCGAGCCATCAATCAGATAGAGGGTGCGGGCGTCAGCAGGCTCGGTCATGGCGGCGGCACGGGTCCAGCAGGGGGCGGGGGGGTGTGAAGCCCGACCATAGGCAACCACCCCTGTCACCGCCAGGGGGCAGCGAAACCGTGCCGGCCGGTCGCGCCAACAGCGCGCAACGGTGAAACAGGATCAGCACCGGCTCCCCATGCCAACCTACAGCAGGGGACACCGATTTGGAATCGGCGCCCCCGCTTTAGCTTATTGGTGGTCGCTCGGATGATCACTTCCGTGGCGTTGCCACGTTGGGGTCCTACGCTCAAGCCGCCCCCACACGGTCGCCCGTTGGTACGATACTGTTATGGGGGTCGGTGGGGCGCGCGGTGGTCAAGGCGGGGGGCAGGCTTTAGCGCACCCAGACTTCGACCCCTGTGGGGCCCTTGCACAGCCGCGTGTCGCTGAAGGTGCAATAGCCGCTGGTGGGGGCACCATGGGTACTGTCGGAGACGTGGATGCTGCCAATACCCAGGATGTAATAGCTTTGACCATTGTACCAGCGGCTCAGCATACCCCAGTGCCCGCTCTGATATTGGCCGCTGGTGCCGCTGGAGGCCGTATAAGACAGGTTGCAGACATGGCTTGCGGGATGAGAACTGGAATTGACCCCGGCAAAGGTCAGGGTGCAATCGGCCCGGTGATAGAAGGTGCCACTGCCATAGGCGCCCACGGTCCGCACTCGGATGTCATGCTGGGGGTTATCGGTGCTCTCGGCCCGGATGGCTGCCATGGTGGCGTCCGACAGTTTCCAGCGGCCAAAGGCCTCCGGCGGAACTGGGGCTGACAGGTTCAACGGGGCCAGGTCGTTGGCGTCCAGGGCGCCTGCATTGGGGGCGAAGCAGCAGCCGGTTCCTTGCACACCGTCATTGGCGCTGGCCGCGGCCAGGGTCCATCCGTCCTGACACCAGACCCTGAAGGGGCCGTCGGGGTCGGTGGCGAGGTCGATGGTGTACGCCCCATCGCTGGGGGCGTTGCTATCGGTGCAGGAGCTGCCCGCTGTGGGGGTGGATGAGGTTTGGCTGCCGTCTCCGCTGTGGCGGCCGGCGGAGCCATCCAGGCTGCTGCTGACCGAGACAAACAGACTGTCCACCCCGCCGCCAACCCGGGTAACCGCACTGATCCCGGCCAGTGACACAAGGCCCACCACAAGGCTGTAGGTGAGGGCTGTTGCGCCCCGGCTGGGCGCGCCCTTGCCAGCAGACCCAAGGCGGTTGCGCCAATCGCGCACTAGATTTCTGATCATTCCGAGACCCTCCACCCTTATGCCTGCAGGCAACCCCCTGCTCTGACAACAAACCCTACCGGGTTCCTACGCCATGGCGTGCATGAAGACAACAGAGCAAACCGGCGCAGTCAGAAGCGGCGGCCGGGGCGGGAGATCAATCGGGCAAGAAACGGAGATGGTCGGACCGGCGGGATTTGAACCCACGACCCCTAGCTCCCCATGCTAGTGCGCTACCAGGCTGCGCCACGGTCCGAACCAGTGTGTGCTGCGCGCGGGGAAAGGCACCACGCAACACAACCCACTGCTACTCGCCCCGCCCTTGAAAGACAAGGGTCTGCTTTACACACCGCCGCAATGGGTGGGATCGGAACGGGCCGGCGATGACGGCTTTGCCGCGCAAAGGGCTCAGGGGTTGGTGCGTCCTAGAGCGTAGGACCCCAAAGGGACAACGCCACGGAGGGGATCATCCGAGCGACCACCAGAACGCTACAGCAGGAGACACCGATTCCAAATCGGTGTCTCCTGCTGTAGGGGGGGACTGGGAACCCCGTTATCTTACTCAGCGGCGGTGATCGCGAGCGTCCGCTGGGGATCGGCCGAGGCATCCGCGGGCTGTGCTGTGTCAGTGGGCTGTGCCGTGGCAGTGGCGCCCGGGCGCAAGCGAGCACGGATAGCCTTCAAGTCAGCCAGCGCGGCGGCCAGGGCGGCGCGGGCGTCCGTCTGCGCGGCGGTACCCCTTTGCACCGGCTGGGGGTCTGTGCCATCGCCGGCAGCGGTGCCGTCCTCTGCCAAGCCTTCGTTGACCAGGGTATTCACCAGGGCTGGATCATCGGCTTTCACCAGGGCGGCGCTGAACGCCTCCTTGGACTTCAGCAGTTTCTGAACCCCTTTGATGGTGTAGCCCTGTTCATACAGCAGGAACTGGATCTTCTGCAGCAGGTCCACGTCTTCCGGGCGGTAGTAGCGCCGACCGCCGCCCCGCTTGAGCGGGCGCACTTGGGAGAACTTCGTCTCCCAGAACCGCAGCACATGCTGAGGCAGGCCCAATTCGGTGGCGACCTCGCTGATGGTGCGGAAGGCGGTGGGGGATTTGTCCATGGCGGATAGCCCTAAGCGCAGTGTCCAGTCACAGGAGCGTCGCCACCCAACGCCACCCCGCCGACACGGTGCGCTCCGTGGGAACGCCTCTCCGATGGCGGCAGTCAGCCCCAGGCCCAGCGACGCAGGTCCGTCAACCCAGGTCCGACAATGCACATCCGACAATGCACGTTCGGCAACCCGGGTCCGACAATGCAGGTCCCACAACGCATCTCAAACAACGTCGAAGGTCTACCGTCGAAGGTCTAACGTCCACGGGGCGCTAGCCGTCTGAGCCCGCTATGGGGCTCCAGCCACGCCTCCGTATGGATCAGACGTTACCTCAATCGATCACGGTTAACAATTGCATTTATTGGGTTTTGCCGGCAAAAAGTGCCCAGCGAACTGGGGGCCGTGGGGCGGCCCCATGGGGGCGAGAGTCTGTCCCACCTACCGCGACCCCCGCCACCAGGCCCACCTCCACCCGGGCACCCGCGCCGGTATCATCGCAAAGGAGGAGCGGCCAAAGGTACGCCCGGAAGGGGAGCGGGCTGGGCCAGACTGAGAGGAAAATGCTCTAACCCGCGCCTGTCCTGTGGTTGCCGACACGCCTCTCCGTCGGCGGCCGGACAGCCGGGCCCTGTATCGGTCTCCGGTGCGGGTGGGAAAGCGATCATCTGAGCCGCGGTCGGGTGTTGGCACGAAACACGTACCGTGTGTAGGGCCGCTTAGTCGTCGCTCAGGCGCTTCATGCCAGCGTCGATGCGGGCCTTGAGGACTTGGCTGGCGCGGAACACCAGGACCCGGCGCGGGGGGATGCGCGCCTCCTCCTTGGTTTTGGGATTGCGGCCCACCCGCTCGCCCTTCTCGCGCACGCTGAAACTGCCAAAGCTGGAGATTTTCACCTGCTGGCCATCAATCAGCGCCTCCCGGATTTCATCCAGGACCGCCTCCACCAACGCAGCGGAATCGTTCCGACTCAGCCCCACTTCCCGATACACCGCATCGGTCAGATGGGCGCGCGTGATGGTTTCAGAGCCCTCTGCGGGACGATTGTCAAAGTCGGAATCAGCCATGGCTGAGGGTTCCCGCGCAACACTACACTCGAAGGTAGACTAAGCCGCGGACGAAAGCCGGTCAATTCCAGCGAGTTAACGAAGTTAACGAGTGTGGCTCAACGGCCCCAGCGGACAGCCACGGCGCCCCAGGTGAATCCCCCACCCATGGCGTCGAACACCAGTAGCTGATCATCCTGGACCTTTCCGGCCCGGTGGAGGTCCATCAGCGCCAAGGGGATGGAGGCGGCCGACGTGTTGCCATGATGGGCGACGGTACTGGCCACCCGGGCGGGGTCCAGGCCCAATTTCTGCGCCGTGGCGGCAAGAATGCGCTGGTTGGCCTGATGGGGGACCAGCCAATCGATGTCGCCAATGGTCAACCCCAGCGGGTCCAGGACCTCGTGGACGACCTCAGCCATATTGCCCACGGCGTGACGGAACACTTCCTTGCCGTTCATGCGCAGGTGACCCACGGTGCCGGTGGTGGCGACCCCGCCATCCACCTTCAAATGGTCGGCAAAGCGGCCATCGGTGTGCAGTTTGCTGCCCAGGACGCCGCGATCGCCGGTGGTCCCCTGGCCCTCTGCCGCCTGAAGGATCATGGCGCCGGCACCGTCGCCAAACAATACGCTGACCGTGCGATCCTCCCATTCCAGCAGTTTGGTCATGGCATCGGCACCGATCAGCAGGACGGTGCGGACCTGGCCGGCGCGAATCATGGCATCCGCCACGCTCAGCCCAAACACGAAGCCACTGCACACCGCCTGCAGGTCGAAGGCCACAATTCCCGGGCGCGCCTCCAGCTTGGCTTGAACCAGGGCGGCGGTGGCGGGGAACGTCATGTCGGGGGTGGTGGTGGCCACCAGGATGGCGTCCAGATCGCTGGCCTGCATGCCGGCATCCGCCAGGGCCTGGCGGGCGGCGGCCGTGGCCATGTCGGAGGTCGTCTCTCCCTCCGCCACCACATGGCGTTGCTCAATGCCTGTGCGCTGGCGGATCCACTCGTCTGAGGTTTCCACGAAGCCGGACAACTCGGCATTGGTCATGGCATGGGCTGGGAGATAAGCGCCGAGTCCCTGGCAGCGGGTGCGGATCATCAGGTGTCCCCGGTCCGGGCTTCGCCGCCGTCCAACCGTTGGCTGGCGGCGGACTGGAGGGTGCTGAGCCCGGCATCAATCCGCGCCAGGATGTCCCGCTCCACCAGGGAGCGGGCGATACGCACGGCATTGGAGAAGCTGTAGGCGTCGGCGCTGCCGTGGCTTTTGATCACCACGCCATTCACGCCGATCAGCATGGCACCGTTATAATTGCGCACATCGACCTTCTGCTTCAGGGCCTTGAGGCTGGGCTTCAGCAACAAGTAGGCCAGTTTTGCCCGCAGATTGGATGTGAACAGTTGGCGCAGCAGATGATTGTAGTGCTGGACCGTGCCTTCCAGCGTCTTCAACGCGACATTGCCGGTGAAGCCGTCGGTCACGAAGACATCAGCACCGCCGTCGTTGATCTGGTTGCCCTCCACAAAGCCCACATAGCGCCCTGGGAGCACGCCATCGGCGGCGGCATGGTTCAGCAACAAATGGGCGGCCTTGATCCGGTCCTGGCCCTTTACCTCTTCTGAGCCCATGTTCAGCAGGCCGATGCGTGGCGTATCCACCCCCAGCACGGCTTGACTGTAGAGCGCGCCCATGACCGCGAATTGGACCAAGCTCTCCGGCGGTCCTTCGGCGTTGGCGCCCAGATCCAGGATGACCCCCGCCCCCTCCCGGTTGGGCAGCACGGTGGTGATCGCAGGGCGGTAGACCATCGGCAAGGGGCGAAGCGCCAACAGCGCCATGGCCATGAGCGCGCCGGTATTCCCGGCGGAGATGGCGCAATCGGCCTTGCCTTCGGCCACCGCGTTCAGGGCCAGCCGCATACTGGACTGCCGGCCCGTGCGCACAGCCCGGGAGGGGAGGGCGTCACTGGCCACAATGTCCGGGGCGTGGGCGATGCTGAGATGGGGGCTGGTGAGTCCCAGGGCCTCAGCGCGGGCTTTCAGCGCAGGGCTGTCCCCCCACAGGGTCACCGCGATGTCCCCATGGGTAGCCAATGCAGCCCCCACACCGTCGATGATTGCATCGGGCGCATGATCGCCGCCCATGGCGTCCACAGCAAAGACCATGCGGTCCGGGGTGACACGGGGGCGGTGGCGGGGTGGGGCGGGCATCGGCAATCGGCCCTCAGCTCAACGGCTGCAGCACAGGGAAAGGCTGTCGCGGCGCGGCAACCCGCAGCGGATCAGGCGTCGTCGCCAAAGTCCATCTCGGCTTCTGCCATCACTTCGCGACCATCATAGTGACCGCAGGCGGGGCAGACATGGTGCGGGCGCTTGAACTCCCCGCATTCCGGGCACTCCATCACGCCCGTTGGCTTCAGGGCGTCGTGGGCGCGCCGCATGTTGCGCTTGGACGGGGTTGTCTTCTTCTTGGGAACGGCCATGGCTCGAACTCTCGGTACAGCTCAGGGGGCTCACCGCCCGGGCGCCGGTTGAAGGCATCGCGGGCCGCAGGCAGCGGGGTTTCCCCTTGCGGGCATCGGCGGAATGGGCGCGGGAGCCCACGCCTCTAGAAGGGATCAGGATTGTGGGTTCAGTGCCTTCGGGCACCCTTGGCGCCTAAGACAAAGAAAAGCGCCGCCACCTGGGTGGGAGAGATCACCCCAAGCGCGGCGCAAGCACAAACCCGAGTGATACTGCAATCGCCACGGCTGGGCAAGGCCTCTCGGTCTCAGCTTTCATCCTTTGGGCGGACTCTGTCCTTCAACTGCGCGAAAGGGCTTTCTTGGGCGGCCCTGATGTCGCTGTCATCGCCATAGGTGCGGTCAACCGGTGCCAGGTCAGGCTTGCGGGGAAAGGCTGGTACTTCCAGCAGCAAGGCCTGGATCGTCGCCTCCGTGAGGTCGATCTGCTCCTCCTCCAGGGCTTCCACATCCCCCTCACTCTCCCAATCCTCTGCCCAGGGGTCTGCATCCTCCTCGGGCAAGGCACTGGCGGGCAGATAGGTCACCTGGGTGGTGAAATCGAAGGCCTGGTCGAAGGGCTGCCCGCTGGCGCCACAGGTCAGCGTGAGGGTTGCTTGCACCCGCCCCTTGGCCAGGATGCCCCCCGGTCCGGCCGCCGTGAGGGTCCATTGGGCCGCCACCGTGACCACCGCCGGCATCTCGGCGCGGGTGGCCACGGCCGCACATTCCTCCGCGCTCAGCGATAGGGAGCGCAGCAGCGGTCCTTGGGCGGCCACCTGATCCACGGTGACAGGGCGGACAGTCAACTGGGCCATGGCGACAAGCTCCGTGTGGGGGGACATCAGGACAGAGAGGGGATTAGGACAGGAACGGCACGAGGGCATGCAGGGCCGCGGCGGCGCCGCCCTCCGCCGCCATCGCCTTTTGGGCAGCAGTGGCGCCGGCCCGGATTGGGGCCCCCCGCGCCTGGAGGAGAGCCGCGGCCAGTGTCTCCGCGGTGAGGTATTCGGCCGGAAGAGGCTGCGGCCCCGCCCCGCAAGCGGCCACCCGCTGGCCCCAGAAGGGCTGATCAACGCCAAAGGGGCACACGATGGACGGTCGCCCCGCCCTCAGGCCAGCATGGGTGGTGCCCGCCCCCCCATGGTGCACCACCGCAGCGCAATGGGGAAAAAGCAGGTCATGGGGGACGGCGTCAAGCAGACAGACGTCTGCCGGGTTGTCAGCGACCAAGGAGGGCAGGTCCTGCAACCCGCCCCAGCCGGCGGCCACCACCGCCCTTAGTCCGGT
>CAZCBM010000121.1:0-10299 GCA_964496805.1 uncultured Rhodospirillales bacterium | reverse complement strand
AGGCGATAATGGTCCACGCCGTCGCCCAAGGCGGCGAAGGTCAAGCCAGCGGCGCAGGCCGACAGGGCCAGAACGATGCCGACAATGGCCATGCGGCGGCGTTTGGCCATCCGATGGCGCTGGCCGGTGCGGGCACGGATCTTGGGAGCCTGCTGTGTCGGCGCTTGGGGGGCTGGGTCCTGGGGGCTCGGGTCAGCGGAAGACGGCTCGGTTGGGCTTGCCATGGGGCGAGAACGCTCCAGTCGGATCAGGGGGGTGGTGTGTACTCACCCCAATCTAGCCGATCCGACGCTTTTTGTAAGCCTGCGCCAAAGCGCGCATCGTGTCCGCCTGACGGTCACTGGCCTTGGGCGGCGGGGGCGGCTCAAGCGCAGGGTCCACCCCAAGCGCACCGACCCCGCCCGCTGGACTGCGGGAGCCTCCGCGCGAGGGGGTGGGCCCAGCGGTGGTGCCCGGCAGCTTGCCGCCCAGGATTTCCATGGCGCGGCGCCGTTTCTCCGCGGCTCGGGCCGCCTGTTCGGCTGCCATTTGAGCCGAAATGTTCTGGTCCGGTTTACTCTGGTGTGGTGCGCTCTGCGCCGGCTTGGCAGGGGCGGGCTTGGGTGGCGCTGTGGCGCGGGGCACTAGGCCCTTGGCTGGCGCTGCGGCGCCGGGGACCGGGACCGTCTCCGCAATCGGGGCGGGGGACGCAGCCGGTGAGGCGCTGGCCGCCATCCGGCTTAGGACCTGATCCAACAGGGCATCGGGCAGATCCCCCTGAGGCGTCAACAGGGAGGCACGGTGGCTGCGCTCCTGCACCCCTTGCTGGATCACCGCCGCAGCAATCCCCAGCAGAAAGGGCTCGGTCAATGCCCGGAGCAACGCCAGATCCTGAGTGGCCTGAGCCAAAAGCAACCGTCGCGCCCGGGCCGGGTGGCCCTCCGCCTCATCCAACGCCAGCGCCACGGCCTGACGCACCACGCGGGGACTTTCCGCGTCATCCACCGCAGGCCGCGGGGCGGACGGCACCAAATCGTAGGGCTGGACCATGTGACCTCCACTCCCATCAGGGCGCTTGACGGGCCGAAGGGCCACGGTCAGCTTACCCATGAATGTCATACGCTTTCAGAATGCGGGCCAAGGTCTGACGTGAAGCTTAACATCATCTCCGACTATGCGTGTCCCTGGTGCTATCTGGGCTGGCATCGGCTGAGGCGGGCCCTGGCCCAACGCCCCCAAATCCGGCCCGAGTTCAAATGGCTGCCGCTTCAACTGAACCCGGATCTGCCGGACGAGGGGTTGGACCGCCGCACCTATATGCTGCGCAAGTTTGGCGACCTGACCAGGGGCCAAGCCGTTTACGACAGCGTCATGAGGGTGGCCCGGGACGACGGGCTTCCCTTGGCGCTGGAGCGCATCGAACGCACCCCCAACACCATTCTGGCCCACACGCTGGTGGCTGCCGTGGAGGGGCATGGAGACACCGGGAGAGTGGCCCAGGCGCTGTTTCGCGCCTACCTAGTGGAGGGATTGGACATCGGCAATCCCGAGGTGCTGGAAGGGCTGGCGCATCACCTGGGCCTTCCGGCAACCCCTGTCGCCCGGGCGCTGAGCGATGTCAGCTTGCGGGCCAGCGTCGTCAGCCTGGACGAGCAACTGCGCCGACAGGGGATCCATGCCACCCCCAGCTACGTCTTCGATGACACCTATATGCTGAGCGGTGCCCATGACAGCCGCGTGCTTCTTCCCATCCTGGACATTGTGCTGACCAACAAGGTCCGTGTGGCCGATGGTCCGACCCTGGCGGAGCCTGCCCATCCGCCAGCGGCATGAGGCCCCCGGCTGCTTGACCCATCCGGCCTTGAGGCGTAGGCACGCCAAACACGCCCCACGCGCCCCCACCGGTCGCGTCCCCCAGGCCGACGCCCTCACGCCCCGACGACCCATGTCCGATCCTTCTGCCATCTGCGTCTATTGCGGGTCCTCCGACGGCGACGACAGCATTTACGGCGACCAGGCCCGGGCCTTCGGCACGCAACTGGCCCAGAACCACATCCGCCTCGTCTATGGCGGCGGCGGTCACGGCCTGATGGGCGCCGTCGCCAGGGGCGTCATGGAGGCCGGGGGCGAGGTCATCGGGATTATCCCCCACTTTCTGGAACAGCGCGAACACATGCTCACCAGCATCACCGATTTGCAGGTGGTGCCGGACATGCATGAGCGCAAACTGCGGATGATGCGGGCAGCAGATGCCTTTGTTGTTCTGCCCGGTGGCATCGGCACGTTGGAAGAACTGTTTGAAGTGCTGACCTGGAAGCAGTTGGACCTGCATGACAAGCCCATCGTGATCGCCAACATCGCCGGCTATTGGGACCCTCTGCTGGCGACCCTGGACCAGATTATGGCCCGGCGCTTTGCCGCCGCGACCGTGCGCGACCTTTACGGCGTTGCGCCCACCCTCGCAGACATTTTGCCCACCATCCGTGCCGCGGCTGAGCCCAGCCACGGCGACCGACCCAATTTGATCTAACCGCCAATACCCTTCCCCGGAGGACAGCCCCCATGGCGAAAATCACCGTGAAAACCCCCGTCGTCGAGTTGGACGGCGATGAAATGACCCGCGTGATCTGGCAGATCATTAAAGATCGCCTGATTCTTCCCTATTTGAATATTGATCTGAAATATTTCGATCTGGGAATGGAAAAGCGCGACGAAACCGAAGACCAGATCACGGTGGACGCCGCCAATGCGATCAAGGAATACGGTGTTGGTGTGAAGTGCGCGACAATCACGCCGGACGAAGCGCGGGTGGAAGAATTTAACCTGAAGCGCATGTACCGCAGCCCCAATGGCACGATCCGAAACATTCTGGGCGGCACCGTCTTCCGCGAGCCCATCATCTGTCGCAACGTGCCGCGCTACGTGCCGGGCTGGCGCAAGCCCATCGTGATCGGCCGCCACGCGTTCGGTGACCAGTATCGCGCCACTGACTTCGTTGTTCCCGGTCCGGGTACGCTGACCATGACGTTCCAGCCCACCGACGGCAGCGAGCCCATGGAATTTGAAGTGTACAAGTTCCCGGGCGGCGGTGTGGCCATGGGCATGTACAACTTGGATGATTCCATCCGGGGCTTCGCCCGCGCCTGTTTCAACTATGGCCTCGTGCGTCAGTATCCGGTCTATATGTCCACCAAGAACACCATCCTGAAAGCCTATGACGGGCGCTTCAAGGACCTGTTTCAGGAGGTCTTTGACGATGAGTTCGCTGGCAAGTTCAAGGAAGCGGGCATCACTTACGAACACCGCCTGATTGACGACATGGTGGCCAGTGCCATGAAGTGGGATGGCGGATTTGTCTGGGCCTGTAAGAACTATGATGGCGACGTGCAGTCTGACACGGTTGCCCAGGGGTTTGGGTCACTGGGTCTCATGACCTCCGTCCTGATGACCCCGGACGGCCGCACCATCGAGAGTGAGGCAGCCCACGGGACCGTGACCCGCCACTTCCGCCAGTGGCAGGCCGGCAAGGAAACCTCCACGAACCCCATCGCCTCGATCTTTGCCTGGACCCGCGGCCTTGCCTATCGCGGCAAGTTCGATGAAACGCCGGAGGTCGTGGCCTTCGCCAACGCCCTTGAGAAGGCCTGCATCGACACGGTGGAAGAAGGCAGCGTAACCAAGGACTTGGCCCTGCTGATCGGCCCGGATACCGCCTGGCTAAGCACCCACGCCTTCCTGGACAAAGTCACGCTCAATTTCGAGCGCATGATGTCCAAGGCGGCCTGAGCCACGCATGGTGGCCCGCCTCCCCGCCCGTTCCCCTGTCCAGTCCCTGTCCCGGGCCGTCAGCCTGCTGCGCGCTATTGCAGAGGCACCAACAGGCCTGACGCTAAGGGAATTGTCCAAGGCGGTGGGGCTGGCCCCTTCCACGGTTCATCGGCTGCTCACCGCCCTGGAAGCCGAGGGACTGGCCGACCAGGAACCCGGCACCACCCGATGGACCATCGGCGTGGACGCCTTCACCATCGGGGCGGCCTTTCTGGCCGCCCGGGACCTGCGCACCCTGGCCCGCCCCTATCTCAAGCGGCTGATGGAGGAAACGCAGGAGACCGCCAGCCTCTATCTGGAGGCTGATGGGGAGTTGGTCTGCATCGATCAGGTGGAATGTCGTCAACTGATGCGGGCCACCACCCGCGTGGGGGGACGGGTTGGCATGCATCACACAGCCGCCGGAAAGGCGATCCTGGCCTGGCGGGAACCGGATCAGGCTCGCCAGATCCTGATCGATCAGGGCCTTGCCGCCCTGACGCCCCGGACCCTGACCAAAGTGGAGGCCGTGGAGGCGCAGTTCGCGGACATCCGGCGACAGGGCCTGGGCCTGGACCTGGAAGAACATGCCATTGGTCTGTGCTGTGCCGCCGCGGTGGTGTTTGATGAGCGCGGCCAGTCGGTGGCCGCGGTGTCCATCTCCGGCCCCCTCGCCCGCATGCCACTGGATCGGCTCAAACGCATGGGCGACGTGGTGCAGGCCGTTGCACGGGACATCACGCGGGTCTTTGGAGGCGAACTGCCGGCGGCCCCTTAGGGCGTAGGACCCCAGGGTGGCAACGCCACGGAGGGGATCTTCCGAGCGACCACCAGAAAGCGACAGCAGCGGCGCCTCCGGTGGTTGTCGTCGGTGGTTGTCCCCGTCGCATGGGGGCTGCGTCACCTGGGTCATCGACAGGGCGGCCCCGTCCGCCTAGGTCCCAGGCAGCGCCCCGTTGCCCTTCTCCCCCTCGCCCTTCCTCCCCCCTTCGCGGCAAAGGTTTGACCCCATGCACATTGAACTGGTTGACGGTAAGACGCTTGAACATTGGGACGCACCGGATCTGGCTGCCGGTCTTCAGGACGGCTCCGTGGTGCTGATCGATGTTCGCACCCCGCAAGAGTATATGTTCGAGCATATCGAGGGCGCATTGCTGCTGCCCATGGCGGACCTCAAGCCCCAGTACCTGCCCCCGGTGGACGGCCGGAAACTGGTCATCCATTGTGGCTCTGGCGTGCGCTCCCGCAAGGTGGCTGAGATGTGCTTTGGCGCCGGCACGGCAAGCATGGCCCATCTCTATGGCGGCTTTGCCGCCTGGAAAGCCGCCGGTCTGCCCTATCGCGCCGTGGACCCTGCCACGGGTGGTCCGCGCCTGGTCAGCTCGACCCCCGCCTGAGGCGTCTCACCGCCCCCTACTGCCGCTGAAATGACCCGCGAGGACTCACCAGGCGGTGCAGTCCACCTGGGCCACTGTTTGCTGGTCGCAATAGCCCACCTGGATCCAGGTGCTGTCACCATTGATGCCGCTGAGGCCCGTGTTGAACGCAACGCGGTTGTCAGCGGCGCAGGTGTAGCTCTCTGAATAGCGGTGCGTGATGGATCGCAGCGGCGTATGGGAGACACCGGTATCGCCATAGTTGGTATGGGCAGCCGATCCGGTGGCGAAGTAGCAGAACCACTCCGCTGAGTGGTTCTGCCAACTGCCGCCGTTGAACGTGGAGCCGCAATAGCCCAGGCTGTACCAATCGTCGCTTGTACCGGCATACTCCGGGCAGGTGTCGGGTCCCTCTCCGGTGGGCGGGGATAGTTGTGGGCGCGTGCACGTCTGGCCGGACCAAGCCCGGCAGCGTGCCTCCCATCCGTTGCGCTGGACCACCTTGCTTGTATTCCCCGGCGTCAAGATCCCCCCCACATCCACAGACGGCGAAGGAACTGGACTGGGGGAAGGGGAGGGGGAAGGCGACGGGGAGGGGCTGGCAACAGGCGCCACCGTCGCGGCGTCCGGCCCCTTCGAGATCATAGTGGAGGAGACGGTGGAGAACAGGCTGTCGATGCTTTCCCCGCCGCGGGTGACCGCTGACAACGCCCCCAAAGAGACTAGCCCCACCACAAGACCATAGGTCAGAGCCGTCGCACCCCGGCGTCCGGCCCATCCAGATGCTGCCCCCCGTCCCGTCATGCCTGCTGCCCCCTGCCTGTTGCTGGCGCGTGTTCAGCCCCAATCACCGGTGTGTATAGCCTCAGCGGACGGCGGCTGCCAAGGATAGGGGCCGTCCGTTACTCCGCTTTTCCGAACCCACCGCCCCCAGGCGTGAGCATCTCAAACACGTCACCCGGCTGCACCTCGCATTTGGCGTTGCCAGGCAGTGTCTCAACGCTGCCGTCGGCCCGGATCAGGCGATTAACGCCCACCGCGCCGGGTCCTCCACCTGCCAGACCATGGGGGGCAACGCTGCGGCGACTGTTGAGGGTGGTCACTGTCATGGGCTCCAGGAAGCGGGTTCGCCGCACCACCCCATCACCGCCGCGCCACCGCCCTTCACCGCCGGAGCCCTGTCGGATGCTGAACGCCTCGATGTGGATAGGAAAGCGCAATTCCACGACCTCTGGGTCAGTCATGCGGGTGTTGGTCATGTGGCTGTGGACAGCAGAACAACCGTCGAAGCCTTCCCCGGCGCCGGTCCCTCCGCAGATGGTGACGTAGTCCTGAAAGGCATCGGTGCCGTAGATGAAGTTATTCATCGTGCCTTGGCTGCCTGCCAGGACCCCCAAGGCACCATACAAAGCATCGGTGATGTTCTGGCTGACCTCGGTATTGCCGGCGATCACCGCTGCTGGGTACTGGGCGGAGATCATGCTGGCGTGGGGCGCGATGATCTCCAGCGGATGCAAGCAGCCCTCGTTCAAGGGAATGTCATCCCCCACCAAGGTGCGGAACACATAGAGCACCGCTGCCCGGGTCACGGCCAAGGGGCAGTTATAGTTGCCGGCAACTTGTGGGCTGGTGCCGGTGAAGTCGATCACCGCCTTGCGGGCCTCCCGGTTCACCCGGATGGCGACCTTGATTTCGGCCCCATGATCCAGATGCTGGACGAACTGGCCATCCTTGAGCACATCCAGCACCCGGCGCACACTCTCCTCGGCATTATCCTGGACGTGGCGCATATAGGCCTGGACGGTCTCCAGCCCAAACTGATCCAGCATCCGCCGCACTTCATGGGCGCCTGTCTCGTTGGCGGCCACCTGGGCGATCAGATCAGCGATATTGTCGTCGATGTTCCGCGCGGGATGGGCCGCACCGGCGAGCAACGCCCGGGTCTCCGCCTCCAACAGAGTGCCGGCTGCCACAAGGCGAACAGGGTCGATGACCACCCCTTCATGCTCAATATGGGTGCTGTCCGGCGGGCCGGATCCGGGGGTTGTGCCGCCGATGTCGGCATGATGGCCGCGGGAGCCGACAAAGAATAAGATGTCCTCCCCCGCGTCATCAAACACCGGTGTCACCACCGTGATATCGGGAAGATGGGTGCCGCCGCCGAAGGGGGCGTTCATCATGAACACATCGCCAGGCACCATGCGCCCGCCATGTTCCCGCAGGATGGCCCGCACGCTTTCCCCCATGCTGCCCAGATGGACCGGCATATGGGGGGCGTTGGCCACCAGGTTGCCCACCGGATCAAACACCGCACAACTGAAATCCAGCCGTTCGCGAATGTTCACGCTGGTGGCTGTGTTGGCGAGGGTTGCGCCCATCTGCTCCGCGATGTTCATAAACAGGTTGTTGAACACCTCCAGCATTACCGGGTCAGCCTCGGTGCCCACTGCTTCACGCCGTGGCCGCGCCGCTGCGCGCGTCAGCACCAAGGAGCCATCGGCGCCCATCACCCCTTGCCATCCCGCCTCGATGATGGTGGTGGCCGTGGCCTCGGAGATGATGGCCGGACCGGCGATGCGCTGGCCGGCGGTGAGGCTCTGTCGCTCATAAACGGGTGTCTCATGCCAAGTTGAGGCCGAGTACATCCGCACCTGGTCCACCGGGGCGCCGGGGGGCCCCTGGGGCGCAGACAACTGCGCCTGGGCCTCATCGCCCCCGACAGCGCCAATGGCCTCTATGCTCAGGGCATCCAAGACCAGGGTGCGCCCTGGGGAGGCAAACCCGAACCGCTCGCGGTGCAGGCTATGGAACTGCTCTTCCATCGCCGGCTGGCTGCCCAGCGGCACCTCAAGCGTCGTCATGGTGCCGGCGTAGCGCAGCAAAGCCCGGCGCTGAACGGTGATGGATTCCTCCTCCACCGCCTGATTGAGGACCTCGGCCCGGGCATCTTCCCCCAACCGGTCCGCCAGTCGCTCCGCCTCCGCCAGGCTCTGGGCATCCAGGTCGCGGTTTACCTGCGCCTCGCGCATGGCCCGAATGTCCGCCAGCCCCATTCCAAAGGCCGAGAGCACCCCCGCAAACGGATGCAGCAACACCGTTTCCATGCCAAGCGTGTCCGCCACCAAGCAGGCATGTTGGCCCCCGGCCCCCCCAAAGCAATTCAACGTGTAGCGGGTGACATCGTAGCCCCGCTGGACGCTGATCTTTTTGATGGCGTTGGCCATGTTCTCAACGGCGATCCGCAGGAAACCGTCAGCCACTTCCTCCGGCGCGCGCAACGCCTCACCCGTGGCATCGGCGATCTGCTGCGCCAGATGGGCGAACTGGGCGCGCACCACCGTCGCATCCAGGGGCTGGTCCCCATTGGGCCCGAACAGGGCTGGGAAGTGCTGAGGCGGCAGCTTACCCAGCATGACGTTGCAGTCTGTCACCGCCAGCGGGCCGCCACGGCGATAGCAGGCGGGGCCGGGATTGGCCCCGGCGGAATCCGGCCCGACCCGAAAGCGCGCCCCATCGAAATGCAGGATCGAACCGCCGCCCGCCGCCACCGTATGGATGGTCATCATGGGCGCACGCAGGCGCACCCCTGCCACCTCCGTCTCGAAACTGCGTTCCAATTCGCCGGCATAATGGGTCACATCGGTGCTGGTGCCACCCATGTCGAAGCCGATCAGCCTCTCAAAACCGCTGGCCTCGCCCGTGCGGATCATGCCCACGACACCGCCAGCCGGACCGGACAGGATCGCATCCTTGCCCTGAAACAGCGCCGCATCGGTCAGTCCACCGTTGGATTGCATGAACATCAACCGCTGAACGCCGCCGGCCGTGGCATCCAGGGCCTCGCCCACCTGCTGCACATACCGGCGCAGAATGGGGGAGAGATAAGCATCCACAACGGCCGTGTCGCCACGGCTGACCAGTTTGATCAGGGGGCTGGCCTCGTGGGATTGGCTCACCTGTGTGAAGCCAACCTCCTGCGCCAAGTGGGCCAAGGCCTGCTCATGGCTGGGGTTGCGGTAGCCATGCATCAGGGCGATGGCCACCGAGCGGATGCCATCATCAAAGGCGGCCTGAAGCCCCTGGCGCACCGTTTCCAGATCCGGCTTCTGGAGGACGGTTCCGGCCGCGTCCAAGCGCTCATCCACCTCAAGCACTTGATCATAGAGCATTTCCGGCAGTTGGATGTGCAAATCGAACAAGCGCGGGCGATGCTGGGTGCCGATGCGCAGGGCATCCCCGAAGCCCCGGGTGATCACCAGTAGGGTCCGGTCGCCCTTGCGCTCCAGCAGCGCATTGGTGGCCACGGTGGTACCCATCTTCACGGCATGGATGCGTCCAGGCGGCAAGGACTGCCCGGCCTGCAAGCCCAATAGCTCGCGGATGCCCTCGATGGCAGCGTCGCGGTAGCGTTCCGGGTTTTCACTCAGCAGCTTGTGGGTCAGCACCCGGCCGTCCGGTGACCGGGCAACAATATCGGTGAAGGTACCGCCTCGGTCGATCCAGAAATCCCACATAAGCTGCCGTCATTTGAGAGAGGGTGAAACGTACACCTCCGGCTTCACACCAATTGCCCCCCGCTTGGCAAGCCTTCGTTAATCCCGTGCTGCCCACTTTGACCCCATGGCACCCCCAACCCCCACCCAGAAGCTGGCCGCCGCGCTGAGCTATGATCCCGCCAGCGGTCAGCTGCCGCGGGTGGTGGCCCATGGCAAGGGCACAGTGGCGGAGAAAATCTTGGCGGTGGCGCGGGAGAGCGGGGTGGCGGTCCGGGAGGACGCCGATCTGGCGCAGATGCTCACCGCCGTTGACCTGGATACCGAAATCCCCACCGAGGCGATGATGGCGGTGGCAGAGGTGCTGGCCTATGTCTATCGCCTCAACGGGCGCATGGAAGAAGTCCGGCGGGCGCAGGCAGAGGCGGCTTTCGATGACCCCTGAAGTGAGCCCCAGGCCAAGCAGACCTCGATGCTCCCCGGCAGAGGCCTACAATCGTGACAGAACCCGGCGGGGCTGGTACAGCCTCCTTTTGAGCCCCCCTCACATCCGTTGCGACCTTGACAGGATGCCGCGTGCCATGACCGCCCGCCCGCCCCATCACCGCTCCCCCATCACCGCCCGCGCGCTGGCCCTGGCCGCC
>CAZCBM010000120.1:0-10309 GCA_964496805.1 uncultured Rhodospirillales bacterium | reverse complement strand
GTCGAGCCGGCTCAGGCCGCGGTCATGCCGGCCATCGATTTGGCAGCCGGTGCCGATGAAGCCACCCAGTTGGCCGATCTGCCCCCTCTGCCGGCCGTCGCCCCGGCAACGCAGGGCGCTGACCCCAACGCGCTACTGGCCGACATCGACCCCAATGCAGATGCTGCGGTGATTGCGGACCGTTTGGCCGGCGGTGACCCCAGCGCTGACATTGACCCCAATGCCGATGAACTGCTGGCCAGCCTGCCGGCCAGCAACGATCCCAACGGTTTGGGCATCAACGACAGCCTGCCGGTGGACACGGCGCTGCCTGAGATGCAGGTGGCCGCAGCCCATTCCGGGCATGCTGGACCGGCGCCGGATGCGGCCTTCTACAAGGAAAACCACGGCGCGGCCGTGCCCCACGGTGGGCTGCGCTGGAGCGCGCATTCCGGCTCGACGCTAAAGCGGACGCTGGAAGACTGGGCGGCCACGGCCGGCTGGACTGTGGCGTGGCAATCCAATCTGGACTACCGCCTGGAAGCGGGCGGCGACTTTGAAGGGGACTTCCTGCAAGCCTCCGGCAACCTTCTGCGGACCTTTGGTCGGGCGGAGCCGCCGGTGCGGGCAACGTTCTATCGTGGCAACAGGGTCGTCGTCGTCGACGTCGGCTTCGACAGCATCAACTAACGCGCGGGTGGACCTGGGACCATGCGGAGCACGAGCATGTTGGCAAAGAATCGCACCAGCGCGATCGCCCTGATGGCGGCGGCCGCCCTGAGCCTGGGGGGCTGCGAAGCGTCCCGAATGGCGGACAGCAATATCGCGGTGTCCAACACCGAGGCGGAGGTCAATACCCGTCGCGCACAGGAGCCGGTCCCCACGCGGGTTGCCGATGCTGTGCTGGTGAATGATGACATGTGGCTCGGACGCAGTGCGTTCGAGGCGGTCAAAGGGGAGCCTCTGCCCCCTGACACCGATCAGTTTACCTTCGTGTCTGCGATCCCCCAGACCCTGGCCCAAGTCACCGCTGAGATCACGGCGCTGACCGGCATTCCGGTGTCGCTTGAGATGGTGGAACTGGAAGACACCGCTCAGACCGAAGACGCTGAGGATGCTGGCGAAGGCGACGGCGAGGATGCTGGCGGTGCCGCTGATGCAACCGGCGAAATTGCCGTTGCTCCTGCGACCGACGTGGATACCGGCACGTCTCAGGCTTACACGCAGTTGACCGGTCCGCCGGCCCTGCTGGTCTCGGAGCTGAACTATTCCGGCACCTTGGCCGGGTTCATGGATTACCTGACGGCATTGGTTCAGGCTGACTGGGTCTATGAAAATGGCGAAATCCGCATCTTCAACCAAGTTTCCCAGACCTTCACCATTGTTGGTTTTCCTGGTGCGCTGACAGACGACAGTCAGATTAGTGGCTCGTTGGGCGGCTCCGATGAGGGTGCGGCCAACTCCTCTGCCATTCAGGTCCAAAACACGGTTGCCAGCAACCTTCTCTCCGAGAGCGCTGCGGTGGTTGAAGAGATCGTTGGTGACTTGGGCAGCGTTGCCATCAACCAAGATAGCAACGCCATCACGGTCACCGGTCCCTTCTTCCTGATGCGGGAAGTGGAGGAGTATGTCACCGAGTTGAACCGGCGCCTAGCTCGCCAGGTCACGATTGATGTGCGTATCCTGCGGGTGCGGGTCACCAATACCGACAATTATCGCACGGACCTGGCCGCGATTGTCACGGGCGACTCAGTTTTCAACCGCTCGTTGAGCTTCAACCTGGGAGCGCAGGGTGCCGCCTCTGGCTTTGTTGGCGCAAACCCTGCTGTGCTTTTTGGCGGGACCATTGCTGGCAGTGGCGACACCTACTCGGCTCTGCTCGAAGCGCTGTCGTCGGTGGGGGAAGTGTCCTTGGTGACCAGCGCTGCGCTCACCACTCTCAATGGTCGCCCGGCTCCGTTCAACAATACCCGGACCCAGGCGTACATCGCGTCCGTCGAAACTGACGTGCAGAACAGCGGCGGCGCCATCTCCACGACGGTGACCACCGAAATTGCCAACCTGAATACGGGTTTTACCTTCCATGTGACCCCCCGCATCCTGGGCAACGGTCAGGTCCTGGTCCGCTACAGCTCCAACATTGCCGAGGGTGATTTGACCCAGGTAGTGCTGCCGCCGTCGACGCCGGGTGTGCAGGGCAACACCATTCAGCTGCCGGATACCCAGCAGCAGGCCATTCAGCAGAACTTCATCGCCAACAGCCGGGAGACGGTTGTGGTCGCCGGCTTCGAGCGGACCCTGAACTCCCGTGATCGAGCTGGAGTGGGCACGCCGGGCAACTGGCTGCTGAGCGGTCAGCGCGATGCCGTCAGCGAGCGCGAATTCTTCGTGGTCATGATGACCCCGCGGGTTCAAGACTTCTCGAAATCTTTCGCTTCCTTGAACCGCTAAGGACTGGGTGGGGGCGTTATGAACGATCAGATGGCACGCTCGGGCGTCCTGGAACTGGGTGACCAGCGCTATGCGGTCGGCCTGTTCTGGCAGACCGCTGAGGAACCGAGCCAGGTGCGACGGGAGGCTGAGGAAGCGGCCCGTCAGGAGGAAGTGCCGGCTGACTTCTATTGCGTCCGGGAGGGGTATGTCACCCAGTTCGGTCTGGGGTGGGAGAACTCCGGTCACCAGCAGTCCATGGCGTCCGCTGCCGCGGCCTTGGCGGGGGACTTGGCTGGCAACTGGCTGGGTGTGTTCCGCACGGATCAAGGCTGGTGGTTCGTCGCGGCCCGTCGCGATGCCATCCTGCCGGACGGCGACCAACTCTATCAGAACGAGGCTGAGCCTCGCGCCCGGTTCGAGCAGGAGTTCGCTCGCGGCGGGTGGGACAAGGTGTTCACACCGGCCGAGTGGGAACTGGGCGGTGATCAGACCCCCGTCGGGGATCTGATTGGCGCAGCCACGACTGAGACCCGCTTGCGGAGCCTCAAAAGCACCTTGGCCAGCATGTCGTCGTCGGTGGCCAGCGGTGGATCCACCAAGACCCTGATGATGATATTGCTGGTGCTGTTGGTGGCGGCTGGTGGCTACTGGACCTATGATACCTACTTCAAGCCGGCCGACACGGTTGTGGCTCCACCCAACGTTTCAGGCCAGCAGGCGCAGGTGGTGATCCCGCCCAAGCGCAATGAAGATTGGCATTACTACCCCACCACCAGTGCGCTGGCCGAAGCCTGCGAGCGCGAGATCAGCTCCTTTGCCCGTATCCTGATGGGGTGGAACATTGACTCCATCTCTTGCACTTTTGTTCCGCCACGGTTCAATACGGGCACACCCCAAAGTCCGCAGAGCGGCTTTGACCGGGGCGTGATTAGTGAAGCTGGCCTGCGGATCCTGCTGCAGTGGGAACGGGACGGCGGCACCCTGGACCAAGCGTTCAACGTTCTGGAAGCGGTCCGGGTGCGCGCTCGGCCTTCGGATGGCGGTGATGTGCTCACCGCATCCAACGAGTTCGCGTTCTCAGCTGACGACCGGCGCAATCCAGACTTGGACGAAGAAGCTGCGGATGCTGCCCGGGATATCTACCAGCCGGATATCGAGTACTTCATCTGGAACAACATGCAGGCCTTGGGCAAGGGCCAGTATAATCTTCAGTTTGGCAGCGCGCCGTTCGTGAACCCCGATGAAGCTTCGCGGGGCTTGCCGCCGCAAGAGGCTGACCCGGCCACGCTGCAATTCGAAAGTGCGCTGTCGCCCACGACCTGGGGCCCTCTGTTCGACCGGATCCCCGGGGCGTGGATGGAATTCGCTCGGTTGGACTATGAGCAAAAGGTCTGGACCTACACCTTCCGGATCAAGACCCGGACTGAGGCAGTGGATGCATGGCTGCGCCAGCGGGAAACCATCCTTCAATCCCAGTCAACGGCTCCGGGGGGAGGCACCCCATCCCCCGGGCAAGCGCCGGGACGATGATCGGGATCGGCACGGGCCGCGGCACCTAGACGGTGCGGGTGGTCTGGTGCTGAAGCAAGAGACGAGAGGGGATCGGACAGGGCGCCAGCGTGGGACCCCGTCCGCCCAGGAACGGAGTGCGGATCCGATGTGTGGCCTGTCTCTGGCAGGCATCCGATCCGATGGATGAGAAGACGAGACGTGGTTTGCGGCGGCGCTGTGCCCAGCAGGGGGCGCCCCCCGGTGACAGACGGAGGAACATCTGATGCGGATGGTTACTGAGTTGAAGGTCCTGTTGCGGACCCTGACCGCCGGTGTCGCCCTTGGCGCCCTGGCCGTGAGCGGTGCCGTGGCGCAGAACAGCACTGGTTTGGGTGTCGAAGGTGATGGCTCCGCCGACCAAGCTGACCAGATGCAACTGCTGATGCAGTTGCAGCTCACCCGCGAATTGCGCCGCCGTGAGGTGGAGTTGCAGCGGGAGGTGCTGGAAGGCAAGCAGCTGGAGCTGGACATTCTCAAGCTGGACCAGGAAATCCGATGCGCGCAGGATCCCGATGTGGAGGGCTGTCGCGGTCCACAGAGCATCCGTCGCGATGAAAGCGGTCGTGCCGTGGCAACCTTCAACCCGCTGACGGGCGAGCTCCTGTCCGAGGACGAGCAATTCGCTTTGGATCTGAGCCAGCCCATGTCAGCAGCGGTGCAGGCCGGGCTGGGTGCGGGCGGTCAGGAGGACAGCTCCCAAGAGGCCACGCCGGAAGACTTGATCCGTGAGTTGTTGGCGGAGAGCAGCCGCGGCTTGCAGGCGCCCACGGCGCCCACGGCCGGGTTGCAGGATATGCTGGGCGGCTTGTTTGCTGGATCGTCCGAGCAGACGGTGGCTTTCAACCCTGGCGATATCTCCAGCCCGTTCAACCCGCAGCCTGGGTTTGCCCCGGCGGCCCCGGGTCTGCCGATTGGCCAAGCGGATGGGACGGCTATCCCGCCAAACCCGTTCGGCGCGCCCCCTGCGACCACGCCCAACGCGCAGGCGGGTGGGGGCTTCAGTGATCTGCCACCCCCGCCGCCCCCGCCCTCCGACCTAGCAGACTTGACTGGTGGCGGAGCGGCAGGTGGAGCCGATGGTGGTGGTGCCGGGGCGGCCATCATTCCTGCCGGCCTGGAATTGCCTCCGCCCCCGGAGCCCATCATCCCGCCGCCTGTGGTGACGCAGGTCAAGGGGACCCGGACGCTGGCCGCCACCCTGCTCCTGCCCAATGGTGCCCGGGTGACGGCGTTTGAGGGCGACAATATCGGCAACGGCATTACGCTCACCGCGATCCGTCCCACCTCCGTGTTGGCTGTTGACAAGGAAGGTGAAGAGTTCATGATCGGTTTCGGTACGTCCATCCTGTTGGAAGACGACGATGAGGATGGTGATGCCGGTGGGTTCGGCGCGATCGACATCATGGCGCCTTGAGTTTGGGTCTGGCCGTGACGCGTTGGATTGGGTTCCGCGTGGAGGCGTCTGGCAGAGGACCCCATTATTTTTGGGATCAGGGGGGTCCTCTCCATGCCCAGTGATGGCAATAAGATGATGAAGCGTCTGATGGACCCGTTGGGGCGGGTTCGTCGGGCCATCGATGATCCGTCCTCCCTGGTTCAGGGAATGAAGGGACGCGGTGATGACAGCACCCGATCGGATGCCAAGCCCGTGAGCAATGGAACCGAGAGCGGTGGTGTGGCCCGCCCCTCTGGGGTGACCCGAGTCCGCAGCGGTGCCCGACGTCTGGGTGTTTCCGGAGGGGCTGGATCGGGGACCGCGCGCCCCGTGCCCAATGCCCGTGGAGATGATGACACCTTGGTGCCCTCGTCTCTCACGCAAGGCGGTTCTAGCGAGGCGCAGCCCGCTGAGGAAACCGCGATGGCGCCTGTCGCGCGCCCGATCCCTCGCAAGGAGCCACGGGATCCGTCCAAGCCTAAGGTTGAGTTGATTACCACGCATGATCCCGACACGGGCATGCGCACCATAGATCCGTCCCGGGAGGGCATTGCCCGATTGCGCGAGCGTGTGGCATCAGCAGGGGAGCTGCTGACCGCGCCTGGGGCGATCTATGAGCGGCGGGCGGAGTTGCGGGATATCCTGGCCCTGTTCCAGGATGGCCTCTTTATGATCTCCAAGTCCCATCTGGACGATCCCCACGTGGCCTCTTTCGAGGGCCTGCTGCGCCGCAAAGGCCTGCAGGTGGAGAAGGTCGCGGTGGAGATGGGCATCATCCGCGAGGTCTATCAGGGCCTCATGGATCAGTCCGCCGCTGTGCGCGGTGAGGCCAGTTCCACCACCATGCAGCGGGATATCCTGCGCTTCATCGCAGATATCACCAAGATGCGTACGTCGGACATCCACATCGTGGTGAACCGGGACACCGCCGAGGTCCGGGTGCGTCAAGATGGGGTCGTCCGACCCTATCTGGAGTGGCGCGCCAGCTATGGTGCGGACTTTCTGGCGGCCATTTTCGCCATGGCCGATGCCTCGGATAGCTCCTATCAGCCCTACGAGTACCAGGCCGCCCGCGTGTCCGACGCATCGGTGCGCTTGCCCAGGGGCTTGCAGGCTATCCGCTTGCAGTTCAACCCGCTTGCCTATGGCGGGCGGCATTGCGTCATGCGCCTGCTCTATAAGGGCAGCGAGGAAATCAAGGACGTTGATACACTGGGCTACGCGCCGGAGCAGGTGGCAACCCTGCAAAAAATGCGCGCTTTGCCCATGGGCATCAACATCATTGCAGGCCCGACGGGGTCCGGTAAGTCCACCACGCTTCAGCGCTCCCTCTCGACCCTGCTATGGCAGCGCAACTACGACATCAGCGTGTTTACGGTGGAAGATCCGCCGGAGTACCAGATCAAGGGCGCTCAGCAGATGCCGGTGACCAATGCACCGACACCAGAAGAGCGGGCGATCAAGTTCAGCCAAGCGATTTCTGCGGCCCTGCGTTCTGACCCCGATGTCATCATGATCGGTGAGATTCGCGACCACGAGAGCGCCAAGCTGGCCTTTGAGGCGGCCATGACCGGTCACCAGGTCTGGACAACCCTGCACGCGACGGACGCCATCACCATCCTGTCCCGTCTGAAGGATATCGGGGTGGAAGAGTTCAAACTCTATGACCCGGGTGTGTTGACGGGACTGGTGTGTCAGCGATTGGTGCGAACCACCTGCCAGCACTGCGCGATCCCGATTGAGGATGCCATCCGTGACAACAAGATTGATGCCGATCTGCTGGCACGTGTGAGTGGTGCGCTGATCGACGATCTGGGTGATGCGAAGCTGCGGGGCCCTGGTTGCGATCATTGCAAGGGCACCGGTGTCAGTGGCCGGACGGTGGTGGCCGAGGCCTTGAACCCCGATCAGCGGTTCCTGCAGCTTCTCCAGGGTGAGGATCGCCCCGGAGCCAGCAGCTACTGGATGAAGCAGGATGCATCGCTGAACATGATGCTCCACGCCCTGGGCAAGGTCCGCCAGGGCATTCTGGCACCGGACGAGCTGGAGCGGGTACTGGGCCCAATCGAGCCGTTCCACCGCATCGACAAGTCCAACTTGGTGGCGTGATAACCGCTGCCACCGCCTGAGGAGAGGTCGCCATGGCTACCCTGACCAAGGATCGCGCCGCCCCGGGCAAGACCAAGGGCATCGAATTGGCGTTTGCCAAGCTGATGTTCACGGGCAAGGAGCGCCTTCGGATCTACAAGAAGATGGCGTCGCTGATCCGTAACGGCGTGTCGCTGCAGATGACGCTTGATATTCTGTACGATCAGGCTTCCAGGGGCGGCAAGAAGAAGGACCATCCGGTGGCCATCGCCATTCACTCTTGGCGTACGGCGTTTCGGGATGGCCGCCCTTTCGGTGAGTCGCTGCGCGGGTGGGCGCCGGCCACGGAGTGTATGTTGGTTGAAGCCGGGGAAGCGGGCAGCTCCCTGGATGAGAGCTTGGACAATGTCATCAAGCTGACAACCAGCGGGAAGAAGATCCGCGGCGCGCTGATGGGCGGCTTGGCCTATCCGATCTTTCTGTTGGTGATGCTTGCCGGTGTTCTGGCATTGTTTGGGTACCGCGTGGTGCCCACCTTTGAGCAGATCCTCCCCCCCTCCCAATGGGAAGGGCTGGGACAGATCATGTA
Organism: uncultured Rhodospirillales bacterium; assembly: GCA_964496805.1. Classification (GTDB taxonomy): domain Bacteria; phylum Pseudomonadota; class Alphaproteobacteria; order CAZCBM01; family CAZCBM01; genus CAZCBM01. The sequence continues at coordinate 2,234 of CAZCBM010000120.1, read as the reverse complement.
TAAGGTGGCCAACTTCACCACCGCCTATATGCCGTTCATTGGGGCGGGCATTGTGGGCCTGCTGGCTTTGTTTTTCATTACGGCCCCCCGCTGGCGGGGGGGTATCCGGGCCAAGCTGGATAGTATTCCGCCCTGGTCGCTGTACCGTCTCATCAACGGTTCCGGTTTCTTGATGGCGTCGGCCGCGTTGATCACCGCTGGGGTGGCCATTCCCGAGGTCCTGCGAAAGCTCCGGCGCACGTCCAACCCTTGGATGCAGGAGCGGATCGACGCCACGCTGAGAGAGGTGAGCCAGGGGGCCAATTTTGGCGAGGCGCTGCATCGGACAGGTTTCAGGTTCCCTGATTCGGAGTTGGTGGACGACTTGCGCATCTATGCTGGGCTCTCCAACTTCGACGAGACCTTGGCCAGCTTAGCGGATGAGTGGATGGAAGAGGGCGTCGCCAAGGTGAAGGCCCAGACCTCGATCTTGAACGCGGTTGCGTTGGTCTTGCTGGGCATTACCATCATGGTCCTGGTGGGCGGTATGTTCACGCTGCAGCAGCAGATCTCTTCCTCCGCAACCCAGATCTGATCTCCCAGATCTGATCCTAGGGTGCCACTGGCTCCCCCGTCTTACCGCCTGAGCCGGTGCTCTTTGGGTGAGCGAGCTGGGTCCCCTCGCTCGCCATGGGCTGGGGCAGGGGGCGGAGCGCTGCCGTGGTGCGAAGGTCGGTGGGATGTTGGTCGGAGAGATGCTAGGCGGTGGTCCCGCACGCGCTTGGAGGGCTTTGGGGCGTCTGCCGTCCTTTGGGCGAGGAAGCCAAAGAGGGTGTGAGGTCATCCCTTTGTTTCTCGTGACTGAAGGCATTCCGCCACCCGTTGCTAAGGCGCCCTTAGATCGTTTTTGCGCGCCTTCAGAAGCGGACACCGATTTGGGATCGGTGCCCGTGCTGCGCAGCCCCAGGGGTCGCTGGCATGATCCCCTCCGCGACGTTGCCGTTGCTCTGCTCTAGCGCTCACAGATCCGTGATTGCAATTGCGTCAAAATAGGGGCGGCCTGCCTTTAGCGTGATTGGATTAAGCTTCCGTGGCCATCAGTGAGACCCTTTCGCCGCCGCATGATGCGCGACCAAACATGGATAAACCGCTGATATTCCAGTGCTCTGATGAGCGCGGGTCGTGTGAGGAAGCTTCACGCTTCTCCATCGCCCATCACGGTTCCTGGAGTTTTGGCTCACGAAAATGTCATTCAGACGTTATCAGCACTTGTGGCATCGGCATGGCCGTGGTACTCAATCCACGTCACGCACAGGAGGCGTGACCCGCACCATTTTTCGGTTTGCTCCACAGGAGGGGTTATCCCATGCAAATCAAAGCTCTGCGCCGGCGCCAGGCCGGTCTGACTCTGGTCGAAGTGCTGCTCGTTCTGGCCATCGCTGCCGTCGCCATCGTTGGCGGTACCGTTCTGTTCGGTCAGGCCAGCGACACCCAGAAGACCACCCAAACCATGAACGACCTGAACGCTCTCGCCGCCAACGTGAAGACGCTGTTCAACACCCAGGCTGACTATGGCGCCGCCAACACCAATTTGGTCCCGTCCTTGGCCGCAGCCGACAAGATCCCGGCCAACATGCGCACCGGCGCCAACCTGATCCAGGACCAGTACGGCGGCAACGTCACCGTGATCAGCCAGCAGGATGCCTTTGAAGTGACCATGCCGGCCATCCCTCAGGGCGCCTGCGTGACCATCCTGACCACGCTGGGCTCCACCGCCAGCGCCGGCAACCTGGACGAAATCCGCACCGACAGCCAGACCTACACCGTGGCTGGTGGCGACTTCCCGCTGGATGTGACTGAGTCCACGGCTGCTTGCCCGAACTCCACCAACCAGATCACCATCAGCTACCGCTGATGGTCTGGGGACAGCGCTGTACCCGGAGGCCTTTGCGCTCTAAGGCTCTCACGCGCTGAGACAACCATTGGACCTCCGGCCGCCTGTGTGCGGGCGGAGGTTGACTGTTTGCTCCTGTCCCGGGTCCGCAACGGTTTCGGGACCGATGGGGAGGGGGGCTCCGGCAGAAGCAGGGGCGCTGGCAGGCTGTATTGGCGACGTATTCCAGGGGGTTGAGGATGCAACGCAGACAGAGAGTGGGATTGCAGGTCATCGGGTGGACGGCGCAGGCGCTGAGCATCGGGGTGCTGATCTGGCTGGTGGCGGTGTCCGCCGGCGTTTTCTTTGGGCGCGCGGCGCC
>CAZCBM010000119.1:0-10382 GCA_964496805.1 uncultured Rhodospirillales bacterium | reverse complement strand
GGGCGGCGAGGCGGGCGGCGGCGGCGCGCAGCAGCATGGGTTCGGGTCCTCCTCAAGACCAACAGACCAACAAGGGAGTCGCAGTCCCGGCGGGCTGCGCTGTCTGGCCCCTGTCAAAGCACGGTACAGGGGGCGGTTTCAAACCCTTATTCAGGGCGATCGTGAGGCAGGGTGCGGCTGGCCTGGGCGCCGGGCGATGCCCGACGCCCAGTGGTTCAGCCGAACAGGCGGCCCAACGGCCCCTGGCGCCGCTTTTTGACATAGTGCTGATGATAGTCCTCGGCGGGCCAAACTTGGCCTTGCTCGATGCGGGTGGCCACGGAGCCACCATGGCGGCCACTGGCGTCCTCGGCCGCGATGGCGGCGCGGGCGATGGCCTCCTGCTCCGGGGACTGAGGGAAAATGGCTGTCCGGTATTGGTCCCCGACATCTGGCCCCTGGCGGTTCACCTGCGTGGGGTCATGGTTTTCCCAGAACACCGCCAGCAGATCCTCAAAGCTGGTCTGATCAGGATCGAAGCTCACCTCCACCACCTCCGCATGGCCGGTGGTCTTGGCGCACACCTGCTCATAATTGGGGTTGGGGGTGCTGCCGCCAGCATAGCCCACGCGGGTGGCGGTAACCCCGGGCAGGTCGTCGAAGAGGGCCTGGGGCTTCCAAAAGCAACCCATGGCAAAAACGGCTTTTTGCTCGGTCATCGTGCCAACATCCTCTCAGGCGGTGATCTGTTCGATCCGCAGGAAGTGGCCAGCGACGGTGCGCGCTTCAAGCCTGCCGGCGTTCACGGATCCGCGCTGGGGATATCGTCGGCCGGACGATAGGGCTCCGCCGGCTGGTAGGGTTCCGCCGGCTCATAGGGCGCCGCAGGGTCATAGGGCGCTGGATCGTAGGGCGCTGGCTCATAGGGCGCGGCCGGATCATAGGCCTCACCCGGCTGGTAGGGGGCGCTGGGATCATAGGGGGCCGCGGGATCGTACGGCTGAGAGGGGTCGTACGGCGCGCTTGGGTCATAGGGCGCGCCGGGATCATAAGGCGCGCTGGGGTCATAGGGGGCGGCAGGGTCTCCGGCAGACGGGAGCGTACCCCCATCGATGCCCAGGCCTGCGGGATCCAGAGCCATGGGGTCTGGGGCCATCTGAACCGAGCCGTCCCACTGAACGCCCTGAGCCCGCCGGCGGACCTCTCGCGCGCCCAGAAACACAGCGTTCAGCCCCATGGGTTCAACCGCGGTCTGCCAAATGCGGGTGCCGCTAACCAAACCCCTCTTCATGGCCCCCCATCCCTGGATCAGACCCTGAAGCGTCGCGCTGTTCACCACCCTGTCATAGTCGAAGGTGTCATAGACCAATTGCGGCTCATCACTCAGCCGCCGTGCCCATTGGTTCAAGGTGGGGGCGGAGAACAGGGCCAGCGCCAGGAAGGCCGCCGCCACAAGGGCGACGGTCTGATGCAAGCCAAAGGGGCGCTCGCCAACTTGTTCCACGGGGGGCCTCTCTGAACAATCAGAACGCAAAATAGATGAAGGGCGGCACGCCGTCACTGCTCAGCCCGGAGATCACAATGATCGCCAGCCCGGCCAGGGCGCCCACCAGGATCGGCGGCATCCGCGACACCCCGGCTTCCACCCGGGTGGGCAGGGAGGGCGGGGTAAGGTGCAGCAGCAGGCCCAGGCCCAGCAGCGCCACATGATAGGGCTTGACCAACGCCAGCAGCCCCGCCTCTGCCACCGGGGCGGTGAAGAATTGCCCCACCACCGCCATGCCATTGGGCTCGGCCCCGGCGCGGAAGAAGACCCAGGCCAAGCACACGATATGGAAGACGATCAGCCCGCCCAGCAATTGGCGCCACAGGGGCCCGGCGCTCTGGCCCCGGGCTGCCCGGTCGATGCCCTTGCCCAGCCCGGCGGCCCGCTCCACGGCCAGGCCGATCCCATGGATGGCGCCCCAGATGACAAACGCCCACGCTGCCCCATGCCACAGACCCCCCAGCAGCATCACCAGGGCCAAGTTGATATAGGTGCGGGTGCGTCCCTTCCGGTTGCCGCCCAAGGGCTTGTACAGATAATCCCGCAGCCAACTGGACAGGCTGATATGCCAGCGCCGCCAAAAATCCTTCATGCTGATGGCGCGGTAGGGCTGGTTGAAGTTGCCTGGGAAGCGGAAGCCCAGCAACGCCGCCGCCCCGATGGCGATGTCGGAGTAGGCGCTGAAATCGCAATAGATCTGCACGGCAAAGGCATAGACGGCGATCAGGCGCTCCAGCGGGCTGACTTCGATGGGGGCCAAAAACACCGGGTCCACGATTTCCGTGCCCAGCCAATTGGCGATGACCATCTTCTTGAACAGCCCGCCTAAGATCAGCAGCACCGCCATGGGGGCCAAGATGGCCTCGCCGCTGGGCAACTTCTGGATCTGCGGGACAAAGGTGGAGGCGCGCACGATGGGGCCTGCCACCAATTGCGGAAAGAACGAGATATACAGCAGGATATCCAGGGGGTTCTTTGCGGCGCGGATTTCCCCCCGCGCCACGTCCACAATGTAGCTGATGCCCTGGAAGGTGAAGAAGCTGATACCCACCGGCAGGATGATTTCCATCCAGGGCAGGTCACGTTCCAGGCCCAGGCTGGTCAGCAGGTCCGCCAGGTTTTCCAGGAAGAAGCCATAGTATTTGAAGAAGCCCAGAACCACCAGGTTCGCCGTGACCCCCAAGGCCACCAGCAGTTTGCGGACCCGGGGCGTGGGCGCCTTGTGGATCAAAAGCCCGATGGCCCAGTTGCCCAGCGAACTCCCCGCCAGCAGCAGGCAGAACAAGGGGTTCCAATAGCCATAGAAGACATAGCTGGCGGCGATCAGCACCAGCAACCGCGGTGTGCGTGTGCCCCTCAGCGCCCAGGACAGGGCAAAAACCACCGCGAATAGCAGCGCAAACTCAACCGTTGGGAACAGCATGGGCGGGGAGCGATCCGGCAGCAGGGGCGCGACAAGCAAGAACCGGGGGGAGATACCAGCGCCGGGGCGGGACTGTCCATCGGGTTGGCGAACGGGGGGCCCGTGGACCGGCCATTGACGGGACGCCCGCCCAGAAGGGGTCAGTCTTCGGGTGGCATTGTCTCCTTATAGTGGACAGTAAAGAGGCGACCTGACGGTTGTTGCTCACCGGCGGCAGCGGCATCGTCTAAGCAACAGTTCATGTGTTGTGTGCCGGAGGACCCATGTCGCCGCAGCCTGTTTCCTTTTCTCAGCTTACGCGGGATCTCACCCCCTCCCCGCGCATGCCGGTTGTCTTTTTGGGCCATGGCAGCCCGATGAACGCTCTGGAGGATACGCCCTACGGGCGCAGCTGGTCCGCTCTGGGGCAAGCCCTGCCACGCCCCCAGGCTGTGCTGTGTATCTCAGCCCACTGGATGAGCCACGGGGTGAGCCTGGTTCAGATCGGGGCGCAGCCGGAGACGATCCACGATTTCCGGGGCTTCCCGCAGGCCTTGTATGACATCCAGTATCCAGCACCGGGCGCGCCGACCCAGGCGCAACAGGTTGTGGACCTGCTGGGGCCCGACCTGGGCCACGCCACCCAGGATTGGGGGCTGGACCATGGCGCTTGGTCGGTTCTGAAGCACCTCTATCCCCAGGCCAATGTCCCAGTGTTCCAGCTCTCGGTGGATATGGGCCGACCCTTTGCTGAGCTGGTGGACATTGGCCGGCAGCTCCGGCGCTTGCGGGATCAGGGGGTGCTGGTGGTGGGTAGCGGTAACTTGGTGCACAATGTGAAGGACCGCCGGGCGGATGGGGGCGTCTGGGATTGGGCTGAGGCGTTTGATGCCCTGTGCACGCAATGGCTGGAGCACCGGGACTTCGCGGCCATGGCGGAAGCCAACCGGCTGGGTAGTCTCATGACCAAGGCCCATCCCACCCCGGACCACTTCCTGCCGGCCCTTTACTGCGTTGGCATGGTGGAGGCGCGGGATACCCTGCATTTTGTGACCGACGGTTTTGACTGGGGCGGCATCTCCATGCGGTCCTTTCTGTTTGCCTGAGCGTGACGTAGGCTCTCCCCATCAACCGCGCACCAGGGTGCTGTCATGCCTGTCATCTTCACCATCGGTTATGAGGGGGTGAGCCTGCCCGCCGTGTTGCGGGCGCTGCAGGAGGCGTCGGTGGACACCCTGGTGGATGTGCGGGACTTCCCCGGCTCCCGCCGGCCGGGTTTTTCCAAGACCCCTTTGTCTCAGGCGCTGGCCGAAGCGGGCATGGCCTATTGGCACCTGAAGGCCCTGGGGACGCCCAAGGCGGGCCGCACGGCCAACAAGGCCGGCCGCATGGAGGAGTTCCGCCAGATTTATGCCGAGCGTCTGGCCACTGACGCTGCCCAGGCGGCCCTGGACGACCTGGCCCGGCGCGTGGCGACGGAGCGCTGTTGCCTGTTGTGTTTTGAGGCGCAGCCCGACCGCTGCCACCGCACCCAGGTCCTGGAGGCCCTGACCCCCCGGCTGGGCACACCGCCGGAGATAACCCACCTTCTGTGGCCGCCGGTGCCGGCATGATGGCCGCTGGCCCCACCCCCTGTTGCCTGTCCTCTGAGTCCTATCCCCGGTTTCCTATCCCCCGTTTCCAAGTGGAGCCTCGCCATGGCCCGTCTCGCCGCCCTTGTCCTGACCTTGGTCTGCCTCGCGCTTGCCGGTGGCCCAGCCGTCGCCGGGGAAGCGGATGTGTTGGAGGCCAGCGCGCATCAGGGCCCGGACGGCCGCTGGACGATCACCGCCACCCTTCGCCATGCAGATACCGGATGGGACCATTATGCCGATGCGTTTGAGGTCCTCGGTCCCGATGGGGTCGTCCTGGGCCGGCGGGTTCTCCACCATCCCCATGTGACGGAACAGCCCTTCACCCGCAGCCTTCACGGGCTCAGCCTCCCGCCGACGCTGGATCGCGTTCTTGTCCGCGCGCACGACTCCGTCCATGGCCATGGTGGGGCAACTGTGGAACTGCGGTTGCCGCGGTAGGCCCATCAGGCAGCGTTGAACTCCACCGGTGAAGCCGGTCGGGGGGCGTAGGTCCGGCTCAACAACGCGCTGACAGCTTCCCGAAAGGCAGGCAAGCCAAAGGGCTTGCGCAAAAATCCCTCGGCCTGGGCAGCCATAACAGGCCCCCGGATACCGCTCAAATCTTCGCTGCTGATGACCAACGCGGGGGTGGCGGCATTGGGTCCTTGTTGGGCGCGCAGCGTTGAGATCATGTCGGAGCCGGACTGCCGCGGCAGGAAATGATCCACAATCAAGACGTCGAAGGGCTCGCTCATCGCAAGGCGATGGGCGCTGAGGCCGTCATTGGTGAGTGTCATCGTCCAGCCGCAGGCGGCAACAAAGCCCTGCAGCACCAGGCCCATGGTGAGGTCGTCTTCCACGCACAGCAGGCGCGGGGCATCGGCTTCAGCGGTCAACATTCCGGACACGCAATCCATCCTTTGATCATTCGGGTCGAACGGAGCAAGTGTGTCGGCGGCGGTCACACAACTGGGGATACCGACTTGGAACCGGTACCCTTGCTGTCGCTCACGGGTGGTCGCTCGGATGATCCCCTCCGTGGCGTAACCACTTCTGGGTCCTGCGCTCTACCGGCCGCCGCCATGTCCCGGACTTCTCCCTTCTGGATGGCGCCTTCTATCCGACACCTGTCATGGACGGGCAGTATGTTCCCCGTTGTAACACCCGGTGTAACAGGTCGCCGAGAGGGTGAATGGGGATACGGATGGTTGGCGCGTCAGCCCTGTGCGCGCCGGCTCAGATGATCTAAGCTGCCGATTGAATGAACGGCATGGGACCAGCAGACCAGTGACAGGTGCCGACCGCCCGACGGAGCTTGCCGATAGTTGTCGGCGGATCCTTGCCAGCAGCACGCTGGGCGAGAGATCCCGGCTGCGGGACTTCCTGCGCTTCATTGTGCAGGAAGAGGCCGCCGGTCGCGGTGAAAGGCTCAAGGCCTATGCCATCGGGACCCAGGTGTTCGGCCGCTCAGCCGATTTCGATCCCAACAGCGACAGCATTGTGCGGGTGGAGGCCAACCGGCTGCGGCAGGCCCTGGAGCACTATTATGCCACCGAGGGCCAGAACGACCGGTTTCGTCTCACCATCCCCAGGGGCAGCTATCGGCCAGTGGTGGAGGTGCCGCCTGCAGCCCCTGTTCAGTCGGGCGGGGCCCAACAGCCTGGACCGGGCAGCGCCGATGCGGTGCCCCCGTCCAAAGCTGCGACCGTCGCCGGCCACCCGCGTGATGTGCGGCGGCGTCAAGCCGTGGGCCGGGGGTTGCGCGTGGTCTGGTCATTGCTGCCCATTGTGCTGATCATGGTAATCGCCCTCCTGCAACTGGAGGATCACAGCGCGCCGAGGCCCGTGGTCAACGGCCAGCAGGCCCGACCGGATATCCTGCGCCTGCGCATTGCCCCAGGTAGTACGGACCCCATGGAGGCCGCGGCCCTGGCGGGCGTGCGGGAGATTTCAGCGCGGTTTTGGGGATACGTCGTTCAGCTATTGCCCGCGGATCAGGAACCGGACCTTCAGGCCTATCCGGAGGACTATCGAGTTACGGTGGACAGCGTGCGGGTCAGCGACACCCTGGTGATCTATCTCCAGGCCGTGCATGTGCCCAGCCAGACCGTGATCAGCACCAAGACCGTTGCCCTGTCGGGGGCTGAACTGCTTAAGACATCCTATGATGATCTCGTTGCGGTGCAGGGGGCCATGGCCACCATGCTGCAACGCAATGGCCCCCTGTTCGCGCATTATGAGGCCCTGGGGCAGGCATCGCCGGTGATGCGCTGTGTGCTGCTGGCGGAGAACTATTTCAGCTTGCAGACCGCGGATCGGCACGCGGAGGCGGTGGGATGTGCGGAGGATTTGCTGTCGCGGGGCGTGCGCCATCCCAACCTGCTGGTGGGGCTGGCGTTCATGTATCGGGAGGCTCACACCGACCAGCATCCGGTGGCTGAGGGGATCGACCCGCTTAAGCGTGCGCTGGATCTGGCGCAGGAAGCCGGGCGACGGGCACCACGGGATGCCCTGCCCCCCTATGCCGAAATGACCCTCTATGCGCTGCAGGAGGACGAAGCGGCCATGCTGAGGGCGGGGCGCGCGGCGGTGGACCTCAACCCCTCAGACGCGGAGATTGTGGCCGGCTTTGCCTCGCGCCTGAATCATCAGGGCCACCATGCCGAGGCGCTTGCCCTGCTGACCCATGCCGAGCAGTTGCAGCCGGTGGCGGCCAATTGGCGCCACTATGCCTTCTTTCTGGCCTACTACGGGCTGGACCAGCTTGAGCAGGCGGCGGCCCACACCGATCCCTTGTTTGCCTCCCAAAACCCCCTCTATGTCGCCGCCCGGATCATTGCCCATCGCATCCGCGGGCAGGAGGAGCAGGCGCGGCTGCTGACGTCCACCCTGGAAATCCTGGAGGTGGGTTTCCATCAGGACCCCAGGGCAATGTATGAGCGGCGGCGGTATCATCCGGCGCTGATCGATCGTCTGGTATCAGACCTGATGGCGGCCTACTGAGCGCGGCACCTATCGAGCCCAGAACGGGTTGAGAGCGGATTTTGGCGCTTGGCCACAGGCGCTTGACGACAGGCTCTTGACGGCTGCCAAAGACAGGCTTAGCGGGTTTTCGCTGGGGGCGATGGCGTCGCCCCTGCGCCAGGGTGGTGGCTGGCGGGGTCCCTCCCCCGAACCTGCCTTGGGTTATGCGTGTTTGTCCCGCGTCCGGGGTCTTGGGGCGTTTGCCGACGCTGCCTCAACCCGGGCCGGTTCCACCTCCTGTACGCCGGGAGGGCTTTCCCGTCGCCGGGCCGGCCTTCTGCGTGCAAGGACCAGGTCCCGGCCCCGCCGCACCAGAGGTTTCAGCCCATGACCCACGATCCCCGTCCCCAGACCTTTGTCAGCCACAATGGCGATAAGGCCCCCTTGCCCTTCAGCGAGGCCGAGTATGAGCGCCGGCTGGCCGGCCTCCGCGCCGACATGGCAGCGCTGGACCTGAAGGCCGTGCTGCTGACCAGCATGCATGCCATCGCCTATTACACCGGCTTCCTCTATTGCAGTTTCGGACGGCCCTATGGCGCCGTGGTGACGGCGGATCAGGTCACCACCGTGTCCGCCAATATCGACGCGGGCCAGCCCTGGCGCCGCTGCTATGGCGAGAACCTGATCTACACCGACTGGCAGCGAAACAATTACTGGCGGGCCGTGGGGCAACTGCTGGGGGGGATCAGCCGCTTCGGTATCGAGGCGGATCACCTGACCCTAGCCGCCCGCAGCACCTTGCATGACATGCTGGGACAGGTGGATCTGGTGGATATCGCCGGGCTGTCCATGCGCCAGCGCATGCTGAAATCTGCCGAGGAAATCGCGCTCATTCGCGAAGGGGCCCGCATCGCCGATGTGGGCGGCGAGGCCATCCGCGCGGCCATCCGTCCGGGGGTGCGGGAGATTGATGTTGCCCAGGCGGGACGCGACGCCATGGAGCAGGAGATTGCCCGCGCTTTCCCCGACAGCGAACTGCGGGACACCTGGGTGTGGTTCCAGTCCGGCCTGAATACCGACGGCGCCCACAACCCCGTCACCACCCGGGCCCTGCAACCGGGCGATATCCTCAGCCTCAATACCTTCCCCATGATCTCCGGCTATTATACGGCGCTGGAACGCACCTTGTGGTTGGGGGAGCCGGATGCCGCTTCGCTCAAGATCTGGGAGGCCAATGTCGCCACCCATGAACTGGGGCTGAGCCTGATCAAGCCGGGGGCCACGTGCAGCGCCATCTGTGCGGCGTTGAACAGCTTCCTGGCGGAGCAGGGGCTGCTGGCCTACCGATCCTTCGGGTACGGCCACTCCTTCGGCGTGCTGAGCCACTATTATGGCCGCGAGGCGGGGCTGGAACTGCGGGAGGATATCGACACGGTGCTGGCGCCGGGGATGGTGGTGAGCATGGAGCCGATGCTGTGGATCCCAGAGGGCCAGCCCGGCGCCGGCGGCTACCGCGAACATGACATCCTGGTGGTGGGCGAGACCGGGGCGGAGAACATCACCCGCTTCCCCTATGGCCCTGCCCACAATATCATCCAGGCATGACCCCAAACCAGGCCAACGGCCTGCCCCCCGACCTTTCCCGTGACGCGGCGTCACCTGGCGTGCTTGCCGCTCTGGCTGCGGTTCTGATCTCTGCCAGCTTGGTCTATCTGGGCAATGGGTTGCAGGGGGTGCTGTTGCCCCTAGCGGGGCTGGAGGCGGGTTTTCCGACGGTCATCTTGGGGCTGATGGGGGCCGCCTTCTCGGTTGGGTTTGTTCTGGGCTGTGTGGTCTGTCCCCGGATCATCCGGCGGGTGGGGCACATCAGGGCATTGGCGGTGTTCGCGGCGATCACCGCCAATATGCTGCTGGCCTATGCGCTGATCCCGCATCCCCTGGCGTGGCTTCTGCTGCGGGTGGGCAGCGGGCTGGCCTTGGCAGGCATGTTCATGGTCATTGAAAGCTGGCTCAATGAACGGGCGACCAACACCAATCGGGGGCGCATTTTTGGTGCCTACATGGTCATCAACTCCGTCAGTGTCGTGGCCGGGCAGATGTTGGTCAGCCTGGGCGATCCTGGGGAGATGCCCCTGTTCCTTTGGGGGGCGATCCTGCTGAGCTTGGCGCTGGTCCCTGTCAGCCTGACAACGGCCACAGGTCCTGCCCCCATCACCGATGTCCGCCTGGCCCTGGGCCGTCTATACCGGGCATCACCGGTGGGGGTGGTCTCCGCGGTGCTGGTGGGGGTGTCGTCGGGGTGTTTCGGCACACTGGGCGCGGTGTTGGTCAGTCGGCTGGGCTTCTCCACGACGGAGGTGGCCCTGTTCGTCAGTGCAGCGCTGGCCGGGGCGGCGCTGATGCAGGTTCCCGCTGGGTGGGTCAGTGATCGGGTGGATCGGCGGTGGCTGCTGGCGATGCTGGGCGCGCTATCCTGTCTTGTGGGCCTATGGATGGGGCTGAGCGATGGCGACGGCCCCGCCAGTGGGTTGGCCCATGTGCTGGGGTTGCCGGTGCCCTGGGCGTGGATCCTGGCGGCTGGACTGTTCGGGGCCTTTGCCTATCCGCTCTATGGGATTTCTGTGGCCCACCTGAATGACCGGGTCAGCGCGGACAGTTTCGTTGCGGCGGCCAGCACATCGCTGCTGCTGTGGGGCAGTGGCGCCGCCATCGGGCCGGTGCTGGGGTCTTTGGCCATGGGCTGGTTGGGGGACAACGCGCTGTTCCTGGTCACCGGGCTGGCCCATGCGTCCTTGGCCCTGTTTGCGCTCTGGCGGATGATCCAGCGGGCCGCCCCGTCAGCCGTCGACAAGGCGCCGTTCAGGCCCACCGGTGTCGG
>CAZCBM010000118.1:0-10403 GCA_964496805.1 uncultured Rhodospirillales bacterium | reverse complement strand
AGGTCGGGGCCCCAAACCCCGCACCATTCAGGGGCGCCCAGCCCTCTCCCAGGCTGTCAAACCGCCCTCCAGGGTCCACGCCTCTGTTCCCTCCGCCCGCAGCAACTGCGCGGCCCGGGCCGAACGAACCCCCACCGCACAGTAAGCGATCACGCGATCTCCGGCGAGCCCTGTCTTGGCCCCCTGCTCGGCCAAAGATTGCAGGTGCGCCAGCGGCAAATGCACCGCGCCTGGAATGTGACCCTGCTGCCATTCCTCCAGCGTCCGAACATCCACCAGGCGATAGGGCGCCAAGCGATCCAGCGCATCCGCGCCGACGGCGGGGGCCGGCGGGGGATGCAATTGCATCAGGTCGGGCCCCTCCGGCGCTTGGCACGCCGGGCAGTCCGGTCGCACCGGTATGGCCAGACTGTGGGTCTCCAGCCCGAACCGGGCCTCGATCGCCAAAAGCCGCCCCGTGAGGGGGCGGGCCTGGGTCCCGTCAGGATCGGCCAGCAGCTTGATGGCTTCCGTCGCCTGAATGGTGCCCACCATGCCGGCCAACGGGCCGATCACCCCCGCCTCCGCACAATTGGGCACATGCCCGGTGGGCGGACGGGGATAGAGGCAGCGATAGCACGGGCCGCCCTTGGCCGGGACCACCGCCACCTGGCCCTCCGCCCCCAGAACGGAGCCGAACACCAGCGGGATGCCCAGGGTCAGGGCGACATCGTTGGCCAGATACTTCGCGTCAAAACTGTCCGTGCCGTCGATCAGCAGATCCACGTCGCGGGCCAAATCCAACGCCGTCTCCCGGTCGAATCGCTGGACGTGGGGTGTCACCTGGATCAGCCCATTCAGCGCCCGCAACCGCAGAGCTGCCGCCTGCGCCTTCGGCTGGCCCTCATCCTCCTCGGTATAAAGCACCTGGCGTTGCAGGTTGGATCGGTCGACGGAATCCGGGTCAACAATGTGCAGGTGACCGACACCGGCGGCGGCCAGATACAACAAAATGGGGCAGCCCAGACCACCGGCACCAATCACCAAGACCCGGGCCTTTGCCAGCCGAGCCTGACCCTGAACCCCCATCATTGGCAAAACCCGCTGACGGGCATAGCGGGGATCCAGCGCAGGGTCAGCCGTGGATGATGGGGGGGCGTTTGTCGAACTCATGATCGCCAAAGTGCGCTGTCCGCACCAGCATCGCAAGGGGCAAGGGGCAAACCACGGGCAGAGATGGGCCTACAGCCGTGGACACCGATTTGGGACCGGTATCGCCGCTGTAGGGGACGACAGAACGGAGGGGAAGAGCAGGTGGGGGCCAAGGGCGATGACGGGGCAACACCCTTCCCGGGGTCAGCTTTGGCTAGCCCTATTGGTCAGGTCTGTTGATCAGGCCTGGGGTTCTTGGGCGGGATCAGCCGGCGAGGGGGCGTCGGTCGGAGGCGGGGGCTCTGGCGGTCTTCCTGCGGCCTGGGCACGCAGCCACCGCTGATAGAGGTCCGGGCGCCGCTGCTCCGTCAGCAGCCGTGCCTGCTCGTGCCGCCACGCTTCGATGCGGCCGTGATGGCCGGATTGCAGAACTTCCGGCACCGGTCGCTCCAGGCCGTCGGGGTCCACCCAGACTGCGGGCCGGGTGTAATGGGGATGCTCAAGCAGGCCGGTCTCAAAGCTCTCATCGCCGGCCGTCTCAGCATTGCCCATGACCCCGGGCAGCAGGCGCACACAAGCCTCGATCACCACTTGTGCCGCCACTTCCCCGCCAGCCAGTACATAGTCGCCGATGGAGAGTTCCACCAACTGATGGGCGTCGATCACCCGCTGATCCAAGCCCTCATAGCGACCGCAGAGCAGCATCAACCCCGGACGGGACACCAGCGCGTGGGCGGCAGCCTGCGTGAAAACGCGGCCCCTGGGGGAGAGAAACACCAGCGGCGACCCCGACGGCATGGCGGCCTTGGCCTCCCGCACGGCCCGATCGACGATATCGGGACGCATGACCATGCCCGGACCGCCGCCAAAGGGGGTATCATCCACCGTGCGGTGCTTATCGGTTGCGGCTTGGCGGATGTCCTGCACATCCAGGTGCCACAGCCCCTTGTCCCGCGCCTTACCCGCCAGGGAGTGGCCCAGAACCCCGCCGCCAAACATCTCTGGGAACAGGGTGAGCACCCGAACGGTCCAGGGCGCAGAGGCAGGATCGGCTGCGGCGGATGGGGCCGGTTGATCAGTTGAGGGGATCGTATCGGTCACGGTGCCGAAGGGTCCTGGTCGTTGGCCGGCGACGGTGCCCCCTGCCCCGGTTCCGGATCCCCCACAAACACCGGCGGGTCCGCCACGACATATCCCTGGTCGACATGCAACTCAGGGAAGGTGCGGTGGGTGAAGGGCCACATCTCCAACTGGCCGTTCTTTAACCGCACTTCGATCACATCGTTGGCGCCAAAATTATAGACCTTGAAGATCAGGCCCAAGACGGTCCCGTCGGCTGCGCGGACCTCCAGGCCCGGCAGGTCGTCCATCAACACCCCCTCGTCCTCGTCTTCAGCCACCGGTTCGGCAGCGGTGACAGCGGCACGGGAGGCGAACAACTGGGTACCCTTCAGGGCGTCGGCGGCCGTGCGGTCGCGGACGCTGTCCAAGGTCACCAGAAGTTGGCCTTTGTGTTGACCAGCCAGGCTAAGGGCAAGGGGGCGGCCTTGGGCGTCAACCAGTTGCCCCAGGTCCAGCATCCCAGCCGGTTCCTCGGTGAAACTCTTGACCCGCAGCCAACCTTTCAGGCCGTGGCCGCCCAGGATCACCCCGACGGCCACACGCTCCTGCACCCCTGCCATGACTCAGGCTCAGCCTTCGGCGGCTTCGGCGGCAGCCTCAGCGGCAGCGGCAGCGCGCTCGGCTTCCTTCTCCGCCTTTTCCTTGGCGCGTTCCACAGCCTTGGCCTTAGGGGCGGACTTCTTCGGACGTTCGGCCAGTTTTGGCGCGTCCATAACCCCAAGCCGGCTCAGCAGGATCTGCACCCGCTCGGTGGGCTGCGCGCCCTTGCCCAGCCATTCCTGGATACGCTCAGTCTTCACCACGATGCGCTCGGGGTGGTCACTGGGCAGGCGGGGATCATAGGTGCCGACTTTCTCGATAAAGCGGCCATCGCGGGGCATACGGGCGTCGGCAACGACGATGCGATAGAACGGGCGCTTCTTGGACCCGCCGCGGGCGAGCCGGATCTTGGTGGCCATCTAAGGACTCCAGAATAAAAAAGGTAGGCCTCCAGGCGCACAAGCATCAGGGGGATGACCCGTCGCGGGGTCAACCATCCGTCCGTCTGCAGGGCGAGGAGGGATATCCGTGTGCCGAGGGGATGGCAGAGCCAGAAGGGTGCCCGTCGGCGATACGTCAGCGTCTTATGGCTCAAGCGTGCGAAAAGAACAAGCCCCAGCAGCCGGCTTACCAATAACCCAGCGTTTTCGGTGTGCGGCTTTTGCCCCTGGAAGACGGCCCTGGAAAACCACACCTGCAAATATATCAGCAGAATGCCATGAAGGCGATGTCATGCCCAATGGCCTTGTGGATGGAGTTGGATCATGGCCCACACCCCCGAGCCCACCGAGACATCCCGCCGCCCCACTTTCCGGGCGCCAACGCCACCGCCACCGCTGAGCATTGAAGGGCGGATGACCCAGGAGCCGGAGCATCGCCGCGACTACGGGCTGCAGATGTTCGACCATCTGGATCGCAGCCTGCGCGCGGCGACGGCACACGGGACCCAGGGGGTCAGTCCCCACGCCATGATCAGCGCCCTGCTGGATTTTGGCGCCCATCTGGGGCGGGCCCCCGGTCGCCAGATGGCGCTGGCCCTGGCGGCCTGGACCAATGCTGTGCGCCTGGGGCGATGGCTGACGGACCCGGCCCGGGCATCGCTGCCTGACCTCACCGGCAACAAGACAGACCCCCCGCCGCCGCCCTTCACACCCGCCGCCCAACGCCGGCACCGCTTCAGTCACGAGGGCTGGCGCCAATCCCCCTATCAGGAGATGCTGCAGGGTTATCTGGCGGTCACCGACTGGTGGCGCATGGCCACGCAGCCGTTGGCCGGCATGGCGCCCCAGCACGCCAAGCGCACAGCCTTTCTCACCGATCTCATGCTCTCCGCCCTAAACCCCGCCAACGTGCCCTGGCTGAACCCGCAGGTGGTGGAGCGCACCCTGAAGGAAGGCGCGCAAAACCTGCTGCGCGGCGCCCAGAACCTGGCTGAGGATATGGGCCAAAAAGCCTCGGGCGAAGACCCGCCAGAGTTGGAAAGCTTTGTGGTGGGGCGCGATCTGGCCGCAACGCCCGGCCAAGTCGTCTGGCGCAATCATCTGTTTGAGCTGATCTGCTATACCCCCACCACCGAGTCCGTGGCGGCCGAACCCGTGCTGATCGTGCCAGCCTGGATCATGAAGTACTACATCCTGGATCTGCGGCCGGAGAACAGCTTGGTGACGTACCTGGTGGATCAGGGACACACCGTGTTCATGATCAGCTGGCGCAACCCCACCTCTAACGATCGCGATCTGCAGTTGGATGACTACCGCGTGGATGGGGTCATGGCCGCCCTGAATGCCATCAGCGCTGCGGTGCCAGACCGCAAGGTCCATGTCTTTGGCTATTGCCTGGGGGGAACCATCGCCAGCATCGCCGCGGCCACCATGGCCCGCGACGGGGACGACCGGCTGGGCTCCCTCACGCTGTTGGCCGCCCAGACGGATTTCAGTGAGGCTGGCGAGCTGATGCTGTTCGTCGATCACAGTCAGATCGCGTTCCTTGAAGACATGATGTGGGTCAAGGGCGTGCTGGACACCGATCAGATGACCGGCGCCTTCAGTCTGCTGCGAGCGGATGACCTGATCTGGGGCCGCATCATACGGGATTACTTCTTGGGCGAACGGGCCCCGCTGTTCGACCTGATGGCCTGGAACACCGATGCCACCCGCATGCCCTACAAGATGCATTCGCAGTATCTGCGCGGGCTGTTCCTGGAGAACCGGCTGACCGCCGGGCGCTTTGCCGTGGACGGGGCAGTGATCACCTTACGCGACATTCAGGTGCCGATGTTCGTGGTGGGAACGGAGACAGACCACATCGCGCCCTGGCGCAGCGTCTACAAGACCCACCTGTTCACCGCGACGGACCTGACGTTCATCCTGACCAATGGCGGCCATAACGCAGGCATTGTCAGCGAACCGGGACATCGCGGGCGGCATTATCGCCGGGGCCTGCGCCCCCGCGGTGCCCCCTATCGCGACGCGGACAGCTGGCTGGCCACCTCCGAAGCGGTGGATGGCAGTTGGTGGCCGGAACTGAGCGCTTGGCTGAAGCAGAACGGCGATCCGGCCCAGGTCCCGGCTGCGCAACGCAACCCGACCTCCCTACCGGGGCTCCAGGCCCTGACCCCAGCCCCCGGCCCCTACGTCAAGCAGCGCTGACAGGGCCGGCGGACCGGAACAGACGGCACGCGCGGGGGCAGCAGCGGCTCTGCTGCCCTCCCGCCGCGGCTCACTCCCATTCCATCTGTTGGAAAACGGCCTGAGCATTGCGCCCAGCCAGCGCCTCGAACTGGTCCAGGTGGGCGAAGGCGGACTGGTCCACCTCAACCGAGCCGATGATGTCGCCACCAGCCTCGATATGGGCGCCGATGCCGGCCCTCAGATTGACCAGATAGTCCCTGGTATCCGCCTGCGCCTGCGCCAGTGTGGTGGCCGGCCCATGGCCGGGGATCAGGTGCACGGGGTCCAGCGCCTCGATGGCGGCAAAGCTCTCCAGCCAGGACGCACTGTCGGAGAACTCCATCACCCCTAAAATCCGGCCGACATAGACAATATCGCCCGTGAACACCACCCGCTCCGCCGGCAGCCAAACAAAGCTATCCCCCGGTGTATGGGCGGGGCCGGGATGGCGGATCTCAATCGCGCGGCCGCCCAGGTCCAGGCGGTATGTGTCGGTGAAGGTCACGTCCGCGTGGGCCGGTTCGGTGCCGTCCAGCCCCGCGCCCACCAACTGGGTCAACATGGTCATCTGAAGGGACCCACGGGAGCGCTGATCTGCAACGGCGTCTTCGGAGGCGATGACGGTAGCCCCTTGGGCCAGCCAATACCCATTGCCCAACCAGCGATGATCCTGGCCCCCGGTATTGATCACGTGGGTCACCGGTTGCGTGGTCAGCGTCCGCACCACCTCATGCAGTTGGGCGGCCCCTTGGTGGGTGCCGCCGGGATCAACCAGGACAGCCCCAGCCTCGGTCTCGATCAGCCCGAAGGTGGCATTGTTGCCCAGATTCTCGGGGTTGCGCTGGGTTGCCGGCCCCTCGATCGCCCAGATCCCCGGCGCGACTGCTTGCACCTGCAGAGGGTCCGCAAAGGCCGGTGAGGCCGACAGGATAAGGGCCATCAGGGTCAGAAGGGTGCGGGTCATGAACAAGGGTCCTTTGAGCGGCTGGAGTGAGGAGTTCCCGTTGCTGGGCAGATGGGTCAGAGGGAGGGGACAACGCTCTTTCAGACCGCTGCCCCGGAGGACGCGTCTGTCTGAGCCCCCTCCGCGGTCGGGGCGCCGGCCAAGCGGGTCAACAGATCGTCCCGGTTGCGGGCGATGTCGGCGATGGTGGTGGCATCCAGAACCTCCAGAAAGGCCCTCAACGCCCGTTTGAGCACATTGGAAAGGTGACAGGCCCCAATCAGGGGGCAGGCCGAGGTCTCCGGCGAGAAGCATTCCACCAGGCACAAGTGGATTTCTGTCTTGCGCACCACCTCCCCCACCGTGATCGTCTCGGCCGGGCGGGCCAGACGGAACCCCCCATGGCGACCGCGGATGGTCACCAAAAGATCCAGTTTCCCCAGTTCATGGGTGGCCTGGACAATATAGGTGCGGGCAATGCCATGGGCGTCCGCCACCTCATCAATACGGCACAGGCGATCGGGATGGAGGGCTGCGAACTGGAGCACCCGCAGGCTGTAGTTCGTGAAGCGGGTCAAGTTCATCGACGGCCGGCTCCGGTGCCTTGATGGAGGGAGGGAAGAGGGCGACGGCCCAGAGGGCCACCGCCGCCTGGTTCAGGCCCATTGAGCCCCGCGGCTGCCCGCAGAACAAGGTGACGGAGTGTCCCGCCCCAAACACCCGGGGCGGGCCGCCACCCCCCAGGCAATGGGGGTCCCAGAACAACCGAAGAGAAACAGGCGGCCCTCAGGCGCTGAGTTGCTGGTCCGCCTCCTCATCGGTTTCGTTGATCTCAAACCACATCGCGTTCAGCACCCCCGCCGCGCAGGCGAGGCTGAGGCCGAGGATCCAGGTGAAATACCACATGATGTCTGCTCCTTGAGCGGATCGTCCTTGGGAGGATCGTCCAGTAGAGGGTTGTTGAGATCAATATACCGTGCCGGCGTTGCGGGTGATGTCTGTCTCCGTCACCTTCCCCCACAGGATCTTGTAGACCCAGGCCGTGTAGAGGAGGATCAGCGGCATAAAGAGGGCGGTGACAATCAGCATAATCAGCAGGGTCAATTCGCTGGAGCTGCTGTCCCAGACTGTCAGGCTGGCCCTAGGGTCACTGGAGGAGGGCAGGATGAAGGGGAACATGGACGCGCCAACACTGGCGATGATCCCCGCAATGCCCAGTTTGGAGCCCAGCAAGACCGACACCTCCCGCCCGGTCCTCAGGCCAAGGACGGCGGCCAGGGTACCCAGCACACCCAGCACCGGTGCTGCGATCATCCAGGGATAGCTCTGGTAGTTCGCAAACCAAGCCATGGGGTCCCGGGCCACCTCCTTCAACAGGGGGTTGCTGGGCCCATCGGTGACGATGGCGGAGGTGATTCGATAGCCATCCACCATCAGGGCCAAGGCACCACCGGCCAACAGATACAGGGTGACGCTGCCCAACCCGGCCCAGGTGCCAATGCGACGGGCCCGGGCCTGTATCTCCCCCTCGGTCTTTAGCACCAGCCACGCACACCCGTGCAGCACCAGCATCGTCACGCTGACCAGACCACACAGAAGCGCAAACGGGTTCAACAGGCCGAAGAAACCGCCCTGATAATCCAGACGCAAGGTATCATCGAAGGTGAATGGCACCCCCACCAGCGCGTTGCCCACAGCAACACCGAAGATCAACGCAGGCACAGCGCCGCCGGTGAACAAGGCCCAATCCCAAGCCGCACGCCATCGCGGATCGTCGCGCTTGGAGCGATACTTGAAGCCCACCGGCCGCAGGATCAGCGCCGCCAACACAACGAACATCGCCAAGTAGAAGCCAGAAAAGCTTACCGCATAGATGTAGGGCCAAGCGGCAAAGATCGCGCCGCCGCCCAGGATCAACCAGACCTGATTACCCTCCCAGACGGGACCAACCGTGTTGATGATCACCCGGCGCTGGGTGTCGGTGCGGCCGATGAACGGCAGGACAGTGGCAACGCCCAGGTCGAACCCATCGGTGACGGCAAAGCCGATCAGGAGCACGCCCAGCAACCCCCACCAGAGCAGCCGCAGCAGTTCATAATCCATAACTCACACTCCATTTGCGGTCCGGGCATCGCCTGGACACTGGATCACGGGAAAGGGGGGTGTCGGCCTCATTCGGCCGGCACCGCGCTGAAGGTTTGGGAGGGGGCGGGGATCAGATCAGGCGCGCAGGGGCGACCGTCGCCGGGCAGCAATTGTTCCGGCTGCGGCCCCTTGCGAATGGCGCGGACCATCAAGCTGATTTCCACAATGGCAAGCCCACCATAGAGCACCGTGAAACCGCCCAGGGTCAGCAGGACCTCCGTCACCGTCAGGTCAGACACGGCCAGGAAGGTCGGCAGCACGCCCTCGATGATCCAAGGCTGTCGGCCATACTCTGCCACCATCCAGCCCACCTCGCAGGCCAGCCAAGGCAGGGGGATGGACAGCAGCGCCACCCACAAGAAGGTGCGGTTGGCGAAGCGCCGCCGGGTGGCCAGCACGAAAGCCACGGCGAACAGGGCAATGAAGAAGAAGCCCAGCCCCACCATCAGGCGGAAGGCCCAGAACAGCACCGGCACATCAGGCACCGTGTCGAACGCGGCATCGGCGATCTGCTGGTCCGTGGCCTGCCTGGGATCCTCGACATAGCGCTTGAGCAACAGGGCGTAGCCCAGGTCTTTTTGGTATTCTTGCAGCGTGGCGCGGGCGGCTTCGTCCGTGCGGTCCTGCTTGAGGGTTTCCAGCGCGTCATAGGCTTTCAGCCCATCCACGATGCGCAGCGCCGCACCCTCCACCAGATCGTTGATGCCGGTGACTTCCTCGGTAAAGGACCGGGTGGCAATCAGGCCCATCACATAGGGGACCTTGACCTCATAGTGGGTCTCACGGGCCTCCCGATCGGGGATGCCGAACACTGTGAAGCCGGCCGGCGCTTCTTCGGTGTGCCATTCCGCTTCAATCGCCGCCAGCTTCATGCGCTGGTTGTCTGTCAGGGCGTAGCCGCTTTCATCCCCCAGCACGACCACCGACAAGGCAGAGGCCAGACCGAAGGCCGATGCAACCACGAAGGATCGCTTGGCCAGTTGGATGTGCCGTTTGCGCAGCAGGTAGAAGGCACTGACCCCCAACACAAACACCGCAGCGGTGACATAGCCGGCACTAACGGTGTGAACGAACTTCGCCTGCGCCACGGGATTGAAGATCACCGCGGCAAAGTCCGTGATCTCCATGCGCATGGTGTCGATGTTGAATGTCGAGCCCACCGGGTTCTGCATCCAGCCATTGGCCACCAGGATCCACAGCGCCGAGAGGTTGGAGCCAATGGCGACCAGCCAGGTGACAACCAAGTGCCCCAGTTTGGACAGCTTGTCCCAGCCAAAGAACATCAGCCCGACGAACGTCGCTTCCAGGAAAAAGGCCATTAGCCCTTCAATGGCCAATGGCGCCCCAAAGATGTCCCCGACATAGTGGCTGTAGTAGGCCCAGTTCATTCCGAACTGGAACTCCATGGTGATACCCGTGGCCACCCCGAGAACGAAGTTAATCCCAAACAGTGTCGCCCAGAACTTGGTAATCTGGCGCCAGATTGGGCGATTGGTCATGACATAGACCGTCTCCATGATGCCCAGCATCATGGAAAGGCCCAGGGTCAGGGGGACAAATAAGAAGTGGTACATCGCTGTCGCTGCGAATTGCAGTCGCGACAGCTCCACCAAGAAACCGTCAATCATGTGCACGCTCCCGTCGCTGATGCAGCGGTCACCTCACAGCGATGACCTGCCGAGCCCTGGATATGCGCGAAACAAACATAGGCTACGAGCCGATGTTTTGCCGCAGGGTCACCGGGTGCAACCTCTGGCATGGTCAGGACATGACCCACGCCATGCCCCAGAACGCCCCATCCCCGGACGAAACCGCCGCCCAGTCCTCTGCCGCACCTTGGCTGGACTGTGCCG
>CAZCBM010000117.1:0-10409 GCA_964496805.1 uncultured Rhodospirillales bacterium | reverse complement strand
CCTAGAGGTTACCGAAAGGAGACATCGCGCGGACAGCATGCTCCGCTTCCATTCCGCGATCGGTCTGGACGTCGAGCGGACCAGGAAGCTCGCCCCGATCGTGCAGCGCCGCGTCTGGCGCCTCTACGTCCGTCGGGGCCTGCTCTCCGAAGCGGCGCGCCGGCCGCGCGGTCCATCGCGTCGGCCAGTCGCGGCAGGCGCATCAGCGCAAGTACGGTTGCGGCAACATCGGCACAGTGATGTGCAAGCGGATGAAAGCCCGCGCCGCCGTCACGGTCGGCCTTGCCCCAGGCCGGCATCATGCGGGCAACCATCATACTTAAGCGCCCACGATTGGAGGGAAGCGGGGGACAGTTTGGTTACCGGAACAATCAGACCAAGGCACCACGACACACATAAACCACCTAAAGGGCTTTGGCTATCATCAAAAGAGAAATGACAAACGAAGTATGGTGCAGGACGATGGCCGGTGGGCACTCTTGGCGCGCAAGCTCGCACCACAGACGCTGGACCAGGTGGAGCAAAGCCTGCCAGGTGGGCGCCGTCTAAGGTCTAAGGTCGATGAAGCTGCCCGGGCGATCCGCCAGCATGAGGATGCCCAACGGCGGGAGCGGTGGCTGGAAGGCCTGCCACGGCAGCGGACCCTGGGTGTGGTTGGTCAAGCCAGCGGATAATGGGAGGTTTGCTTCCATTTTAGACGCCACGGGCTTCGGCTATGGCACCTTATGGTGCGGCCGAGCCGCCGAGTGATGGTGTGCATGTGGGGCATTTTTTGGGTGCCATGACAGCGCCCCGGGCTTTGGCCTGGGGCGTTTTCGTTTGGCGCGGCCAAAGATTAAACGTGGCTGAGGGCCACCTTTTATCTGCCGATCGCGGGCGTGCTGGTGCCAGCCACCACTTGCACAACCTGATGAACTGAAACGCCCATGGACTCCCCTGCAGCGCGACGGATCTTGCTGCCGGCCAGTCAACAAGGAGACGGTTCATGTTTAGGTTGTGCGGGTTGTTGGTTGCAGTGGCCTTGGCGCTGTCGGGCCGATGCCAGGCTCAGTTGCTGGAGGGCTTCACGACGATCACGGATGGGGACACGATCACTGTGGCCGGGCAGACGGTGCGCTTGCATGGCATCGACAGCCCGGAGGATGAACAGCCCTGTCGGCACAGAGGCCGCACCCACGACTGTGGGGCGGCCACCACGAAGATGCTTGAACAGATTATCGGGCCGGAACAGTGGGTGCGCTGCGAACGCCTAGACCGTGATCGCTATGGGCTCATCATTGGCCGGTGCTTTACCCACGGTGGCACTGACATCGGAGCTCAACAGGTGCGCATGAGTGCGGCCTTTGCCTTTATCCGCTACAATCGTCGCGCACGAGCGCGAGGCCCGGGCAGCTGGCCGTGGCTTGCACCTCTATGAGATGCAGCGGCCATGGGACTACCGGCAGTCGCCTGCCGGGACCGACGTGCGACGTGCTCCGGTGGCCGATCGCCAGACGGGCCAAGCCCGGCAGTCTACCAAAGAGCCGATGCGGCCAGATGACAGACTGTGCCGATGCCCGGTTCCACCTCGACGTGTGCGACGTGAGCAGCCTGGACCGCGACGGACCCGGCATACCCTGTGAGAGCATCTGCTTACGCTGACGCCACGATGCCTCACCCATCAGACTTGGACATCTACCGCGCCGCTGCCCTGGCGATCGACCACCATGGTAACGGTGTGCCTGCGTTCTGTCAGGAGCGCACCAAGGCCACGGGTGCGGTCGGCGCAGAAGCCGGGGCCGCACCATGGCGCCGGATCAGGGCTGCGGTGGAGGCGATGCAGTTGACTGACTGGACCCAGCATTCCGCGAAAATGGGGTCCGCTACGGGTCCGCTGCCAGGTCCGCTTGTCAGGTGCTATCAGGATAAGTCATTGATTTTATGGTGCCGGCTGAGGGACTCGAACCCCCGACCTACTGATTACAAATCAGTTGCTCTACCAACTGCGCTAAGCCGGCGTGCAAGGGCTCCTGGGCGGTATCTTTCCTTGGACGGCCTGTCAACAGGCGCGGTCCCCGGGCCGGATCACCGGCTTGAGCCGATAGGGTCCAGCATGGCCTCTCACTGCGAGACCTTAGAGCATTTCCAGGGTAACGGCCAAGACCGAAAGCACTGTCCGGTTTCCAATCCCTGGGAGGCGAGGACTGATGACGATTGCCCGAGCGACTGATCCACAGGCTAGAACTTAGGACCCCAGAGTGGCAACGCCACGGCGGGGATCATCCGAGCGACCGTCCGTAAGCTGAAGCAGTGGTGTCGATTCCAAATCGGTGTCCCCTGCTGTAACCGCCGCATCACACCTGTGCTTGGCCCAGGGTGTTCCCCCGGGCATCCATCCTACCCCGCCCAAGCCCCCTGCCATCGGACACAGCCCCCTTGTCCGCCGCTGCAAACCCTGGGTTCGCTGAAACAGACGCACGGTTGAAAGCACCTGCGATCCAAACCCGCCCAAGCAGCAACCTGTGCGGATCGGAGGCCGTCGGATCAGGGGAAGATGCGGTCGTAGACGATGGGCCGGGCTGGGTTTTCCATGCGGGCCTTGATCAGGTCCAACTCACGCTGAAGCACCCGCGTATAGGGTGCCGCCTTCATTTCCAGGTCCTCCACCTCTGTCACATAGGTGGTCTTTTCCAGGGTGACGCGGGTGGAATAGCTGATCCCATAGCGCACCGGGCGGGCGACAATGGTCAACTCCCGGGCGCGCCAATCAGGAACGTAATCGAAGGCGATCTGGGTGAATATCTGATCATGGCCGAACAGGTCGGTGGTGGGGACCGCTGCCGGTGCGGTGCGCTCTTCCCACCGCCGGCCCCGGTTAAAGGTCAGGCGATCGGTTCCCTCACCCCGGAAGTCGAAATCGTGCCGGTTCATCACCTCGAAAATGGCCCGCCGCGCCTTGGCATAGTCCTCTTCGGCCCGCATCTCAATCCGCACTGTGGCCCAGGCATTCAAGGCCGGGGGCTGGTCAGCCGTGGCAGCGCCCGTGATGATACTCAGCAGGCCGGCGATAAGGAGAGTGCAAAGGCGCATGGGAGAGCCATCCGTTGTCGACAGGCGTTACCCCGGGGATAAACCTGTCCGGGGAAGAATGACCGTGCGCGAGAAACCGCGAAAGAAAGGCCAACAGACAGCGCGACGCAAAGGGCGTCAGGCAGCCCGGCAAGGGGCGCGGGTGCCCGCATCCGTGGCGAACAGAGCCTGCACAGCCTCCGCCCGGTCAGCGCCCCGGACCTTTTCACAGAAGTCACGGTCCTTCAAGTAACGTGCCACCCGGGCCAAGGCGGTCAGGTGTGCAGCATCATCCGTTTGTGGCGCCAGCAACACGAACACCAAGTCCACCGGCGACGCGTCCACGGCATCGAAGGGCACCGGGCGATCCAGGCGCAGGAAGATGCCGTGGGGCTCCGTCAGATGAGCCAATCGCGCATGGGGAATCGCCACCCCCCGCCCGCACGCCGTCGACCCCAGTCGCTCACGCTCCAGCAAGCTGTCCAGGACCTCTCTGCGGTCCAGCCCCAGCTCATCCGTTGCGATCTGAGCCGCGGCCTGCAGCACCTGCTTCTTGCTGGTGGCTGGCAGGTCAATGCGGATGGTGGCAGGGTTCAGGATGGTGAACATGGGTCCTCCCAGGAGACCTCACCGCCATGGGGCACGACAGCGAGCATCGGGCGGGCTCTGCCGGGCTGTTTCCCGACGGCCGGCCCAGGCAGTGGGGCCAGGGGTGACATAGGCCGCGGGGTCCTAGGGCTCCGGGGTCAACGCCGTGGTCTGAAAGAAGGCCCAGGTCTGCCTTTGTTGTAATGGTTTGCATCCCCAGCAACGCGCTTGCCCAAGGGCCGAACACCGCACTGGTTGACGCAAAGGCGTATCGCCGAACCCGAAAAGGGTCAAGTCACAGGTCTCGTGCGCCCATGGCCCATAATGACAGCATGCGGCGCCGCAGCCTCGCCCCACTTGGACCAATCCCAAAGCCAGTCCGGGGGGCGGATGACTGCCCATAAGGCCGTCCGGGGCGCAGGCTAGCGCCTGTCCCACCAACCTTGACCACCCCGCACCCCAAACAGCCACCGCAGTGGACAACGCCCTGATCGGTGGCAAGGATGCTGGCCGTCATACAGGTGGTCGGCCATTGGCCGACTTTCGCCCACGGCCCCGCCGATGGCCTCGCCGCGCCCGCATCAGGCGGCCGCGGTGGTCCCTTCAATGGCCTGGGGATCGATCCAGGCGATGTTACCGTCCTCGCGGCGGTAGATCACATTGATGCCGCCATGGGTGGTGTTGTGGAAGGTCAGCACGGGCAATTCGGCCAGTTCCAGGCGCATCACGGCTTGGCTGACCGACAACCACTCGATCTTGGTTTCCATTTCCGCAATGATCAGCGGCTGATCGCCATCCTCGCCGTGTTCCGCAGCGTCGTCCTCCGGCGGTTCCTCCTCCAGCCGGGTGTCGATGACATAAGCCTGGGCCAGGAAGCCCTTGGGCGCCTCAGCGGCCCGATGATGATCCCGCAGCTTGCGCTTGTAGCGACGCATGCGCTTGCCGACCTTCTCCGCCGCCATGTCGAAGGCAGGATAGGGTTCGCTGGCTTCGGCCTTTGCGTTCAGAACGACGCCATGCCCCAGATGGATGGTGATGTCGGCGGAGAAGAATCGATGCGGCTCCTTGGTTAGCCGCACGTCGATCTCGTGGGTGTTCAGTTGATACTTTTCGGTGAGCTCGGTCAGTTCGTCTTCGACATGACGGGTCAGGGCCTCGCCGACGTCAAAATTGGTACCGGTCACGGTGATTTTCATGGCCACGGGTCCCATGGTCAGGGGCAGCGCCCAGGCAAACGCGTGGGCGCCCAAGAAGGACGGACCCACCATAGTCGGGACCGGCGGATGCCAAGCTGACGCCCCAAAAAGGGGTGTCATGTCGCCATCCTGGGCGCCACCACGGGGGGCCCATCAGAAACGGGGGCTTGGGTCAGGACGACCCGCTTGCCCCCTGCTGACTCTGACATAAGAAGGCCCGGCGACGGGTGTCAAGCGGCCCCGGCCCCTGGGGGCAGGTCTGTCGCAGCCCCTTGGGCCGCGCGACGCCGCCGTCGCTGCCGCACCAGCGTGTTGAGCACCTCCACCCCGATGCTGAACAGGATGGCAAAATAGATGTACCCCTTCGGGATGTGGGCCCCCAGCCCCTCCGCCACCAAGGTAACCCCAATCAGCACCAGGAACGACAGCGCCAGCATTTTGGCCGTGGGGTTGCGTTCGATGAAATGGGCAACGGGCCCGGCGGCGATCATCATCAGCGCGATGGTCAACATGACAGCAATAACCATGATGGTGATGTAATGGGCCATGCCCACGGCGGTGATGACGCTGTCGATGCTGAACACGAGGTCCAACAGCATGATCTGAGCGATGACCGCACCAAAGCTCACCGCCGCAGCGCCCGGCCCGGCCTTGGCTTCCCCGTGTCCGCCTTCAAGCTGACCATGGATCTCCGTCGTGGCCTTGGCGATCAGGAATAGGCCGCCCGCCAGCAGGATGATGCCTTTCCAGGTGATGGCCACCGACTGCGCCTCAATCCCAAGCCAGCCGGGGTCCAGACTGAACAAGGGATCGTCCAGGGCCATGATCCAACTGATGGTGGCCAACAGCAGGATGCGCAGCACCAGCGCCCCGCCCAGGCCCACCCGGCGGGCCATGGGCCGCTGTTCCTCCGGCAACTTGGCCGCCAGGATGGAGATGAAGATCACGTTGTCGATCCCCAGGACCACCTCCAGGAAGATCAGGGTGCCGAGGCTCAGCCAGCCCTCCGGCGTCGACAGCCAACTGAAGTCAAAGAAATCAAGGGACGTCTCAGGCATCGCAAAGCGGCCTCTCACCAGGGGAAGTATTGGGAATCCGGTCCCCCGGGGCCTACCGCGCTGTGCCCCTTGGGTCCAGCCCCGGCGGCGCAATGCCCCCCCCTCAAGGGACGGGGGCGGCAGGGCTGTCCTGGGCCAAAGCCGGGAGCAACAGCCCAAGGCCCACTCCGCCGATCCGGGTACCCAGAAACCCCTCATGGCAGAATGATTGCGGGTGAACATCCTTGCCGGCGAGGGACCTCTGGGAGGATAGAACCCCAAATCGGCGCATCGGCCGGCCGGTGCGCCTGGTCCCTGCTGCTCCGCCGGGGAACTTCATTGCACGACAGGCGTCGTGCTAGAAATAAACAATTACCGTCAACGCATTACCCTTCATGTCTATACAAATTTACTCAATCATCGGAATAGCCCTGGACGGCCCCGAAAGGGGGCACTAAGTACCGTTTATCACCAAGGGCTATGGTGGGTGGGAACCGCATGCGGGCCTGAGCCATTGATCGGCAGGGCCGGTAGCCGCCTTGTCAAAGGCCGGTTTCTCCACCCCTTATCAGGGCCTGTTTGGTTATCCCCGGCGCCCCCTTTCTGCCTGCCGCTGGTGCCCTGCGGCCGATGGCGCCCTCTCTTCTTGTGAATGAGCCTCTATGTTGTCCAGGAACACTGATCGTCCGACCCCAGCCGCCGCCCAGCCGCGGTCCGTCATCCGCAAACACTCGGTCATGATCGCCGGGCACCCCACCAGCATCAGCCTGGAGGAGGAGTTCTGGCAGGCCCTCAAGGCGTTGGCCGCTGAGAAGGGGGTGTCTGTGGCCAAGGTTGTGGAGGAAATTGACGGCCAGCGCGTCGGCGGCCTTTCCAGCGCCATCCGGGTGCACATCCTCAAGCAACTTCAACACCGCCTGGCCGACGACGAGGATTCATGAGCGCCGCTGTCAATCCCCTCCTGCCATTCCGTCCTTTGGGGACCATCCCGCAGGAGGCGATTGACGACCTGCCCAAGGTTATAGGGCCTCATACGCCCCTGTTCGCCAATGCCTACGACTTCCAGCAGGGCCGCATCCTCAACACCTGGAACTGGTTTGCTTTCCTGGTGCCATACTTCTGGTGTTGGTACCGAAAGATGCCGCAGGTGGCCGTGCTGGTGCTGGCGCTGGAAATCATGTTGGGCTGGATCTTGCCCACCATGGGGGCCTCCCAGGCGGCGGTGCTGGTCGGGCTGGTGGGGCTTCGCATCTTCTATGGGTTGGTGGGCGTGGGCTACTATGTGGCCCACAGCCTGATCCAAGTTCGTGCCATCCAGGCAAACACCAAAAACGTTGCCGACCGCCAATTGGCCTACAGCCATGCCGGGGGCACCAGCCTGCCTATGGTGGCGTTGGGCTTTGTGGTCTACATGATGGCGTCCCTGGTGCTGGCCCACCTGGAGGAGCGGGGCTACCTCACGCCCCTGCTGGCGCCCCATCTGGCGGAAGCGCCCCCCAGCGTGCCCGCCTCTGGGTAAGCAGCTACAGCAGCGACGCCGATTCCAAATCGGTGTCCCCTGCTGTGGGCGAACGCCGGCGCCCTCAGGGCTGCGGCCAGTTCACCCGCAGCACCGGGAAGGCCGGGGATCCATCCGCTGGTGGGGCCACAGCCTGAACGCTGGCCCCCGCCGCTTCAACCGCGGCGACCATCGCGGCCCTCTGCGTGGTCTGCTCTCCCGCTGCTGTCACCACCGGCGCCTCGGGCGCAACGATCAGCGTGGGCGTGCCCCGGTCTTTGAGCACCGTCACAATTTGCGGCAGGTCAGCGAACGCCGTTCGGTGCGGACGCAGGACCGTGAAATCCTGCTCTGCCATGGCGGGGGCGATAGTGCGCAGGAAGTGATCCTCCGTGCCATGACCAAACAGAATGACACCCCCACGGGGAAGGCTGGCGGCCAGGTGATCGGCCTTGGCCC
This sequence comes from uncultured Rhodospirillales bacterium, assembly GCA_964496805.1. Taxonomy (GTDB): domain Bacteria; phylum Pseudomonadota; class Alphaproteobacteria; order CAZCBM01; family CAZCBM01; genus CAZCBM01. Next base: position 2,583 of record CAZCBM010000117.1, on the reverse strand, counting down.
GGGTCAGGCTGCGGACGACCTGCTCCCCAGGCAAGTCGCTGGCAACAGCCACCGAGAAAGACCAGGCCAGGCTGACCAACGCCATGCTCAAGGTTGCCTGGGCCGGACGCCTGCGGGCGCCCGCAGGGCTGGACAGAAGCCACACCACCGCAGCAGCGGCCAACAGTGCCAGCGCCAGAGGCACGCCCAAGACCAACAGTTCCAGCACCGGCAAGGGGGCTTTGAGAAAGATCACGCTGCCCAGCCCAGCGACGGCGAACAGCAACAGGATCAGGCGAGGCGGCACCCGGACCGTCAGGCTCGCCAGCCGAGACAGGCTCATGGCCATGGCCAGGGCCAACAGCGGCAACGCTGGCTGGACATACCGCATGTTGTAGGTGGGGCCGCCATCCCATCCCGTGGCAGCCACAAAGCTGACAAAGCCCAAGGGCACCAGCATCAGCACCGCGAGCGGCAGCCGCTGGGCCTCCCGCTCCGGTCGCGGCAGCAACAGCGCCAGGGCAATCACTGGCAACCAGGGCAGACTTTGCAGCACCGCCTTCTTCAGGGTGAAATGATAGATGGTCTGGCCGCTTTCTGTCGCAATCCGGCCAAGGGTGGCCAGGTACACCTGCCCGCCCCGAAACGGCATCGGCTCCGCGCTGAGATGATCCGACGGAGGGATGAGCGGCATGTCGATCAGGGTGCGAACCGCCCCGCGGGCGATACTGCTGAGCAGCGGCAAGTCGATCACCAGGGCCACAGCAAGCGCCGCCACCGCGCCCCCTGCCAGGGCCAGCAAGGGGCGCTGCGGCCTCGGCAACCGGCTCAGCCCCCACAGCGCCGCTACGCCCGCCAGCACCACCGTGCCTAGAACCAGATAATGGGCCGGGTCGGTGCGCCCGCCCTCCGCCTCCCGGCCATAGGTGAAGGGATGGGTAATGCCAAACCGCTCCCCATTGATCAGGCTGATCCAGACCAAGGGAGCGATGACTCCCAGGCCCAGGCCCAGGATGGGCCAGAGGCGCACCGGGCGCACGAACAGGCACACCAGAACCAGGGCCAGCAGCGCCAACACCCCATCCACCCGCACCCCGATGCTGACGCCCAGGACAAGCCCCGCCGCCGCCCCCAGGCCCAGCGCCGCGCCAGGGGGCCGGCGCAGGCCCTCCACCACCAACGCCACCGCAGCCATCACCAGACCGGTGGTGATCTGATGGGGCCAGGGGGCGAACGCGTATTGCAGGCTGAAGGTGCAAAACACCTGGATCAGCACCGCGCTGAGAACGATCCGCCGGGAACCGGTGAGCCGCCAAGCCACCCAGCCCAAGGCCGCACAGCCCAAAAGAAACCCCAGGGCGTTCAGCAGGAACAGCCCTTGCAGGCCGAAGGCCGCAAACAACGGCCCGCCCAGATCCGCGATCAACGGCGGATATTGCGGCAGCAGGGCTGGCCCCTCCGGCGCCGCCTTGGCCAGCAGCATCCCCGATGCATCGGTGACAAACCCCAGGTCCCCATTCAGGATCACCCGTCGACCGTGATCCACCCATTCATGGACCATCAGGGCATAAATCACTTCATCAATCAGGATCGTTCCCGCGGGCAGGATCAGGCTCAGGGTCACAATCAAGGCCGCCCCCAGACCGCCCATGAGCGCCAGGCTGCGCGGATCACTCAGTCCCATGTGCCTCAACCATCCCCTTGGGACAGCAACCCATCGCCAAAGCCAAGGTCATCGCCCACAGGCTCGGAGGGGGTCACCGCACGCCGGGCCGTGCTACGCACCGGCCGCCCTTGCTCTGCACGGGACAAGCGCCCCGCTGCCCGCGTCCCGGACTCACCGCCCCCGTCGCCCGCAGCCTTGGGCAGACGTGCCAGCGCCGCGGCCAGCGTTGTGGAGAGTTGATCCACATGCCCCAGACGCTCCTGGCTTTCCGGTTCGGAATCCAGCGACAGGGTTTCATAGAAACTGCGCCCCTGGGCCAGATAGGCTTGGGTGTCGATAAACTGCTGGGGGGTCAGGCAGGCCCGTTCACTCAGGACCGCCGCCCGGGCCAGCAGCTTGGCCGTCCCCAACTGTCGCCATTGTTCCACGGTGGTTTTGCGCGCCGCCGCCACCGCCGCCTCAATCACCGGCACCGTATAGCCAATGGCCCCCCACCAGGCGGCTCCACTGTCAGGGGGCGCGGCATCGGCAAGCCCTGGCCCGGCCAAAGCCACCAACTGAGTGCGGGCCACCGCCATCAGCCATGGGGCATGGAGCGACCCATCGGCAATGCACAGCAACGCCGCGGCGGCATGGACAAAACACTGCTGCCGATGCCAACCATAGGCCCGCTGCAACAGCGTTGGCGCATCCCGCAGAGGGTCCGCCCAGCCGTCAATACGGCTCATTGCCTCCTCGTAGCGCAGAAAGACCGAGACCTGCTCCGCGCGCTCCGTGGGCTCCAGCGGGTCCCCCGCCAGCGGCACGGCCATGGCCAGGCGGGCGGCACTGCTGGCAGCAGGGGACAGCAGGCGCAGCCCCTGCGGCAGCCATTGGGCCAGATCGGCGGGCGCCAGGGGGGCGGCCCGGCTGGCGGAGGAGGGCAGCAACAGCGAAAT
>CAZCBM010000116.1:0-10452 GCA_964496805.1 uncultured Rhodospirillales bacterium | reverse complement strand
GCCTCCGTTACCCTCGCTAGCATCGTCACTTACTGGTTATGAGTCTGGAGCCTAGAGCCAGCCTCAACCCCACCTATCCACTGCTGTAGATTAAGGGCAGACGCTCGGATGATCCCCGCCGTGGCGATGCCACTTCGGAGTCCTACGATCGTTACCAGTGGGCGCCGATATGGAATCGGCGCCCCCGCTGTAGCGTTGTCCTGGTGGCGGCTTAGCGCATGCCCGGCATCATGCCCGGCATCATCCCGGGCATCATGCCCTCGCCCATGTCTTCCATGTCCTCGACTTCCTGCACCGGACCGCTATCCAGTCCCTTGGCCTCCAGGTCGCGCTCAATGAACTCGATGATGGCCATAGGGGCAGCGTCGCCATAGCGGAAGCCGGCCTTCAGGACACGGGTGTAGCCACCCGGACGCTCGCGATAGCGCTCTGCCAGCACCTCAAACAGCTTCTTCACCATGGCATCGTCGCGCAGAATGGCGAAGGCGCGGCGACGATCCGCCAGGCCGCCCTTCTTGCCCAAGGTGATCAGCTTTTCCACATAGGGACGCAGGTCCTTGGCTTTGGGCAGAGTGGTCTTGATCTGCTCATGCTTGATCAGGGCCGCCGCCATGTTGGCGAACATGGCTTTGCGGTGGGAGCTGGTGCGGTTCAGTTTCCGTCCGCCGACGCGATGGCGCATGACGGGGCCTCCTTCTTCAGATTATTCCGGCGTCGGACAAGCGTCTGTCCCTGGGCGCCGATTGCAAATCTCCCCCGACCCCGGGCGCATCATGGCCCTCAGGTATCAGACGGAAGACCGGCCCGGGATGAGCCGGATTTGACGTGGTTTCGTCGTCGTCGGCCAGAGCCTGTTCCCCAGCCGATCGGCAAAACAGGGCAAGAGCCTCGGGCAAGCCGATCGCGCTGAGGCGATCAGTAGGGCTCCTCCAGGCGCTTGGCCAACTCCTCGACGTTCTCCGGCGGCCAACCCATGACCTCCATGCCCAGATGCAGACCCATCTGCGCCAGCACTTCCTTGATTTCGTTCAAGGACTTGCGACCGAAGTTGGGAGTCCGGAGCATGTCGCTCTCTGTCTTTTGGACCAAGTCGCCGATATAGACGATGTTGTCGTTCTTTAGGCAGTTGGCGGAGCGAACACTGAGTTCCAGTTCTTCCACCTTGCGCAGCAGGTTGCGATTGAACGGCAGAGACTCGGCCGTCTCATCCCGGCTCTCCTGCTCCGGCTCTTCGAAGTTGATGAAGACACGCAACTGGTCCTGGAGGATGCGCGCCGCCAGGGCGACGGCGTCTTCAGGGGTGACGGTCCCGTTCGTGGTGACGGTCAGGGCCAGCCGGTCATAGTCAGTGATCTGCCCCACGCGGGTGTCACTGACCTTGAACGCCACCTTCTTAACCGGGCTGAAAATGCTATCCACCGGGATGACGCCGATGGCGGCATCCTCGTGCCGGTTTTCAGCCGCAGGGCGATAGCCCTTACCGCCGCTCAGGGTCATCTCCATGGCGAACTCGGCGTCGGTGTCCAGGTGGCAAATGATGTGGTCCGGGTTGCAAACCTCCACCTCACTGTCATGCTGGATCTGCCCGGCGGTGACCGGTCCCGGCCCCTGGGCCTTCAGGCTCATGCGACGCACGCCCTCCGCATGGCACCGGATGGCCAAGTCCTTGACGTTCATGACGATGTCGGTCACGTCCTCGGTGGCGCCGGCCACCGGGCTGAACTCGTGCAGGACCCCATCGATGCGGATGGTGGTCACTGCTGCCCCCTGGAGGCTGGACAGCAGGACGCGGCGCAGCGCATTGCCCAGGGTGATACCGAAGCCCCGCTCCAACGGTTCCACGACGATGGTGGCGGTGTTGGACACACCCTCCTTGGACTGAACTTCAACGGAGCTCGGCTTAATCAGGTCTTGCCAGTTTTTCTGCAGCACAGTGTGGACCCTTCATGTTCGGAGGACGCCGTGGGGTGGGGCGACGCCCAAAAAGTGTGAGGCCGGATCAACGGCAAAAGCCCCGCACGGGCAGACGTGGCGGGGGTCACCGGATCCAGGACATCTGAAACGCCGTTTGCTGATATAGCCCGCAGGCTAGGCCTTGACAGTCTCCGCTCAGGCGGTTTTCCGGGGATGTCAAGGGCGCAAACGCCGCCACAGAGGAAGGCGGCCTTAGACGCGGCGACGCTTGCGCGGGCGCACGCCATTGTGCGGGATGGGGGTCACATCGGCGATGGAGTTCACCGTGAAGCCAACGGACTGCAGCGCCCGCAGGGCACTTTCACGGCCGGAGCCCGGACCCTTCACCAGCACGTCCAGGGTCTTCATCCCATGTTCCTTCGCCTTGTTGCCCGCGTCTTCGGCGGCAACCTGAGCGGCGTAAGGCGTGGACTTCCGGGAGCCCTTGAAGCCCATGTGACCGGCGGTGGACCAGCTGATGACATTGCCTTGAACGTCGCTGATGGTCACATGGGTGTTGTTGAAGCTGGCGTAGATGTGGGCCACACCGTTGGAGATATTTTTGCGCTCGCGCTTACGCAGGCGCTGGTTCTGCTGCTGCTTGGCCATCTGTCTCGTCTTTTGCGTCGAAGGGGGCTGACCGCAGGCCAGAGGGGGCGGCAGCCCTCAGACATACAGTCAACAGGAAGGGGGGCCGGGCAGGCGCGCGCAGCCTGTGCTGCGCGCCAGCCCGGGGCACCGGCCCCGGAACGTCAGATCTTACTTCTTCTTGCCGGCAATCGGACGGGCCGGGCCTTTACGGGTCCTGGCGTTGGTGTGGGTGCGCTGACCGCGAACCGGCAGGTTCTTACGGTGGCGCAGGCCCCGGTAGCAGCCCAGGTCCATGATGGCCTTGATGTCCATGCTGACCTTCCGGCGCAGATCCCCTTCAACCATGTAGCTGCGGGCAATCTCCTCCCGGATTGATGCCAGTTGGTCGTCACTGAGATCTTGAACCCGGGTATTCTGGTCGATACCCACGGCCTCCAGGATCTTCTGGCTGCTGGTCCGGCCGATGCCGGTGATATAGGTCAGCGAGATCAGTACCCGCTTGTTGGTTGGGACGTTCACGCCGGCGATTCGCGCCACGGTCTTCTCCTTGTTGCACAGGCCGGCAACCCCGCGTTGCCGGCGGCACCTGTCAGCCCGGCCAAAAGCATGGCGTCCCGGCAAGCGGGTGGGGCTGTCCATTTGTCATGGGAAAGGGGTTTGCGGCCACAATGGTGACCAGCACAAAAACCCTGATTACGGATCAGACCGGCCCCTGTCAAGGCCGGCTTTCGTCCGACGAAAGTGCTTTGCGATCCGCCTGCCCCATCCTTCTGCCCCTTTGGCCCGCCCCCCTCACCACAGGTCGGTTGTGGATGGTCCAACGGCATGCCAGCAGGGGACACCGATTCTAAACCGCTACCCTTGCTGTCGCGCCTCGGGGGTTGCTGCCATGCCCCCCTCGTGGCGGGCACCACATTGGGGGGCCTCCGCTCCCTGAGGCAGGGATGGTGAGGGCCCCTGGGGCGAGCAGCGCTCGCTTGGTCTTGGTAGAGGGGGGCCCCCAACCCAAAATCACGGCCACATCCACTCCGGTCCCCAAGAACCGGCTCAGGCGGCCTCAGCGGGCAGGGACTGAACGATGCTGTTGGTCACGTCGTCGATGTCCGCCATGCCATCCACCGACTTCAGCAGGCCCCGCTGCTGATAGAACGGGATGATCGGCGCGGTTTGCGCGTGATACTGCTCCAGGCGGTTGCGCACCGTTTCCGCATTGTCATCGGGACGGCGTTTGAACTCCGTCGCCCCGCAGGTATCGCAAATGCCTGCCTCGGCTGGCTGCTTGAACGCGTCGTGGTAGCCTTCGCCGCACTTCGAACAGGTGTAGCGACCGGCGACCCGGGTCACCAGAGCCTCATCATCCACCTGCATTTCAACCACGGCATCCAGGTTGAGGCTCAGGGTTGCCAGCATCGCCTCCAGGGCCTCAGCCTGCGCCACCGTGCGCGGGAAGCCGTCCAAGATGAACCCTTTGGCGCAATCGTCAGCCTGCAGACGCTCAGCGATCATGGCAACGATCAGGTCGTCGCTGACAAGATCGCCAGCCTCCATCACCGCCTTGGCCTTCTGGCCCAGCTCGCTGCCACTTGCAACGGCCGCGCGCAGCATGTCGCCGGTGGACAGTTGCACGATGCCATAGCGCTCTTCCAGGCGGCGGGCCTGGGTGCCCTTGCCGGCACCCGGCGGGCCCATCAGAATAATCCTCATTTACGGCGTCCCCTGAGTTTCGCTTTTTTGATCGCACCCTCGTACTGCTGGGCCAGCAGGTGCGACTGGATGTGGGTCACCGTATCCATCGTCACGGTGACCATGATCAGGATGCTCGTTCCGCCCAGCAGGAACGGAATGCCCTGGTCCACCGTGTGTAGAAGCTCAGGCAAAATGCAGACAAGCGTAATATACGCCGCACCAATGACCGTTAGCCGAGTCATGACCGTGTCAATGTAGTCCGCCGTGGCCTGCCCAGGGCGCACCCCGGGGATAAACCCACCATTGCGCTTGAGATTCTCTGCCGTCTCCTTGGGGTTGAAAACCAAGGCCGTGTAGAAAAAGCAGAAGAACACAATCAGGGCGGAGAAGATCAACAGGAACATCGGCTGCCCTCGGCTCAACAGCCCTCCCAGGGTCGTCACCCAGCCAGGGCTATCCTCGGCGGCGAAGCCGATAAGGGTTGTGGGCAGCAGCAACAGTGAACTGGCGAAGATCGGTGGGATCACGCCGGCGGCGTTGACCTTCAACGGCAGATGGGTGGACGCCCCGCCGAACATCTGGTTGCCCCGTTGCTGACGCGGATACTGCACCAACAATCGACGCTGCGCCCGTTCGATGAACACCACAAAGACAATGACGGCCATCATCACCGCCAGCACCATCAAGATCACAAAACCGCTGGTACCCTGCTGGCCCAAGGTGAACAATTGCCCCAGGGCGCTGGGCAGCTCCGCGACGATACCGGCGAAGATCAGCAGCGAGATGCCGTTGCCGATGCCGCGCTGGGTCACCTGCTCCCCCAACCACATCAGGAACAGTGTGCCCCCGACAACGGTGATCACTGTGGTGATGGCGAAGAATGGGAAGTTCGTGGTGGTGACCGCTCCCTCGACGGAGGATAACCCCACCGCCAGGCCATAGCCCTGGATTGCCGCCAGGAACACGGTGCCATAGCGGGTGTACTGATTGATTTTCTTGCGCCCTGCTTCGCCGTCCTTTTTCAACTTCTCTAGCGAGGGGGTAACCGCTGTCATCAGCTGCATCACGATGCTGGCCGAGATGTAGGGCATGATGCTGAGCGCAAAGATGCTCATGCGCTCAATGGCGCCCCCACTGAACACGCTGAACATGCTGAAAGCGTTGTTGGAGCCAATATCCAGGGCACGGGCGACCTCCTCCGCACTGACCATCGGCAGGGGCAGGAATGTCCCCAGGCGATAGACAATCATGGCTCCCAGGACGAAGAGCAGGCGCTTCTTGAGGTCGGTGGCCTTGGCAAAGCTGGACCAGCTGAGATTGGCAGCGAGTTGTTCGGCAGCGGAAGTCATGGCGCTCGGTACTGTACAAGAGGGCGGGGCGGTGCCGCGACGGCACGATACCCCTGGCGCGGACGCCGCCCGGACGAAGGGCAGCAGGCAGGAACGATCGGGAAAAACGACAGCGGGCGCAGTCGGGATGGATACCGACCGCGCCCGCGGGTCATCCGTTGTCGGTCATATCACCCTTGGGGTGGGTAACATCAACCGTCTTGGCTCTCATCACCGGCAGCGTCGGCGGCAGGGGCCGCATCGGACGGGCCATTGTCCGCCGCGGACGCAGCACCAGCAGCAGCAGCAGGACTGGCTCCCTTGGCCGCCTCTTTCATGGCCCGGGTCTTGCGGCTGAGCTGATAGGCCGGGGTCTCATCGATGATCAGCGTGCCGCCCTTGGCCTCCAGTTGCTCCTTGGCGGGGCCGGAGGCGCCGTGCACAGTGATGGTCAAGCCCTGGGTGGTGAGTTCGCCGGTGGCCAGCAAACGCACACCATCCTTCACCCGCCGGATCAAGCCGCTGGCCATCATCTCCGCCGGCGTGATGGGCTGGCTGGCGTCGATCTTGCCGGCATCAATGAACGCCTGAAGGCGGTGGAAGTTCACCTCCACAAAAGTCCGGCGCGTGGGGTTGTTGAAGCCCCGCTTGCCCAGGCGCTGGTAGAGCGGCATCTGGCCGCCCTCATAGCCCTTGATGGCCACGCCCGTCCGCGACTTCTGACCCTTCACACCCCGGCCACCGGTCTTGCCCTTGCCGGAGCTGACGCCGCGGCCGACCCGGATGCGGTTCTTGGTGGCGCCAGGATTATCGCGCAGTTGGTTCAGTTTCATTGGTCTTGCCTCTTCCTCTAGGGGCGCCGTCCAGGGCGCGGGAGAAGCCACAGCTATGCTCAGCCGTTGGCCTCGTCCCCGCTCACCTCTTCAACGGACACCAGGTGGGCCACCTTGTTGATCATGCCACGCACCGCCGGTGTGTCTTCCAACACGCGGGAGCGATGCATTTTGTTGAGGCCGAGCCCAATCAAGGTTTCCTTCTGGCCAGGCTTGCGGCCAATGGGGCTACCGGTCTGGGTGACCTTCACGTGCTTTTGGGTCTCACTCATGGCTCACGGCCTCCGGGGTCTCGGCGGCGGCTTCCGGGGCAGCGGCCGCGGCCGGCGCATCCTCGTCCTCCCGTCCTCCCAGGATCTCATACACCTTCTTCCCGCGCCGACCGGCCACGGACCGAGGGCTTTGGATGCTCTTCAGCCCCTCAACGGTGGCCTTGACCATGTTGTAGGGGTTGGAGGTACCATTGGACTTGGCCACCACATCATTGATGCCCAACGCCTCAAAGATGGCGCGCATCGGGCCACCGGCGATGATCCCGGTGCCGGGAGGGGCCGCCCGCATCATGACCTTGCCGGCGCCGAAGCGGCCGATGACGTCATGGTGCAGGGTCCGACCACCGCGCAGGGGCACACGGACCATCGTCCGCTTCGCCTGTTCAGTGGCCTTGCGGATGGCTTCCGGCACTTCCCGGGCCTTGCCCGCGCCGTAGCCCACCCGGCCCTTGCCGTCGCCCACCACCACCAGGGCGGCAAAGCCGAAGCGCCGACCGCCCTTGACCACCTTGGCCACGCGGTTGATGCCCACCAGCTTCTCAATCAGTTCGCTTTCTTCGCGCTGCTCACGCGGTTGGCGATCGCGATCTCGATCCCGTGCCATGGCTCTCGTCTCCTTAGAACTGCAGGCCGGCGTCGCCTGCGCCGTCGGCCAGGGCCTTGACCCGGCCGTGATAGATGTAGCCACCGCGGTCGAACACGACCTCGTTGAGCCCCTGTTCCAGCGCCCGCCGTGCAACCAGTTCGCCCACCTTGGCGGCGGCGTCCTTGTTGCTGGTCTTCTCCAGGCTGGCGGCCAGTTCCTTATCCAGGGTGCTGGCCTGGGCAAGGGTGCGACCCTGGCGATCGTCGATCACCTGGGCATAGATGTGCTTGCCGCTGCGGAACACGCTCAGCCGCGGGCGGTCATTGCGCTGCTCACGCAGCTTATAGCGAATCCGGCGCGCGCGGCGCAGCCGGCCAATACGGTCTGCCATGGCTCTCCGGGCTCCTTACTTCTTCTTGCCTTCCTTGCGCAGGATGAATTCGCCAGCATAGCGCACACCTTTGCCCTTGTAGGGCTCCGGCGGACGCTTGCCGCGGATCTCCGCGGCCACTTGGCCAACCTGCTGCTTGTCATGACCGGAAATGGTCAACGCCGTGGGGCTTTCTGCCTTGATCTCGATACCCTCCGGGATGGGGTACTCGACATCGTGGCTGTAGCCCAATTGAAGGACCAGGGTCTTGCCCTTGACCTGGGCGCGATAGCCAACGCCGGTAATCTCCAGCTTCTTCTCAAAGCCGTCGGTCACGCCTTTGACCATGTTGAACACCCGGGTACGGGTGGTCGCATAGATCTGGCGAGCCTGCTGCGAGTTGCCCACCGGGGCAAAGCTGATCTTGTTGTCTTCCAGGGCCGCTGTGACGTCATGGTGCATGGTGAAGGCCATGGACGCCTTTTTGCCCTTTACGGTGATGAGGCGCCCATCGAGTTTGCACTCGACGCCGGACGGGATCTCCACCGGATGTTTGCCAATACGGGACATCGTGTCTCTCCTCTCCAGGCCCTGCGTTAGAATACCTGGCAGATGACTTCGCCACCGACATTCTCTTCCCGCGCCACGTTGTCAGACATGACACCGCGGGGGGTGGAGAGGATCGAGATGCCAAGACCATTGTAAACCTTCGGCAGGTCTTTGATCTTGAAATAAACGCGACGGCCTGGCTTGGATACACGAGAAACCTCGCGGATCACCGGCTCGCCCCGATCATACTTCAGCTCGATATCGATGACGCGGACACCCGGACGCACTTCGCGTTCGCTGTAGGCGCGGATGAACCCTTCATCCTTGAGCACCTTGAGCACGTTCAGGCGGAATTTGCTGCTTGGGCTTTCCACAACGGCCTTGCGCGCAGCTTGGCCATTACGGATGCGGGTGAGCATGTCCCCAATCGGATCACTAACGGTCATTCTGTGCCCCCCTTACCAGCTCGACTTGACCATGCCGGGGATCTTCCCCAACGACGCCAGGCGGCGCAGCTCGATACGGCACATCTTGAATTTGCGGTAGTATCCGCGGGGGCGACCCGTCAGCCCGCACCGGTTGCGCAGGCGCACCTTGGAGCTGTTGCGCGGCATCTCTGCCAGCTTCAACGTGGCCTGAAACCGCTCTTCCGGGGCGGCGTCACGGTCGTAAATCACCTTCTTCAACGCCTCACGCTTGGTCGCATACTGCGTGACCAGCTGTTGGCGGCGCAGCTCCTGCTGCTTCTTACCCATCTTTGCCATTGGCTCGTTCTCCCTTGCCGTGCCGGTCAGTCGCGGAACGGCAGGTTGAAGCCGCGCAGCAATGCCTTTGCTTCGGCATCGCTCTTCGCGGTGGTGCACATGATGATGTCCATCCCCCGGGTGTGATCGACCTTGTCGTACTCGATCTCCGGGAAAATGATCTGCTCCTTCAGGCCCATGGCATAGTTGCCACGGCCGTCGAAGCTGTTGCCCTTGATGCCGCGGAAGTCACGGACACGGGGCAGAGCGATGGTCACCAAGCGGTCCAAAAACTCAAACATCCGGTCGCGGCGCAAGGTGACCTTGCACCCAATCGCCATGCCCTGACGCAGCTTGAAGCCAGCAATGGACTTCTTTGCGCGGGTGACGATGGGCTTCTGACCGGCAATCAGGGTCAATTCCTGCACCGCGGAGGTCAGGCGCTTGCTGTCCTGAACAGCTTCGCCGACGCCCATGTTGATGACGATCTTGGACAGCTTCGGCACCTCCATGGGATTGGCGTAGCCGAATTCTTCCTGGAGCTGCTGGCGCACCACATCGTGATAGTGCTGTTGCAGTCGGGTTGCCATTGGGTGGATCCTCCTGCTGATCAGCTGTCGATCATTTCGCCGGACCGGCGGGCAAAGCGCAGCTTGCGCTTCTCCTCACCCTCGCCGACGATCTTGAAGCCCACTTTGGTGGGCTGACCGTCGCGCGGATCCTGCAGCATGACGTTGGACATGTGGATGGGGGCCGGAATCTTCTCGATGCCACCGGCACCGGCCGGGCTTGGCCGGCGGTGCTTGGTCATCAGGTTGACACCCCCGATGACGACGCGGTTGGCGGACGGCAAAACCTGGGTCACTTCCCCGGTCTTACCCTTGTCCTTGCCGGCAATGACGACGACCTTATCGCCGCGCTTGATACGGGCAGCCATGGTTACAGCACCTCCGGGGCCAAGCTGATGATCTTCATGAACTTGCGCGCGCGCAGTTCACGGGTCACCGGGCCAAAGATACGGCTGCCGATCGGCTCATTGTTTTTGTTCAGCAGCACAGCAGCGTTGCGATCAAAGCGGATGCTGGTCCCATCCGGGCGGTTGATCTCCTTGGCGGTGCGAACGACGACCGCGCGGTGCACGTCGCCCTTCTTCACCCGTCCCCGGGGGATCGCGCTTTTGATCGAAACGATGATGATGTCGCCCACAGACGCATATCGCCGCTTCGATCCGCCCAGGACCTTGATGCACTGGACCTGTTTCGCGCCGCTGTTATCGGCGACATCCAGCCTGGTTTCCTGTTGGATCATGGTTCTCTTCCTTCAAAGTCCCACAGGACACAATCGTCCCGGTGGATCTCCTTGTCGTCTTGTCTGGCCCCGGTCCGCACGAAACGGGCTGGGGCCGAGGCAGGGGCACGCCCCTATCGTTTATTCCGCCGTCAGGTGGCGTCGGGCTGCTCATCGCCAGCAGGGGCCGCCGCCTCTGCCTGCGCTGCAGCGGCAGCGGCTCGCGCCCCCGCGACGTCAACCCACCGCGGGCC
>CAZCBM010000115.1:0-10470 GCA_964496805.1 uncultured Rhodospirillales bacterium | reverse complement strand
GGATCCAGGACGGCGCGGATGTGGGTCGGGGCGCTGTCCGGGGCCACGTCCCGGCCGTCGGTGTACAGGTGCAGGCGCACCGGCAGGCCCGCCGCGTCCAGGTGCTTGGCCATGGCCACCAGATGCTCGCCATGGGAATGGACGCCGCCATCGCTGGCCAGGCCCATCAGGTGCACCGCACCGCCGCTGGCCCGCATCTGCTGGATAAACTGGCCCATCGCCTGGTTCCGGTCCAGGTCCCCGGCGGCCAGTGCCCGGCTGATCCGCGGCAAATCTTGCCAGATCACCCGCCCTGCACCGATGGTGGTGTGCCCCACCTCCGAATTGCCGATCTGTCCCTCGGGCAGTCCCACCGCCCCGTTGGAGGCGCGGAGCAGCGTGCGCGGGCAGTCTCGCCACAACTGGTCGAACACCGGCGTGTTGGCTTGGGCCACCGCGTTGTCGGCTGGATCCTGGCGGTGTCCCCAGCCGTCCAGAATGCAAAGGACAACCGTCTGGGAAGGGGTAGACACCTCGGACATAGAACGATCCTGGGAGGGAAGACAGAAAAACGATGAAAGGGGGGCGCATCGTCGGGAGCGCCCGTCCGATCTGCCGGATCGAAGGTCGCCCGCTGGCCTGGATGTACGGGCTTTTCGACCGCTGAACAAGGTCAGGGGGTTGCGGCAATGCGGCCGCCAGCGCTACAGCCCAGCGACCCCTGATTGTTGGAGAGCCCCGCCATGCCTGCCCTGTTCCAGAAGAAGCGCTTCCAGATGAATGCCGGCGGTTGGTCGGATTTCAAGTTGGAATGTGATGCCCTGGGGGCGGAGGATTACGCCACACTGGCGTTTCTGGCCTCCCGGAAGATGCAGTGGGGCGATGTCCATGGGGTGCCGTCTGGCGGTGTGCCCATGGAGGAGGCGTTTCGCCCCTACTGCGTGGAGGGCCACCCCACCTTTCTGATCGTGGATGATGTGCTGACCACCGGCGGTTCCCTGGTCCGCGCCCGTGAGCGCCTGGAGGCCGAGGCGCCGGCGCGGGAATTCAAAGGGCTGGTGGTGTTTGCTCGCGGCCCGCTGCCGGATTGGGTGCGGACCTTCTTCACCCTGGATCCCGACTTCTGGCAGAATGATTGAGCGACCCGCGCCGCAGTGGCAGGTGAGTCGTCAGCCCGTGGCGTATCCCGCTGCCGTGGCCGCGATGGAGGCCCGGGTGGCAGCGATCCATGCCAGGCAGGACAGCGAGTTGATCTGGCTGTTGGAGCATCCCCCGCTCTACACCGCCGGTACCTCAGCGCGGGAGGCTGATCTGCTGGATGCCCGTTTCCCCGTTCACCGCAGCGGGCGCGGTGGCCAATTCACCTACCACGGCCCGGGACAGCGGGTGGTCTATGTCATGATGGATCTGGCCCGGGTGGATCGCGATCTTCGCCGCTATGTCCACCTGCTGGAGGGCTGGGTGGCCGCCTGCCTGGCGCAGTTTGGGGTGGAGGCGGGGCTGCGTGATGGCCGCGTGGGGCTTTGGGTGGCCGACCCGGTGGTGCCCGGCAGGGACAACAAGATTGCAGCGGTGGGGATCCGGGTACGCCGGGGGATCAGTTTTCATGGCGTGGCCATCAATGTCTGCCCCGATCTCAGCCATTTTGCGGGCATCGTGCCCTGCGGCGTGCGGGATCACGGTGTCACCTCACTGGCCGCCCTGGGGCGGGGGGCGACACTGGAAGCCCTGGATCAAGCCCTGTGGGATACGCGGCCCGACGCCTTGCGATAATTCAGCGGGATAGGGCCGGCACGGGGATGGGTGGCCTCAGGGGGCCTTAAGGAGCCCCAGGGAGGGCACAGAGGGGACCAAGGCAACCCCGCCAAACCCGCGCGCCTAGAGCATAGGACCCCAGAGTGGCAACGCCACGGAGGGGATCATCCGAGCGACCACCATGAAGCTACAGCAGGGGTGCCGATTCCAAATCGGCGTCCCCCGCTGTAGTCTCTTTCGCGCGCTCCTCCTGGCCTGGGGGATGGCATGTCGGTCTCCGCGCCCCCATCCGCGCGCGGGGATCTTTTCCCATGGGTGACATGGGCTACATCTGATCATCAGTGCCCCCTGATGGAAGACGCCGCCGCCATGTACGACCTCTATTATTGGACCACGCCCAATGGGCATAAGATCACCCTGTTTCTGGAAGAAGCGGGCCTGCCCTACAGCCTGAAGCCCGTGAACATTTCCAAGGGGGAGCAGTTCGAGCCTGCCTTTTTGGCCATCTCCCCAAACAATCGCATTCCGGCCCTTGTGGATCATGCCCCGGCCGATGGCGGCGCACCGCTCAGCCTGTTCGAAAGTGGGGCCATCCTGGACTCTCTGGCGGAGAAGACCGGTCAGTTCCTGCCCACAGAGGTGCGCGCCCGGACGCACGTGCGCCAGTGGCTGCACTGGCAGATGGGTGGCCTGGGCCCGATGCTGGGCCAAACCCACCATTTCAGGGTCTACGCCCCGGAGAAGGTCCCGTATGCCATCCATCGCTATGAGACCGAGACCAAACGGCTTTATGGCGTCTTGGAGCGGCGTCTGGCGGAAAGCCCCTGGGTGGGAGGCGAGGCCTATTCCATCGCGGACATGGCGTGCTTCCCCTGGATCCAGCGCCACCCGCGCCAGGGAATTGAGTTGGAGGCGTTTCCCGCTGTGAAGCGCTGGTACGACACCATCTGGTCACGCCCGGCAACCCAGGCGGCCTATGCCCTGGCCGACAGGATCAACACCACCCCCACCGTCAGCGACGATCTCTCCCGCCAAGTCCTGTTTGGGCAAGGTCCACAGGACTGACCTCTGAGGCGGTAACCTGTCTCGTAGAAACAGCCGACAGCCCTACAAAACGGGACGCTGCGCTGTCGGGGGCGTTTGGAGCCTGTCCCGCCGAGCTTGACCACCCCACACCCCCATCCGGCCACCCACGGGAGTATATCGCAACGGGTGGCCGGCCAAAGGGACGCCCAGTGCAGGCGTGGGGTTGGTGCTGACTCCACCTTTGCGCAACGCGCCATAGTCGCCCCCGCCCGGTCCCAAGGGGGCCGGAACCGCTGATCGCGGCGGCTGGCCGAGCCTGGCGCCCTACAGCAGGGGACACCGATTTGGAATCGGCGCCCCTGCAGTAGTTTCTTGGTGGTCGCTCGGATGACTCCCTCCGTGGCGTTGCCACTCTGGGGTCCTACGCTCTACGGCTGTTTCCACCCGATCAAGCGGATGGTGGCGGCGGGTCCCCTGTGGCCACGACCCTCGTCCAGGATCGGGCTTGCCTCCTCCAGCAGTTCCACGTCCAGGTCGGCAAATTCCTGTTGCAGGATTTCCAGGTTGTAGAGCCGGGCCCGCGTGGGGGGACCGCCACTGCGGCGCCCCAACTGTTCCTCACGAAAACACTCCAGCAGCACAAACCCGCCGGGCTTCAGTGCCGCCAGCAGCTTGCTGAAGACAAAGGTTCGGGTTTCCGGCGGCAGATGCAGGAAAACGATAATGACGCCATCCACGCTGTCGGCCAACGGGGCCCAGCGGGTGAGGTCCGCCACGGTGTAGTCCAGGCTCACCCCTTCCGTAGTCGCCAGCGCCAGCGCCTTGTCGCGTGCCACCGTGGAGGCATCCACCACCACGGCTTCATGGCCCTGTCGGGCGACATGGACCCCATTGCGCCCTTCCCCATCCCCGGGCAGCAGGAGCCTCAACCCGGGTTTTGGCGCCAACTCCGGCAGTCTCTCGGCCAGAAATCGGTTGGGTTGGGTGCCGTAGAGATAGTCGTCGGCGGCGAAGCGCTCATCCCAGTGCAGCGCAGGGTTGGAGCGGGCGGGATCATCGGTCATGGCAGTGGGGCGTGGGGTCCTGAAAGGGGCAAAGGCAGGGCGGGATCAGGATCAGGAGGGTTTATGCGCAATCAGGCGCAGCGTGTCCCCTGGCCCCTGATGGCCCGGGCCCTCATCCAGCGTCGGCTCCGCCTCCTCCAGCAGGGTGATGTCCAGGCCCTGAACCAGCGGCCGCAGCGTGTCCCGCGAGTACAGCCAGTCGGCGTTGGGGGGGCCGCCGGTGCCGCGGGCCAACTGCTCCTCCCGGAAGCACTCCAGCAGCAGAAAGCCGCCTGGTTTCAGGGCGGTCAGTAGCCGGGCAAACAGAGACGTTCTGAGGTCGGGCGGCAGATGCATGAACACGATCACCACCCCATCGGCGCTGGCAGGGTCAGGCTCCCACGCCGACAGATCGCCGATCGTGTAGTCCAGGGCAACCCCGCGCTCTGCCGCCAACGCCAGGGCCTTCTCCCGCGCCTTGGTGGAGATGTCCACAATCACCGCCTGATGCCCCTGCTGAGCAACGAACACCCCATTGCGCCCCTCGCCATCAGCCGGCAGCAGAAGACGCAGGCCCGGCTTTGGGGCCAGACCGGGCAGGGACTGGGCCAGAAACTGGTTGGGCGCCGTGCCATAGCGGTAGCCGGGTGCGGCAAAGCGTTCATTCCAGAACGCACCGGGATCATCCCGCAGGGACCCGCCGGCCATCAGTCGTCCAGCCCTTCAAAGCGCTGCGCCGATCGATCAAAGCCCAGATGCTCGCCGCCATCAATGTGGATCATCTCGCCCGTCATCGCCGGCATGGTCAAAATGAATCGCACGGCGCGGACCACGTCTTCAACCCCGCCGGCGGTCTGCAACGGGGTGCGCGCGCGGGCGGCCCGGAAGTGCTCCTCACTCTGGCGGGTTCCGCGCAAGGTGTGGCCCGGGCCGATGGCGTTCACCCGCACCCGCGGCGCCAGGGCCATGGCCAGCATCTGGGTCAGGGTCCACAGGCCCCCCTTGGATAGGGTGTAGGACAGGAAATCTGGGCGCAGATTGTCCACCTTGTGGTCCACCATGTTGATGATATTGCCCTCGGAGCCGGGCGGCAGCTTCTCCGCGAACCGCTGGCAGAGGATCATCGGGGCGCGCAGATTGACCTTGATGTGCCGTTCGAAGCTGTCGGAGGTGGCGGACTGGACGCCATCGTTCTCGAACAGGCTGGCGTTGTTGATCAGCAGGGAGAGGCTGCCCAACTGCTCCTCGGCGCGATCATAGAGGTTCTCCACCTCGTGTTCTTGCAGGAAATCGGCAGGCAGGACCACCGCTTTGCCGCCGGCCATCTGGATTTCTGTTGCAAGTTCGCCAGCCTCGTCCTCCGATCCGCGACAGTGGATGCCGACACACCAGCCGTCCAGGGCCAATGCCCAAGTGATGGCGCGCCCCATGCGGACCGCGCCACCGGTAATGAGCGCCGCCTTGCGCTTGA
The DNA here is from genome assembly GCA_964496805.1 of uncultured Rhodospirillales bacterium. Classification (GTDB taxonomy): domain Bacteria; phylum Pseudomonadota; class Alphaproteobacteria; order CAZCBM01; family CAZCBM01; genus CAZCBM01. Next base: position 5,196 of record CAZCBM010000115.1, on the reverse strand, counting down.
TAAGAGCCATGAGCCGGGATCGCCTGTTGCCGGAGAAGCCAGAGGGGCAGAAATCAGGCCTGGGCTTCCGCACACGAACCGCAAGCAATGTCACGGTGCGGCCGGGCGCCCGCGCTCCTGACCTTCGCCCACCCCTGACCCTGTGTCCTTGCCGCAAGGCATGTCGGGGAATGGGACCCGGCGGAACCGGCCCTGGATTTCTGGCCTACCGCCCCGGATCGGCCGGGGCAAGCCCCTGGCTCAGCCACTGAGCCTTACAGGACCACCGAGACTCCGGCGAACCCCTGGGTGGACTGCTGCTGCGCCACGGCCTCAGCCACTTGCACCTGAACCTCTGCGGTGCGCTGGCTTTGGCTGGGTTCACCGCTCTCGCTGGGGGCGCGGGTCAATTGCTCCGTCACCGCCTCAGCGGTATCTGCGGGCGCGCCGCTGGACGCTGCGGCTGCACGCTCGGCACCGCTGTCCTGACCCTGATTATAGGCCCGCAACTGCTGCTCGCTGGGGTATTGGCGCGTGACATCACCACTGGTGCTGTCCCGGAATTGCAGCACGGCGGTCTGGGTGGAACTGTCCACCCGCACCACGGGGCTGATATAGGCAGGAGTTGCCGCCGCGGGCGCTTCCTGGGCAGGCGCGGCGGCCTGTTGTTGTTGCGTCTTCGACTCTTCAGCAGCCGGCGTACGGTCAATCCGCGCGCTGGGGCCGCTTGAAAAGCCGGTTCCCACTGCATCGACCATGACACACGTCCCGACTGTTCTGCGGATGCCAGCCCTATTGACAATCTATCGGGAGTTTTAGACGATCCCAATGAACTGTCGATAGTCCAACCTTTGCTGAGGATTTACGATCCTCCAACCGGATAGACTTCTGACATCCTCAATGTTTCATGCGTCCTGGCTGATAACAAGGGGGATTTTCAATTATCTGATTTGGTGGGCAAAGCTTGCCCAGCGTTAGGCAGTTCTTTACGCCCCAGGCGCCAGGGTAAGGGTTGAGAGAGACCTTTATCCGGACGGAGCGTCCCGCGGTGAGCGATATCCAGCAGACCATCAAGTCCCTTGGCGTGGCCAAGCTGGCCATCATGGGCGCGGTCTTTTTTAGCCTGATCGTGTTCTTCGTGTTCCTGATCACTCGCGCCTCCCAGACCGAAATGGAGGTGCTCTACAGCGATCTGGCGGCAGAGGATGCCGGCGCCATCGGCACGAAGCTGACCGAACTGGGCATTGAGTTCGTCGTCAGCCCCGACGGCTCCGTCATCCAGGTGGAGAAGGGCCGGGTGGGAGAGGTGCGATTGGCTTTGGCGGCGGAGGGGCTGCCGTCTGGCGGCGCCGTCGGCTACGAAATCTTTGATGAGGATGGCTCCCTGGGCATGTCGGCGGACATGCTGTCGATCAAGCGCCAGCGGGCGATGCAAGGGGAACTTCAGCGCACGATTGAGGCGCTGGAGCCAGTGCGCCAAGCCCGTGTGCACCTGGTCTTCAGCGAACGGGAGGCCTTCAGCACCCGCCGCTCCACCGCCACGTCCACGGTCACCCTGACCCTGCGGTCCGCGCTGAGCGGGGAACAGGTCACCGCCATCCAGCATCTGGTGGCCGCTGCTGTGCCTGACCTGGACCCAGCACAAGTGAGCGTCTTCAATAACCGCGGCATGATGCTCTCCCGTCCCCCAGGGGATGAGGCCCTGGGCGGCTTTTCTGGTCGCAAGGAAGAACAGCGTCGCGGCCTGGAACAGGAATTGGTCCGCAAGATCGAACGCCAATTGATGCCCATCGTTGGCCCCAACCGCGTGGCGGCCGAGGTCACCTTGGACATGAATTGGGACCGCATCACCGAGAGTGTGAAGAACTACGATCCTGAGGGCCAGATCGCGCTTTCGGTCACCGAACAGACCAACGCAGAAACCGAGAACGAGAGCGAACCACAGGAAACGGTGGGGGTGGGCGAACAATTGCCGGGTGCTGATCAGGGGCAGAACCCAGCAGCCACCAGCAACCGCCAGCGCGATGAGGCCAGCACCACCACAAACTTCGTCATTTCCTCCACCGACCGCGAAGTCATCAAGGAAGTGGGCACCATCAGCCGGCTGAACGTCAGCGTGTTGGTGGATGGCATTTGGGAGCCCAATGCCGATGGCGTGATGGAGTATCGCGCCCGCACTGATGAGGAAATGGCCGTCCTGCGGGAGATCGTGCGCAACGCCATAGGCTTCGATGACACGCGAAACGACAGCATCCGGATGGAAAACGTCCAGTTCCAGGGCGGTGCCCCGCTGGTGGATGAGGATACCGGGCCAGAAATGATCCTGGGATTTGAGCGCGACCTAATCATGAACCTGGCGGAGACCGTGGTCCTGGGTCTGGTGGCGATCCTGGTGGTGCTGTTGGTGGTCCGTCCGATGATGAACAAGGTGCTGGAAGTGCGCCCGATGGACCCCAACACGCTGGCCAGCAGCGCCAGTGAGGAGGGCATGACCCCGCTCATCACCCACGACGGCAACATCAAGCTGATCCCCGACAAGAGCCTGGAAGCCAAGATGGCCGGCATGACCTCCACCCAGAGGCGTGAAATTGAAGAAATGATCGCCAAGGGTGAGGCTAGCAATGTCGAGGACGCCCTGGATCAAATGATCAATGTGGCCCAGGTGGAAGGCCGCGTGCGCTCCTCCAGCTTGTCCAAAATCTCCGAGTTGGTGGAGAAGCACCCGGAAGAGGCCGTCGGCATCGTCCGCAACTGGATGTATCAGGAGAGCTAAGCGATGGCGCAGCGCGTCCGCGAAGACTATCGCACCCTGACCGGGCCGGAGAAGGCCGCCATCCTGCTGATGAGCATCCAGGATGATGTGGCCCAGAAAATCTTTGAGCGCCTCTCCGACGAGGAGATCAAAGAACTGTCCCAGGTCATGGCCAGCTTAGGCACGGTCAGCAGCAATGTGGTGGAAAAGCTGTTTGTCGAGTTTGCCGAACAGATGAGCTCCACCGGCTCGCTGACCGGTTCCTACGACAGTGTGGAACGGATTCTGGGCAAGATGCTGGGCGGCGAACGGGTCGAAAGCATCATGGAGGATATCCGTGGGCCGGCCGGTCGCACCATGTGGGACAAGCTGGGTAACGTCCACGAGTCGATGTTGGCCAACTACCTGAAGAACGAATACCCGCAGACCGTGGCCGTGGTCATGTCCAAGATCCGGCCCGATCATGCCGCCCGGGTGCTGGCCTTGCTGCCGGAGAGCTTCGGTATGGAAGTGGTGATGCGGATGCTGCGCATGGAGAGCGTTCAGAAGGAAATCCTGGATGATGTGGAGCGCACCCTGCGCACCGAGTTCATGTCTAACCTCGCCCGCACCAACCGCCGTGACGCCCACGAGATGATGGCGGAGATCTTCAATGGCCTGGATCGCCAGACCGAAAGCCGCTTCATGCAGAGCCTGGAGGAGCGCAACCGCGACAGCGCCGACAAGATCAAGAGCCTGATGTTCACCTTTGAGGATCTGTCCAAGTTGGACCCCAGCGGGGTTCAGGCCCTGCTGCGGGTGATCGACAAGGCGCAGTTGGCCCTGGCCCTGAAGGGTGCCTCGGAATCGCTCAAGGATCTGATCCTGGGCAACATGTCCGAACGGGCGGGCAAAATGTTGGCCGAAGACATGCAGGCCATGGGTCCGGTGAAACTCAAGGACGTGGAGGACGCCCAGCAGGCCATGGTGACCAAGGCCAAGGACATGGCCGCCGCCGGCGAAATCATCCTTGCCGACGGCAAGGGCGAGGACGAACTGGTCTACTGAGGGGGTGGGTTACCATGGCTCATGAGCGCTATGACTTCGCCGGGTTCGATTTTGATGTGGGTCTAAGCCGACAGGAAAAGCGAGCCGCCGAGGAGCAGCAGGCCGCCGAGACTCGCTATGGTGAGGCGGAGTTGCAGGCCGCGCGGGAGCAGGCCTTCACGCAGGGCGAACAGGCCGGCCGCGATGCGGCCCTGGTCAGCTTGGAACATGACATGGCCCGCGCCCTGGAGGGCCTGGGCGGGCAGATGCAGCAGGCCATCGCCGCCGTGGACGCTTGGCAGGGCCAGCACCAGCACCTGCTGATCGCCCTGTTGAGCCAATTGGTGAGCCAGGCCTTCCCGGCCATGGCCGAGGCCGGCGGCGCGGCGGAAATCCGCCGCACCCTGGAACAGGTGCTGCCGGAGTTGCGGGAAGAGCCGCGGTTGCTGATCCAAGTCCCGCCGCCGCTGGTGGATGAGATGCAGGCCCGTCTGGGTGACTTGGCGCAGCGTCTGGGCATGGATACGGCCCTGACGGTGGTGGACGATGCCAGCCTGGGCGGCAGCGATTGCCGGGTTCAGTGGCAGGGCGGCGGTTGTGAGCGTGAACTCCAGGGGTTTGTTAACGCCTGTGGGGACATCCTTGCCCGGTATTCGAACGGAGCCAAGCCCGTCCTGCAGCCGGTGGAGACACCAGCAGTGGGGCTGGACCAGCCCCAAGCGCCTGCCTGCCCCGGTGATGACGATGCCGAGGAGGGGGGGGGCGCGCAGGAGTTGGACCTCGCCAGCCTCGCCCCGCATCTGAGCGACTGAGTCGCCGGCATCTGGACAGCTTGATCCTCTCCGTTCTGCCCGTTGACGACAACGCCAACGCTGGGAGACCCCAATGGCCGGCGAAAACGAGATGAATCTGAGCGAGCTGGGCGAAGGCGGCGACATGGCCGCCGCCATGGCTGCGGCCATGGCCGAAGGGCAGGAGGAGCAGGCCGCGGAAGCCCCTGCCACCCTGGGCCAAGACCGCCAGCGGGACCTGGATGCCATCTATGACATCCCCGTGCAGATATCGGCTGTGCTGGGCAAGTCCAGCATGCAGGTCAGCCAGTTGCTGAAACTGGGCCGCGGTGCGGTGGTGGAACTGGACCGTAAGGTCGGGGAGGCCATCGACATCTATGTCAACAACAGGCTGGTGGCCCGTGGAGAGGTGGTGGTGGTGGAAGATCGCCTTGGCATCACCATGACCGAGATCATCAAATCTGAACGCAGCGCCTGACCAAGACCGGACCCCTGAGCATGTTGCGTCGCCCCACCCTGTTCCAGGATGTGAACCTGAACCTCTCCCCGGCGGATGCCGAGGCGGTGGCGACGGCGCTGCGTGGCCCCACACCGGTGGAGCCCATGCGCGAGCCCCCACCCGTGAGCGCGCCGGGCGGGCAGGGCGGG
>CAZCBM010000114.1:0-10598 GCA_964496805.1 uncultured Rhodospirillales bacterium | reverse complement strand
CAATCGCTGGGAGCGGGTGGAGAAGGCCGTGCGCGCCATGGCGCTGGCGGAGGGCCCCACGGCCGATGATCCGCAGGCGGTGATTGCCCAACAGCATGCCGCCGGAACCCTGGACGAGTTCATCCCGCCCCACGTCATGACCGGCTACACCGGGTTCAAGGACGGCGACGGCATCCTGTCCATTAATTTCCGCACCGATCGGATGCGGCAGATCCTGTCAGCGCTGCTGGACCCTGGGTTTTCCGGCTTCGACGTCTCCGACTGGCCCCGCCCGACAGCGGCCTTGGGAATGGTGCGCTATTCCGATGATCTTGCCCCCCGAATGCCGGCGATCTTTGAGCCCGTGAGTATCCCGCGGACCCTGGGGGAGGTGGTGGCTGCGGCCGGGCTTGAGCAACTTCGCTTGGCGGAGACAGAAAAGTATCCCCACGTCACTTTTTTCCTCAATGGCGGCCGTGACGCGCCCTATCCGGGAGAGGAGCGCATCCTGGTCCCCAGCCCCAAGGTGGCCACCTATGACCTGCAACCGGAGATGTCAGCGCCGGAGGTGGGCCATCACCTGGAAGCGGCCATCCGCAAAGGGCGGCACCGGCTGATCGTCATCAACTTCGCCAACCCGGACATGGTGGGCCATTCGGGTGACCTCGCGGCTGCCATCCGCGGCTGTGAGGCGGTGGACAAGGCCCTGGGTCGGGCGGTGGCCGCTGCCCGGGAAACCGGGGCCGTCCTGTTGGTCACCGCCGACCATGGAAATGCCGAAATGATGCGCGACCCCGTCACCGGTGGGCCGCATACCGCCCACACCCTAAACCCTGTGCCCTTGGTGATGCTGGGGGCGGGCGCCCTGGGCCTTGCTCAGGGGGAGGACGCCGGCCTGGCGGACCTCGCCCCCACCCTGCTGAGCCTGATGGGCCTGGAAATCCCCGTTGAGATGGAAGGCCGCAGCCTCGTGACCGCCCATGCCTCCTCCCTTCAGGACGCGCCAGCGCAGCAGAGGGCCAGCTGAGACCCGTGCGTGCCAGCCTTTGGTTCCTGCTGGGTCTTTTGGGTGCCGGCCCGCTGCTGCTGCCAGGACCAGCGGCCAGGGCGCAGGCCAACGGCGACACCCGTGTGCAACTGGAACGGGTCGAGGAGGCCCTGGGTGACAGTACCCGCGCGGTGGAAACCCTCCAGGAGGAACGCGCCCGCCAGATCACCTACCTGGAGGGTTTGCGTCAGGATATGGCACAGGCGGTGTCTCGACAGCGTCAGTTGGAGCAACAGTTGCTCCGCCTGGAAGCGGAACTCAGCAGCACCGAAGAACAACAGGACCGGCTCCTGAACCGCTTGGACACCCGATCCCAGCGACAGGCCGAGGTGGTGGGCACGTTGCGCCGGCTGAACCAAGTCCCTCGCCAGGCGCTGTTGGCACGCCGGGGGGCACCAGAAGACGCTGTCAGGACCGCCATCCTGCTGCGGGCAATCGTCCCCGCCATTGAGCGGGAAGGGGACACGCTTCGCAACGATCTGACCCAATTGGCCGTGCTCCGCACCCGGCTAATCGAGGCGCGACAGCAGCAGGCGGCGCTGCAAGGAGACCTGCAAGCCGAGCGCCAGCGCCTCCAGGCCTTGCTGGACGAGCGCTCCCAGCTGCTGGATGTCACCGATGAGGCGCTGACCCAGGCGCGGGAGCGCCAACGGGCCTTGGCAGAACAGGTCGAAGACCTGGATGGACTGGTGGCCGGGCTGGCGGAGCCGCTGCCGGGCACCGGCGATCCCGTCCCACGGCCGCCCCTAAAGCCCCCGGAGGACCAAACCCGAGGGATCGCCGTGGGCGCCGATGACGGAACCTCTCTCCAGCTTGATGACGATGCCCTTGTCCAGCCCATTGGCGGGTCCATCCTTCGTCACTATGGGGATCCCGATCCGGTGACCGGCGATGCCAAGGGGCTGACCTTTGAGGCCAGGGCGCTGGCCACTGTTGTGGCCCCACGCGCTGGGCGTATTGCCTACGCTGATCGTTTTCGCGGCTATGGCAATCTGTTGATTATTGATCACGGCGGCTCTTACCATAGCATCCTGGCCGGGGTCGGCCGGTTCAGTGTCACCCCGGATCAGACCGTTGTTGCCGGAGAACCCATTGCAGAGATGCCAGCCTCTCGCTCCGGCGCTGCGTCGCTCTATTTTGAATATCAGCGGGATCGTGAACCATTTGATCCCTTCCCCCACCTCGCCAGAACCGAAGACGGAGAGGATACCGATTGATGCACCCCATTCGCACGGCCCTGCTGGGCGCCACCCTGGCCCTGGGCGCTAGCCTAAGTGTCAGCCCCCACGCCCTGGCCCAGGATGACACCTTCGAGCAGTTGGACCTGTTCAGCCGCGTCTTTGAACGCGTGCGCGAAGACTATGTGCGGGAGGTGGAAGACAAGGAACTGGTGGAAAGCGCCATCAATGGCATGCTGACCAATCTGGATCCCCACAGCGTCTTTCTCAACGCCGAAGCGTTCAGTTCCATGAACATCCAGACCCGCGGTGAGTATGGCGGGTTGGGGATCGAGGTGACCATGGAAAATGGGATCGTTAAGGTGGTGAGCCCCATTGACGATACTCCCGCGGAACGGGCCGGCATCAAGGCCGGCGACCTGGTCACCCACATCGATGGGGAGCAGATCCTGGGCATGACGCTCAACGACGCCGTTGACCGGATGCGCGGCCCGGTGGGCGAGGATATCGTCCTGACAGTCGTGCGCGAGGGCGAAGACCCGTTCGACGTCACCATCACGCGGGAGAACATCACGATCTCCGCCGTCCGATCCCGCCTGGAGGGCGATGTAGGGGTGATCCGCATCACCACCTTCAGCGAACAGGCCACCAGCGGCCTGCAAGAGGCGGTGGAGGAGATCAAGGAAGAGGCCGCTGAGAACGACGAAGAGATCAAGGGCTGGGTGCTGGACCTGCGCAACAATCCAGGCGGTCTGCTGAACCAGGCCGTGGATGTCACCGACCAGTTTCTGGAGCGAGGCGAAATCGTCTCCACCCGCGGGCGCCATGAACGCGACACCCGTATCGCCACGGCCACCCCGGGGGACATCACCGATGGCGCCCCCTTGGTGGTGCTGATCAATGTGGGCTCGGCCTCGGCCAGTGAGATCGTCGCCGGAGCGCTGAAAGACCATCGCCGGGCCATTGTCATGGGTGAGAAGAGCTTCGGCAAAGGTTCGGTGCAGACGATCATCGATGTGGAGCCCTATGGCGCCATCCGCATGACCACCGCCTACTACTACACGCCGTCGGGCGAGAGCATTCAGGCCACCGGGATTGAACCGGACATCATCGTCCGTCCCGCCCGCATCACCACAGAAGAACGGGGCCGCACAACCCGAGAAGCCGATCTTCGTGGACGCCTGGACAATCCCAATGAAGAGACCAACAGCAACGCCAATGACAACCAGGCAGAGCAGCCAGAAGGGACCCCTCCCAGCGCGCTCATGGGCCAAGAAGACCAGAGCGAGGGCGAAGACCTTGCTGTCAGCGACTACCAATTGGCTCGGGCGATTGACCTCATTCGGGGCCTCGCTATTTACGAGCGCAATCGTCAGGAATAAGTCCTGCGACAACAAGCGCTGAGCAAACAGGGGCCTCCAGGCCCCTGTTTTCGTTGGATTCTTTGGTAGGTATCAGGACTGCCTAATTCTTAGGCTTTCAGCCGCCCGCTCATCCCGCCATCTTTCGGTCAACCATAAAGCCCGAAGGAAGCGCCCCCATGAACATCTATGATATCCTGCACAAAGCGACGTTGAGCGACCCGCAAACGTTCTGGTCCGCGGCGGCGGCCGACCTGCACTGGGACCGCCCGTGGACGACGCTTTGTGATGACAGCAAGGCGCCGCTCTATCGCTGGTTCGCCGGCGGCTCCATCAACATCTGCTACAACTGCGTGGATCGTCATGTCATCATGGGCGAAGGCGACCGCGTCGCCTTGATCTACGATAGCCCCGTCACCGACAGCGTCTCCAAGATCACCTACCGCCAACTTCAGGAGCAAGTGTCCCTGGTGGCCGGGGCCCTTGTGCAGCAGGGGGTGAGCAAAGGCGACCGGGTGCTGATCTACATGCCCATGATCCCGGAGGTGGTGGTCACAATGCTGGCCTGCGCCCGTATCGGCGCGGTTCACTCGGTGGTGTTCGGTGGGTTTGCCGCCAAGGAACTGGCCGCCCGCGTGGATGACGCCACCCCAAGCTTGGTGGTCTCCGCCAGTTGCGGGATCGAGGGCAAGCGCGTGGTCCCCTACAAGCCGATCCTGGATGAAGCGCTGGCCATGGCCATCCACAAGCCTGCCCACACCATCATCTTGCAGCGCCCCCAGGCCCCAGCGGACCTCAACGCGCCCCGGGACCTGGATTGGGCCGCGGTGATGGCCCGTGCGCATACGGTTGACTGCGTGCCTGTGGATGCCAACGACCCGCTGTACATCCTGTACACCAGCGGGACCACCGGCGCCCCAAAGGGCATCCTGCGGGATACCGCCGGCTATGCCGTCGCGCTCAACTGGTCCATGCAATATCTCTATGGCGTCCAGCCGGGCGAAGTCTTCTGGGCCGCCAGTGACGTGGGCTGGGTGGTGGGCCACAGCTACATCGTCTATGGCCCGTTGCTGCACGGGTGCACCAGTGTCGTCTATGAGGGCAAGCCGGTGGGGACCCCTGACCCTGGCGCCTTCTGGAGGGTGATTGACCAGCATAAGGTGAGCGTTCTCTTCACCGCCCCCACGGCCATTCGTGCCATCCGCAAGGAGGACCCGACGGCCGAGCATATGACCCGCTACGATATTGATGGCTTGCGGGCCTTGTTCCTGGCCGGGGAGCGCTGCGACCCTGACACGCTGATCTGGGCAGAGGCTCAATTGGGCCGCCCGGTGGTGGACCATTGGTGGCAGACGGAGACCGGTTGGCCCATCGCCGGGAATCCGCTGGGTATTCAACGCCTGCCCATCAAGCCGGGCTCCACGGCCCTGCCCATGCCCGGCTATGACGTGCAAATCCTGGACGAGAACAGCCAGCCGGTGCCGGCTGGGGAACAGGGCGACATTTGCATCAAACTGCCCATGGCGCCCGGTAATCTGGCCAGCATCTGGGGTGCGGATGAGCGCTTCATTCAGACCTATCTGACCCGTCACAAGGGTTATTATCAAACGGGTGACGCCGGCTATATCGACAGTGACGGGTATCTGTTCGTGATGGGTCGCACCGACGATGTCATCAATACAGCCGGGCACCGCCTGTCCACCGGCGCCATGGAGGAGGTTCTGGCCACCCACACGGCCATCGCCGAGTGCGCCGTGGTCGGGGCAGCCGACAAGCTCAAGGGTCAGATTCCTGTGGGCTTTGTGGTCTTGAAGGCGGGCATGGAGGTGGATCCGGCCCAGGTGGAAAAGGACTGCGTCGCCATGGTGCGTGCGCAGATCGGACCTGTCGCGGCCTTCAAGCAGGTGCATGTGGTCCGTGGCCTACCGAAGACCCGCAGCGGCAAGATCCTGCGCAAGACCATTCGCCAGATCTGCGACGGTGAGACACCATCGGTGCCCGCGACCATCGAGGATCCCGCCGTGCTGGACATCATTCGGGAGAGCCTGGCGGCACCGACAGCAGCCTAACGCCCGTCTTTCGGCGGCCCGGGGGGCAGGCGGGTGTTCACCCGACCGCCTGCCCCCCTCTATCGCGCCTGCGCCCTGCCCAACCGGGCCCTTCACCTGTGCCCTTCGACCCACCAGCAAAAGGCAGGCCGGGACTGAACACTGGCCAGATGCGGGAAGCTTGGACGCATCGTGTTTGAGCGCGTTCCTGTCGCGCTTTGGCTCCTGCTCCACGCCACCCTTGATTAATCTTGCCCCATCCGAGGTGAGGATGGGTAGAGTCGGTTTAATCAAGGCAGATAGACGAATGTTATTAGTTCTTTTGAATGTTTGGCCCCTTCTTTTGGGTGTCGTTTTTATCATGCTCGGCAATGGAATGCATTTTACTCTGATTGGCCTTCGAGGAGACATTGAAGGATTCGACTCTTCCGAGCTTGCAATTATAACATCTGGATATTTTGCTGGCTTTCTGGCAGGCGCCAATCTTACCCCCAAATTGATCCGACGAGTCGGCCATGTTCGCGTTTTTGCGGCTCTGGGTAGCTTTCTCTCTGCAGCCCTTATTTCCTTTCCAATAATCCCGGATCCTACTGGCTGGATTGCCATCCGCTTGCTGGTGGGTTTTTGTATGTCGGGCATTTATGTCACAGCCGAAAGCTGGCTAAATGATGCATCGACGAACAAAACTCGAGGAAAGCTGCTTTCTGCCTACATGCTTGCCCAAACGATCGGCATTATTGGCGCACAAGGGCTGCTGACTCTTGGAGATGCTGCCACCTCAGTGCTGTTTATCGGCGCTTCAATCTTGGTTTCTATATCATTCGCGCCCATTTTACTGACCGTAACCGTGGCGCCTTCGACAGAAGTTGCACGCCCAATGCCACTTCTCAAGCTATTCAAAGTTTCACCGCTTGGAACCATTGGTATCTTTTTCCTTGGGAGCATCTATGCCACACAATCGGGCATGACGGCCGTCTTTGGGTCACAGATTGGCTTGACGGTGGATGAAATCGCCCTTCTTGTCGCTGCCATTTTTGGGGGAGCCATCGTCCTTCAGTACCCGATCGGCTGGCTTTCTGACATCATGGATAGACGCAAACTTATTTTCGGCTCTGCCTTGGTGGGCGTTCTATTCAGCGGACTGGCATGGGTCTTTGGCGGTAATACATACTATCTGATGATGGCTGCCTTCTTTGCTGGCGGTGTGACAACACCCCTTTATGCACTGTTTCTTGCCTATACCAATGACTATCTCGACGCTGAGGATATGGCCTCAGCATCCGGTGGGCTTGTCCTCACTTTTGGCGTGGGTGCCATTGTAGGACCGCTGGTGACCGGTGTTGCCATGCAGTGGTTAGGGCCACCCGCATTCTGGCTGTCACTAGGCGCAACATTTGCTCTGATTGCACTGTATGCCCTGTTCAGAATGACCCAACGGAGCCCTGTCCCTGTCGCAGCCACGGAAAGCTATATTGAAGTTCTGCCGTCAACATCGCTTGTTGCCGTCGAAGCCGCCAGCGCCTGGGCAACCGAGCAAACGGCTGAATCTGAAGAGCCCAGGGAGACCATCTAACACCCGCCCTGATGACGCCCCCGATAGCCGGCCGTTCAACCGAACAGCAAAGCCCGGGGGAGCCCCGCCATGGGGTCCCCCGTCGAAAGCGCCCGGAAGCCGGCGTCCGCTTGAGCGAAGGCATGGCTCCCATGGCGAAACCGCACGAAGTTGCAGGCCGTGGTGGAGTAGGTCCGCCCGCCCAATGCCCGCATCCGGGTCATCAGGCTATCTTCCTCCCCAAAGCGCTGCGCCCCATAGCGCAGCGTGCGCGCCAGAAAGGTCGACATCAGGGTTGTCGCGTGGGGCAGATGGACGTCATAGACCTCACGGCGCTGAGCGTTCCAATTCAGTGTCTCCCCGGCAGACTGCAAGAAGACATAGTTGGCGCCTTTGCCCACCATGTCGGCCCCGCTGTAGATCATCGCGGCCAAGAGATCCTCAAGATGATGCTGACCGTAGAAGTCATCATCATCAATCTTGGCCACATAGTCGCCCGTGACCTGCTCCAGGGCCGCGTTGAGCGCCGTGCCCAGTGGCCAATGTTGCGGCACAGGGACGATCTTGACGGTAACGGAGCACCCATCGGCCAGGGCCTGCACACGCTGGGGATCGATGGCGTCCCCATGCACCGTCAGCACGACCTCCGATGCGCTGGCGGATAAGGTGGCGAACGTCTCGAACAAGCGCTCAAGAAAGGTGCCGCGATTGGTGCTGGCGATCAGGCTGATCCGCGGTGGCGGCAAAGCAGCAATCCCCAGATGCTCCAGCAGGCTGAGCATCCGGGCGCGATGGCTGTGGGACAGGATGGCCTGTCGGGCGGTCCGCTGGCTTGCCAGATGAAAGGCCACAGGTTCCCGCAGCGGTGCCAGACTGGCTGCGATGCCCTCTGGCGTTGGCTCGAACCGCTGGACCAGCGCCTCAAGGCTGGGCGGGAGGCCCCGCCCCACCGGAGCCAGCACCGGCGCCCCTTGAGCGGCGGCCCAGACAAGGGCCTCCTGGAACCGCCAGTTGGTCCCAAAGGATGCGGGATCCAGCACCACCGGGCCGTGATTGCGCAGGGGGCATGACCCCAGGGTAAGCTTCAGTGTGAGCAGGTCTGCCGGTGCCCAAGAGGGCTTTGCCCCCGGGCTCCCCACCAGCCTCACCGGCGCCTGCCCGGCATCCCAGCGCCTGCCGATGGGGTTGATACGCACCGGATCAATGCTGGGCGCCCAACTCAGGGTGTCGCCGCCTGCCTGTCCTGCGCGCAGGGTGTCCGGGTCACTGCCCACAAGGCGGCAGCTTGGCGTGATGGCACCGGGCTCGGCCCCCTCTTCCAGGACAACGGGCACACCTGCGGCCCGAGCGTCGCGGGCGCGCTCAAGGTCGCTGGCGCTGGCCGCTGGCCCCACCAAAACCAAGTCGCTGTGCGGTGCATCCCCACCGCTCTGACCAACGCTTGAGGGGCGGCAGGCCCCACAGAGGCCAGCCCAATCCATGCGGGTCCCCAGCGTCTCGATCACCAGATGCCCAAAGCGCTGATCCGGCTGCCAGCGGCCCAGACTGTCCGAGGCTCTGGGCACAATGGTCAGAGGGGGGGTCAGACGGGAGGTCAGAGGAAGGGACAGAGGGGGGAGCCACTTTGACGGGCGGACGGCACCCGGCTCTTGCCCAGGACCAACAGCCTTTCGCCGTTCAGTCACCAACAGGCTCCCGCCCTGCGCCAAGAGGCGGTCGGCAAGGCTGGCCAGCGCCTGTTCCGGCTTCTCATGGTGCCGCGGGACGCCAAAGCGGCGCGCAACCGGCCTTGGCAACAACAGCATTTCCGGCCTCAACCGGGGGTGGCCTCCTTGGTGGCCACCGGATGGGTTCCCACGATGGAGGCGAAGCGTGCTGCCCTGGCTGCCCTGGCTGCCCTGCGGTGCTGGGTCGTCGTCCCCCTCCTGAACCACAATCGCTGTGGCCCCATGCAGCCGCAGGGCGGCCAGTTGGTCCTCAAGATGATGGGGCGGGAAGACTTGGGCGTCGCCGACCATGGCCACAAAGTCGCCAGTGGCCTGGCCCAGGGCTTCATTCAGTCCGTCGCCCACGGACCCATTAGACGGGACCTGGATCACCCTCGCCGGACAGGGGAGCGGCTGAACCAAGCGGTCCCAATCACCCGACTGCTGAGCCTCCGCCCCCATCAGCAGAAGGACGTCCAGGCAGGGATGGGTCTGGGAGGCGATTTGACCACAGAGATTGGCCAGCCGATCAGGATGCCGGGATAGGGCCACCACGCTGATCAAGGGCGCTGGTCGCGGCCACGCCCCGGTCAGGCGGCGGATGCGCTCCAAAACGGCGGCCGGACCATAGGCGCGAAGGACCAAGCGGCGTCGCTGCTCTGGCTCTGGCAGATCATGGTCATCGGCGCGGACACACTGGTGCAGATGCTTGACCGTGCGCACGCCCGGCAGAGCCGCGATCTCCGGCGGAAGGTCCTGTCCCACCACCACGACCCATCGCCCTGCCCCCAAAAGGGTGAGGACATCGCGGAGGACGGCATTGGGCGGTGTGGGGGGGGCGGGGACATAGATAACCCCACGGCACGCAGCGACGGCCCTCATCAGTCGGTCGGGTTGGGCACACCATCCGTGCTTTGCCTTGTTCCCCCGCAGGACATGCGCTTCCACCGTCCATGGCGGCGGCAGTTGGCCCTTGAGGCCAGGCAGCGCCGCTGCGATGGCAGAAGGCCCCAGCAGGCATAGCGCGGTTCGACACGGGGCAGGCACGAGGTCAAGGGCCGCCACCACCGGCTCAACAATGGCAGGGGGGAGAAAAATCCGCTGCGGCGTTGGGGTCCCAGTCCCTGCCCCCTGAAGACAAAGGCTGTCTGGCCGCGCCGTTGACGCAAGAGTGTGATCCGCAGTCCACCCGCCCCAGACCAGCAAAGGCACGCCAAGATCTTCCGCGCAGGTGCGCGCCGCCTGCTGCACCTGTGCGGTCTCAGCATCGGTGACGATGACGGCCTCCACGCCTGCCTTGCCGTATTCCCTGGCCCTCTTGGCGCGTGGGTTGATGGGTCCCACAACGCCGGGAAACAGCGGGGTTCGTCCGAACAGCACCAACCGCGCCTCAGTGGGTTGCGGCGCGGTCAAGCCCAGGGTTCGCGCCACCCGGGGGAGCCTGGAATGCAGCCGCTGGATGAGGGCAGGAGACGCCGCCTCCAGGCGCTGCACGCGCTCGATCAAGCGCGCTGGAAGGATGGATTTGAGGAGTCTGCGAACAGGCTTCATGGGCAATCGCCGCGGGGCTGCTGGGCGGCATCGGCCGACCGTGACGCGTGCCCCCACACGCGCCGGGTCACACTGCCGCGCAGCGATAGCAGAGCCTACCCAGGCAGGGAACCCAGGCATAGAACCGAGGCAGGGAACTCAGGGTGAGCCAAGGTCGATCCACCGTCCAACCCCC
>CAZCBM010000113.1:0-10647 GCA_964496805.1 uncultured Rhodospirillales bacterium | reverse complement strand
GCTGAGGTGTCGTGGGGCATAGACCCAGCTAAGGTCCTCGGCCTTTGGCCCCGTGCCTGGCCCCGGCCACCAGCGGCGCGCCTGGGTCAGGTTCCACAGGCTCGCCCGATCGGCGCTGCAGACGCAGGCTGGACGCCTCTGCCCTGCGCCCTGGTGTCGCTCTGTCCATCCGTTGTGCTGCTGCCAGATATCTTTGTGCCCTGGCCGACCCCTGTTGCGCTTGCACCGGACCACGGGACCGCTATCTAATGGGTCAATGACGCTTTGTTCAGGCACCCGGACTGCACCAAGGGGCCTGACACAGTCGAACTCCCCGACATCAAGGATGCTTCTGTCGTGAATAATATATCCCGCAACATCATGCTTTGGGTGGTGATCCTCATCCTCGTCGTCGTGATGTTCCAGATGTTTGAAGCTGGCGGCTCCGGCGGCGCCCGCCAACAGATCGACTACACCAGTTTCCTCAGCAAGGTCAGCAATGGCCAGATTGAAAGTGTGGTTATTCAAGGCGGTGAGATCACTGCCACGGAAAAGGGCGGTATCCGCTATCGCACCCAGAACCCGGGTGATCTTGAACTGACCAATCGCCTGCTGGAGGCTGATGTCCGCATTGAGGTCGAGCCGCCGGAGTCCGGCCGCGCCAGCCCCATGAATACCGTGCTGATGCTGTTGGCCATTGGCGCCATGGTGGCCCTATTCGTGTTCTTCATGCGCCAGATGAACAGCGGGGGGAATCGGGCCATGGGGTTCGGTAAGTCCCGCGCCAAACTGCTGACGGAGAAGCATGGCCGGGTCACCTTCACCGACGTGGCCGGGGTGGATGAAGCGAAATCCGAATTGGAGGAGATCGTCGAGTTCCTCCGCGACCCCCACAAGTTCCAGCGCCTGGGCGGCAAGATCCCCAAGGGCGTGCTGCTGGTGGGACCGCCTGGCACCGGTAAGACACTGTTGGCCCGGGCCATCGCCGGCGAAGCCAACGTGCCCTTCTTCACCATCTCCGGTTCCGACTTTGTGGAGATGTTCGTGGGTGTTGGTGCCAGCCGCGTGCGGGACATGTTCGAGCAGGGCAAGAAGAACGCCCCCTGCATCATCTTCATTGACGAGATTGACGCCGTGGGCCGCCACCGTGGGGCTGGCCTGGGCGGGGGCAATGACGAGCGGGAGCAGACGCTCAATCAGTTGCTGGTGGAGATGGATGGGTTTGAGGCCAATGAGGGTGTCATCCTGATTGCCGCCACCAACCGTCCCGACGTTCTGGACCCTGCGCTGCTGCGTCCGGGGCGCTTCGACCGGCAGGTCACCGTGCCCAATCCTGATGTCCTGGGTCGGGAGAAGATCCTGCGGGTTCACATGAGCAAGGTTCAACTGGGCCCGGATGTTGACCCCAAAGTCATCGCCCGGGGCACACCTGGCTTCAGCGGTGCCGATTTGGCCAACTTGGTGAACGAGGCTGCTTTGTGGGCTGCGCGCAATAACAAGCGCTCCATCAGCATGGCAGACTTTGAGTACGCCAAGGACAAGGTCATGATGGGGCCTGAGCGCAAGTCCATGAAGATGAGCGATGCTGAGCGCGAAATGACCGCCTATCACGAGGCTGGCCATGCGCTGGTGGCGGCCATGACCCCCAACACCGACCCTATCCATAAGGCGACCATTGTGCCGCGGGGTCGCGCGCTGGGCATGGTCATGCAGTTGCCGGAGGAAGACAAGCTCAGCATGAAGCGCAACGAGATGCTTGCCCGTCTTGATGTGGCGGCCGCTGGCCGCGTGGCTGAGGAAGTGATCTACGGCGACGACAAGGTCAGCGCGGGCGCGGCCAGCGACATCCAGCAGATGACAGCCATTGCGCGGGCCATGGTCACCGAGTGGGGCATGAGCGATAAGATCGGCATGATCCGCTACGCTGGCGAACAGCAAGACCCGTTCCTTGGTGCCTATATCGGTCGATCCAATAGCCAGTCCGACCATACGGCCAAGGTCATCGAGGAAGAGATGCGCGGCTTGGTGGACACGGCCTATAGCAATGCCAAGCGTCTGTTGACGGAGAACATCGACAAGCTCCACGCCATTGCCAAGGCGTTGATCGAGTTCGAGACGCTCAGCGGCAACGACATCCATAAGCTGCTCAAGGGCGAGGAGATCGACCGCAAGGACGATATGGAGGGCTTCCCGCCGGCGGGTGCGCCGGGGGGCGGTCGCCGCGGCTCGGTTCCCACCGGTGGGATCGATGTCAGCAAGCCTTCCCCTGGTGGCGAGCCTGGACCGCAGCCCACCTAATGAGACGTCAGCGACGGAGGGAGCCGACAGGCTCCCTCTGCGGTGCGGTCACATGTATCCAAAAAGCGGTCGGGCGTTTCGATGAGGCACCCCACCGCTTCAAGGCCCCCACTGCTTCAAGGTCCCCACTGCTTCATGGGATGTCAGGCTGGCGGGCGCTCCAGGCCCTTGGGTGCTCCGTCTGGGTCCAAGACGGCACACCCTGTCGCGTGCTCCTGCTGGAAGATCAGATCAGACCATGAAAAAGGCCCCGGGATCGCCCCCGGGTCCTTTTGCGTCACTGGATTAAGCCGTCGTCCGGCCCAATGGGCCTCTCAGGGATCGCCTTCTTATCGCAACAGCCACTACAGCGGGGGACATCGACCGGGGATCGGTGCCCTTGCTGTAGCGTTTTGGTGGTCGCCAGGATCATCCCCTGCGAGGCGTTGCGCTCACTCTGCGGCCACGGGGGCGGCACCGCTGGCGGCCACCAGCGCCTGGTCCAAGTCCGCAATGATGTCCGCGACATCTTCCAGGCCGATGGACAGGCGCACCACCTCGGGTCCAGCCCCAGCCGTCACCTTCTCCGCATCGGAGAGCTGGCTGTGGGTGGTGGAGGCCGGATGGATGATTAGCGAGCGGGTATCACCAATGTTCGCCACGTGACTGAACAGCTTGACGGCATTCACAAGGGCAATGCCGGCGTCATAGCCGCCTTTGAGACCGAAGGTGAACACGCAGCCGCCATTGCCACCCAGATAGGTGGCCACGCGGTCATGATGCTTGTTGGATGCCAACCCCGCATACTGGACGTAGTCCACGGCTGGGTGCGCCTCCAGGAACGCCGCCACCTTCTGGGCGTTTTCCCCATGCTTTTCCATGCGCAGCGGCAGGGTTTCAGCGCCCAGCAACGTGATATAGGCGTTCATCGGCGCCATGGACGGCCCCAGGTCCCGCAGACCCACGGCAATGGCGTAGAAGGTGAAGGCCATGGGGCCGAGGGCTTCGTGGAAGACCAGCCCGTGATAGCCAGGCTCCGGCGCGCTAAGGGCGGGGTATTTGCCCGGGGTGGCGCTCCAGTCAAAGGTGCCGCTGTCCACGACAACGCCGCCCACCGAGCTGCCGTTGCCGCTGATGAATTTGGTGGTGGAGTGGATCACCAGGGTCGCGCCATGCTCAATGGGGCGGCACACGGCGGGGCTGGCCATGGTGTTATCCACGATCAGCGGCACGCCGGCGGCGTTGGCGATATCCGCAATGGCCCGGATGTCTGAGACATTCCCGCCCGGGTTTGCCAAGCTCTCGATCACGATGGCGCGGGTATCATCGTCGATGGCGGCCTTCATGGCCTCCAGGTCATCCATCTCGACGAATCGGCTCTCCCACCCGAAGCCGCGGGGGAAGCTGTTGGCGAACTGGTTCAGGGACCCGCCATAGAGCTGGCGAGCGGCGACAAAGTTCTTGCCCGGGCTCAGCAGGGTGAACAGGGTCATCAGCATCGCGCTATGGCCGCTGGCCGTGCACACGGCCCCAACGCCGCCTTCCAGGCTGGCCAGCCGCTCTTGCAGCGCCCCCACGGTGGGGTTGGTCAGACGCGAATAGATGTAGCCCACTTCCTTGAGGGCAAACAGGTTTGCCGCGTGCTCATGGTCCTTGAACACGAAGCTGGTGGTCTGGTGAATCGGCACCTGGCGGGCGCCGGTGCTGGGATCGGGGCCCTGGCCCACATGAAGGGCGCGGGTGGCAAAGCCGTGGCTGGGGGTATCTTGGCTCATGGGTGGGGTGTCTCTTCCCTTGCGGCAAAGTGAGGGCGCAAATAACGGCATTATTATACCGCATGCGTAAGGCGCTGGTTTGCAACGCTCTTTCTTGACGCCTACGCGCATATGGCGTATCACCCTAATTACACCGCGTCCACCGTGACCAGCGGCCTTGAGCGTATGGGCCAGTGCCTGTCGCCGGGTTCCTGTCAGGGGAAGCCTGCTGTCAGCGGGTGATCCCCTCGGGCGGATGCCGATTTTCCCAGCCGCTGTGTGGTCTGTTGTCCGCCTCTCCCCCCGTGGGACGGGTCGGCAGGCCGCTGTTGCGGTCCCTGTTTATCTATTGGATCTGTCCCATGAGTTCCACATACACGCGCTCGCTGAAGCCAGCGGAGGTGGAGAAGCGCTGGGTGGTGATCGATGCCGAGGGCTTGGTTCTGGGCCGTCTGGCCAGCCAGATCGCCATGCGCCTGCGCGGCAAGCACCTGCCGAGCTACACTCCCCATGTCGACTGCGGTGAGAATATCATCGTCATCAATGCAGAGAAGGTCATTCTCACCGGTCGCAAGCGCGACCAGGATGTCTTCTACTGGCACACCGGCTATCCCGGCGGGATCAAGGGCCGCACCAAGGGCCAGATCCTGGACGGCAAGCATCCCGAGCGGGTGGTTGAGAAGGCCGTGGAGCGGATGATGCCGCGCAATAAGCTGGCCCGGAAGCAGATGAGCAATCTGCGCGTCTTCGCCGGTACGGAGCACCCCCACGCTGCCCAGCAGCCCGAGGTCGTGGACGTCAAGGCCATGAACCCCAAGAACAGCCGCGGAGTCTGATCATCATGGCCATTGAAAGCCTGTCTGAGCTGAAGGCTCTGACCGAAGAGGGCGCCGACATCGGTGCAACCGACCTGGAAACCACCGCCCCGCGGGAACCCAAGATCGATTCCTTGGGCCGTGCCTATGGCACCGGTCGCCGGAAGGAGAGCGTGGCCCGGGTGTTCATCAAGCCGGGCAGCGGCAAGGTGACCGTCAACGGTCAGGATCAGGAAATCTATTTCAAGCGCGCGATCCTGCGCTTGCAGATTGCACAGCCGTTGGATGCCTGCGACCGCGCCGGTCAGTACGACATCATCGCCACCGTCACCGGCGGCGGCCTCTCCGGTCAGGCCGGGGCCGTGCGCCATGGCTTGGCCCGTGCGCTGGACAATTTTGAGCCGCAGTTGCACACAATCCTGCGCCGCAACGGCTTCCTGACCCGCGATGCCCGTACGGTTGAGCGTAAGAAGTATGGCCGCGCCAAGGCCCGCCGCAGCTTCCAGTTCTCCAAGCGCTGAGCCTCGGCCCCTGCCGAGAGCCCGTTTCAAGGGAGCCCTCACCGGGCTCCCTTTTTTGTTGTTGCAGGGGCACCGCTTCCAGATCCAGGTGCCCTGCTGTGGGAGTGGTTCCGGCCAAAAGAAAACCCCCGCCGTGAGCGGGGGTTGGAAAAGGGTATGACTGCTCCGGCAGCAGGGTTCGAGTGCCCATCCGAACGCTGGTGCCGTCGGGTCCGTGGCGCCTAGTCTTTGCCCAGGTCAGGCGCTGGTTCCCTGTGTTAGTGGCCCTGGCCTAGAGGGCGAGGGGGATCGGCCGGGGCGTCAACGTCCCAACCGGACGGTCATCCTGCGGACGTCCAGCAGAACATCCCGACCAGAAGCATGGTTGACGGTCCGATCCACCGGCGTCTGGGGCCGGAAGGCCGCTCCCGTGCGGCGTTGCCCGAACCCCACCGCCATGGCTGGACGGGCAGGGTGGGTCACCATGCTGGGTGCTCCTGGTGAGGAGAGGGGGTCGCCGGCACTGGCGTACCGACTCACGCAACATGGCAACAATTTTTGAAAATGCAAGCTTAACGTGCTCGGTCTGGATTGGGAGTGACAGAAAATTAGCATTTGCGCGGCAGGCCAGGGTTAGCCTACCCGAGAGAACCCTCGGCATCCGGACCGGCGCTGACCCTCTGACGGCGGCGAGCCAGCCTCAACCATGGGCCAGCCACAGGCGCATCAGGGCGGTGACGGCCTCCGGCTGTTCCAAGGGGGCCATGTGACCGCACCGTTCAATCTGGGTGATCCACGCGCCCGGGATCCCCGCGGCGATCTCGTGGCTCAGATCCGGAGGGGTCAGCCTGTCCTGCGCGCCGCAGAGGACAAGGGTCGGGCACGCGATAGCGCCCAGATGAGGGCGGCTGTCGATCCGATCCAGAATGGCCTGTTGCTGACGCAGGAAGGCGTCGCGGCCCACGCGCTCTGCCATGGCCATGATGGGGTCCACAAGGCCCGCCTCCTCCAGGCGATCCGGATGGACGATCAGGGGCAACAGACGGGGCGTGACCCCCTTGAAGCGACCGGACTGCGCCAGTTGGATCAGGTCCAGGCGGCGCTGGCGGGTCTCTGGGCTGTCGGCCCGGGCCTGGGTGTCCACCAGGCAGAGACGGTCCACCCGTTCCGGCGCTTGGCGCAGGATCTCCAGCGCCACATAGCCCCCCATGCTGAGCCCGGCCAGGGCAAACCGCGGGGGGGCCTGAAGCAGCGCCTGGGCGGCCATCGCGGTAACACTGTCCTGTTGGGTCAGGGTGATGACCTGAGGGTCTGCAAGGTCCGCCAGATGGGCAACCTGATGGGCCCACAGGCGTTCATCACACAACAGGCCGGGAATCAGCAGTAGGGGATCAGCCATTGGCGTCGGACCTCCACGGGTCTTAAGGGTACAGCAGCGCCGGTGCTGGTGGCCCGGACCTCGTCGGTCTACTGCACCTTCTGCGTCAACGGAAACGCAGAGCACGGTCTAACAAGGTGCGGAAAAAGTGCCTCCGGCGGGTCAAGGGTCTAAACCCTTGACAATCCCATTCAATATTGGATGCGCGGGCGTAATATTGTTGCGCTATTGCGGAGGAGGACTGTCGAAAAGTGTCTGGGGGTCGGGGGGACGGGTCCCGCCGGCCTTTTTCTTCACCCTGCAAAAACCTGTCCCACCGGCCTAGACCACCCCACGCCCTCACCTGGCCACCCCCTGGTGCGAGACGGCCGTCCGCGGAGACGGCCTCCAGTATCCCAACACGATTGCAGGGGTAGCGATTTGGAATCCGCGTCGACTGCTGTAGGGTGCCGCGCCGGCCCCCCAAAGCCGGTCTCGCTTGCCCAGCCGGCATATATCCGGACTAGGCCCCCTCACCCCGCTGCCCGACTTGGCCCCGGCGCCTAAGCCGGACAGTGCTCCTCCCAAGCAACGAAGTCCGCCCACCCGTGACCATCCGCCTGATCCATGACCAACCCCACCGGCTGCCAAAGGCGGCGCCGATCGACACTGCCATCGCCGTGATCGGTGATGTTCATGGGGAGGTGGATCTGTTGTGTGCGCTTCGCGGGCAATTGCTGGCCGCGCTGGAGGCGGCGCCAGCGGTTCACAAGCACCTGATCTATCTGGGGGATATCCCTGATCGGGGGCAGGACAGCCGGGCAGCCCTGGCGGTGGTGCGGGAAGGCTTGGGGCGACCAGACATCACCCAGACATGGCTGCTGGGCAATCACGAGATGTACCTGCGCGACCTCATGGCCGGCACGCTGTCACCGGATCGGGCTCGGCCCTGGCTGTTGCAATGGGGAGGCGGGCCGATGGTGGAGGATTTTGGCCTGGATCCCCACACCGAGCCCGGCCTCCTGGGGCAGCAATTGCGCGAGGCTGCGCCACAGGGGTTGCTGGAAGATCTGCTGTCCTTGCCCACCCATCTGCACTTCGGAGAGATCGTGTTTGCCCATGCCGGCGTCGATCTGGAGTTGCCCCTGGCGGACCAAGATGAGCGGCACCTGTGCTGGATCCGGGAGCCCTTCTTGAGCGCGCCGGTGTGGCCGCATGCGTTCTTTGTTGTTCATGGACACACCATTGAGCCTGCGCCGAGGATGCATCCCCATCGCATCGGGCTGGACCAAGGGGCCTATCAGTACGGCCGGTTGACCGGCGCGCTGATCCTGGGGGACGAGATCCATTTCCATCAGGCGATCACCGAGGCCCCCAGACGCTGGGTTGAGTGGTCCGCCAGGGCGGTCTGAGGCTACCAGGACCCAGCCTTCCCGCCCGGAACCCACCGTCGACCCCCCGTGATCATCAACAGCGGTGGACACCGATTTGAAATCGGCGCCCCTGCTGTAGTTTCTTGGTGGTCGCTCGGATGATCCCCTCCGTGGCGTTGCCACTGCGGGGTCCTACGCTCCAAGCAGCGGTACTGATCGCCCGAAACGTGCGACGGCTTGCGATGCAGCCTCAATCAAGGCTGGCAGGGACTGTGCCACCAAACCGCTCTCTGTCCAAACGGCCCACGGTCTTAGCGGCCCACGGTCTAAGCGGCCCACTGTGACGCTATGGCCGCCATCCTGGGTTGACTCTGCATCAGTTCGGTGAGAAACACATCCCAGCGGTTCGATTTTTTCCTTGACAGCGCTGACCGGCTTCCGGCCGCCGCTCCTCAAACGCCGCACCATCCGGCCCGGCCCCCCTTGCCCGAACAGTTGGCGCCTTGGGGCCGAGCCCCCTCAACCCCGCCTGGCCCGTCTTGCATCGTTGCCGTCCAGCTCCTTGGGGCATGGCCGGACCCGGTTTAAGGACCACCCAAGCTGGGGGACGCTTCGTCACGACGCCCTGACCAGGGGCCGGCAACCGCCGAGGGGCTTTTTTCCTGCGCCCTGCTGCATCTGACCGACCTTTGGCCCAGGGCCCGGCTTCATCCAGGGCGCGGCCCGGGAAGCCGTGCGGTCGGCCGCAGCCCCCAGGGGCCAGCCCCTAGCATGGATTTTGATTTTCCCATGAGCTTTGACCAACTGGGCCTAAGCGACGATGTACTGAAAGCTATCCGCGACGTCGGATACGAAAAACCCACCCCGATCCAGGAAAAGGCAATCCCCTATGCTCTTCGGGGCAGCGATGTCCTGGGGATCGCCCAGACGGGCACTGGCAAGACGGCCAGCTTCACCTTGCCAATGATTGAGATTCTGGCCAATGGCCGGGCCAAGGCCCGGATGCCGCGGTCACTGGTGTTGACACCTACGCGGGAACTGGCCGACCAAGTGGCCAACAACTTTGAGATCTACGGCAAATACACCAAGCTGAGTCACGCCCTGTTGGTGGGTGGGGTGAGCATGGGCGACCAGATCGCCAAGCTGGAGCGCGGTGTTGATGTGCTGGTGGCCACGCCAGGGCGCCTGCTGGACTTGTTCGAGCGCGGCAAGATCCTGTTGCGAGACATCAAAGTCCTGGTGATCGACGAGTGCGATCGCATGCTGGATATGGGGTTCATCCCAGATATTGAGCGGATCGTGGAACTGGTGCCGAAGATCCGCCAGACCATGCTGTTCAGCGCCACCATGCCGACGGAAGTGCGCAAACTGGCCGATCGCTTCCTGATGCATCCCAAGGAAGTCCGGGTGGCACCGCCCGCCAGCACCGCCGATACGGTGGCCCAGCATCTGGTCCACTGTCACCCCAAGAAAAAGCGCATCGCGCTGCGCCACCTGATCCGCACCGAAGATGTTCGCAACGCATTCATCTTCTGCAATCGCAAGCGCGATGTTGCGACCCTCTATGAGAGCATGCAGCGCCACGGCTTTAATGTCGGCGCCCTGCATGGTGACATGCCGCAGTTTGCCCGGACGGAGACCCTGAGCGGGTTCAAGAATGGGGACATCACGCTGCTGGTCTGTTCGGACGTTGCCGCCCGCGGCCTGGACATCGCCGGGATGAGCCACGTCTTCAACTTTGATGTGCCGTTCAACGCCGACGACTATGTCCACCGGATTGGGCGGACGGGCCGTGCTGGCCTGACAGGGCGGTCCTTTACCCTGGCCAGCAAGGACGACGCCAAATTGCTCGATGCCATCGAGAAGCGCATCGGCAAGCCTGTGCCGGTCTTTGTGCCGGACGAGATAGGTGATCTCACCTCGCCCGAGGGCGCAGAGGAGGGGCGGGCCGATCGTGGGGACCGTAGCGACCGGGGCGGCCGGGGCCGACGGGCAGAGCGCGATGGGGACAGCCGCCGGGACCGTGGCAGCCGCAACGGTGGCGATGGTCGCCGGGACCGCGGCCGTAGCAGCGGCGTTCGTGAGCATCACCTCAAGGATAGCGACATCATTATCTATGAGAGCGATACCGATGGTGCCATCGGCTTTGGCGACGACGTCCCGGCCTTCTTCCTGGCTGGTGACCCGCTGCCGGGTCTGCCCACCGAGGCGACGCCCCTGAGCCGCGAATCCATGGGCCGCGGCGGTTCCAAGGCCGGTGACCGGGGGGGAAATGAGGCAACCCAAAGCGCCTCCGCGACGGATCAGCACGACAAAGCAGCCTAAACAGCAACACCTTTGAGCCAGTGGGACGGGCAGACGGCGGGTCTGCTTGACCAAGGGCGTGCTTCCTGGCTAAAGCCATGGCAAAGGGCCGTCTGTGCCCGCTTCTGGTGTGCTTGTAAAAATATCTGCCAGATGAGCGTGTTAGGCAGTTTTTTTACCACGTCCCATTAGGTGGTTCGGAGAGAGCCACTGGTCCCGTTTGGGCGGAGTGCGATGCAAAGCGTCAAGATCGCCTTGCCGATCAGGCTGCCGGCAACCCGCCGGCCA
>CAZCBM010000112.1:0-10784 GCA_964496805.1 uncultured Rhodospirillales bacterium | reverse complement strand
CCCCACCCGCCAGCGCCTGGCGCTGGCGCAGTTGATCTTCGCCCAGGGCCATCGCCACCTGAGCGCGGATGATCTGGCGCGGGAGGCGGCGCAGGCGGGGCAGACCGTCGCCCTGGCCACCGTCTACAACACCCTGAATCAGATGGCTGATGTCGGGTTGCTGAGAGTGGTGCCGGTGGGGCGAGACCGAACCTTGTTCGACACCAATCTGGATCCCCACGTCCATATCTTGAATGAGGATACCGGCGCTTTGCGGGATGTGCCGACACCCGCCCTGGCAGGGCTTGAGGCCCTTGACCTGATGCAGGGTGAGGAGGTGGTTGAGGTGGATATCATCGTCCGGGTGCGCGCGCCCCGGTAATACCCCTAAACGGTAACACCCCTAAACGGTAACACTCCTGAACGCCCCCTGCGCTCTGCCTTGAGGTGACTGGCCCAGTGACGGCCCCAGGAGCGGCCGCATAACCGTCGGCTCGCCCTGCGCTGGGTTGACGCAAGTCCGCAGTCCGCTATGACCCATGGGGGCCCTGTCCTGTGCCCCCTTTTCATGCCTTCCGCTTTTCTGCCCGTTTTCCGGAGTTGTCCCATGGAAACCCGCCGCCTCGGCCGTACCGACATGCACGTCACCAAGATCTGCCTGGGCACCATGACCTGGGGGGAACAGAATACCGAGGCCGAGGGCCACGAGCAGATGGATTACAGCGTCGAGCAGGGCATCAATTGCTTTGACACGGCGGAAATGTACGCCGTGCCACCCAAGCCAGAGACCCAGGGCCGCACCGAGGAGATCATCGGCACCTGGTTTGCCAGCCGCCCCGGTATGCGGGAAAAAATCATCCTGATGACCAAGGTTGCCGGCCCGGCCCCCGGGCTGAGTTGGATCCGGGATGGGCGCACCGCGCTGACCCGTGAGAACATGATGGAGGCGCTGGACACCAGCCTGAAGCGCCTGCAAACCGACCACATCGACCTCTACCAAATCCACTGGCCGAAGCGGAAGAACAACCGCTTCGGTAAGTTGGACTATCCCTATGACCCCGCTGAGGTGGTTGAGGATGTCCACACCGAATTGGAGGTGTTGGACGAGATGGTGAAGAGCGGCAAGGTCCGGGCGGTGGGCCTGTCCAATGAATCCCCGTGGGGCATCAGTCGGTTCCTGTTCAACGCGGAGACCCGTGGGCTGGTGCGCGTCGCCAGCACCCAGAACGTCTATAACCTGCTCAACCGCAGCTATGAGATCGGCCTGTCGGAGATGAGCCTGCGCGAAGACGTGGGCTTGCTGGCTTACTCACCCCTGGCCCGGGGCTTCCTCAGTGGGAAGTACCTGGATGGACAGATCCCGGCGGGCAGTTTCATGGCTTTGGATCCCCGGGGCTCGCGCTACGCCAACCCCCGGTGCGAAGCCGCCATCAAAGCCTACAAGGCGGTGGCGGACAAACGGGGCATGCGTTTGGATCAGATGTCCATTGCCTTCGTCACCCAGCAACCCTTCGTGACCACCAACATCATTGGGGCCACGAGTATGGAACAGCTGAAACTGGATATCGCCACCGCCGACATGTTGTTGGATGAGGACACGGTGGACGCGATCAATAAAATCCACCTGGAGAACCCTAATCCGGGTCCCTGAGTCGCCCCCTTCTGCCCCTGGCGTCAGTAGATGTAGCCGGCATAGGCCAACTGCATGGCGGGCTGTTCTGGGGGCGGCTGGACGCTGTCCAACTGCTCCAGTTTCATGGCCAAGTTGGCGCTCATCAGCAGGCTATAGGTGAGCACGGCTGACAGGGCGAAGCGCACAAGCGCGTTGTGGGTGATGTCTGACGTTGCCGCTTCCAGTCGCATGACCGTGCTGCCTGCGGGGCTGTGCAGGCCCCGTCCCCTGAGGTATGGAGTGGGAGGTGGCCGCGAAGACCCCTCTCTGACCGCCCCAGGATCGGCGGTCCCCGTTACCGAGATGTTAAAGTCGGCATTGCATCTTTAAGCATTCGATCCTTTGCCGCGCGTGCCTCAGGCCAGGGCGAAGGGCAGGAGGAACAGGCGATGAATGGCATGGGGTTGCGCCGGTCGATGCCTGCGGTGCCCATGGTGGTGCTGGCCCTGGCGGGGATGCTGACGGGGCTGGGCCTGCCATCCGATGTTGCCAACGCCCAGGCACCGGCTGCTCCGGTGCCCGCTGTCCCCGCACCGGCTGCGCCTGTGCCCGCTGTCCCCTCACCGGCTGCGCCTGTGCCCACGCCGCCGCCGCCAGGCGCCGGATCGGTGGCGCCGCCCGTGCCGCAGCGTCTGGCAAGCCTGGCAGAGGGCCGCCGGCGCCTCTTGAGCGCCTGCCTGGCACAGACAGGGGCCGCCGGCCCCTCCGCGGACTGCGCCTGTGTGGCGGAGGCCTTGACCACGGCCGATCTTACCCTGACCGAACTGACCTTCGTCGTCCTCTTGAGCGAGGGTCAGGATCAGGCGCAGCCCTTCCGCCAGCACCTCAGCGATGATCACCAACTGCGGGTGATGCAGGCAGCCGTTGGTGCCCTGGAGGCCATGCGGCAGCGGTGTGTCGTGCCCTGATCCCCCACAGGGCTGTCGACTGCGGCGGGATCGCCCAGAGCTGTCTGCCAAGTACAGTCTGCCAAGAACCGTCCGTGGCGTGAAACCTGTCATGGGAGACCCGGTTGGGCGCGCTTGCGGGTCCTTCGACCGCCCTCTTGCAGCAGCGGGCACCAATGTGAAATCGGTTGCCCTGCTGTGGCGGGCTGGTGCAGACTCTCTCTCGCCGCGATGCGCTCTAGCCCTTTGAGGTGGCCTCGGCCTCCAGGCGTTTGCGGGCTTCCCGGGCCGGGCTGACGGTCAGCAGCAGGGCCAAGCCCACGGCCATGAACAGCATGATGCTCAGCATGCCCGCTCGCTCTGTCTCGAACCACCCCGTGGCCAAGCCATAGATCAGGGGGCCAAGGAAGGCCGTGGTCTTGCCGGTGAGCGCATACAGGCCAAAGAACTCGTTGACGTCCTTGCCGGGGACCAGCCGCGCCAGATAGCTGCGGCTGGCGGACTGGATCGGGCCGATGAACAGCCCGATGCCGGCTGCCGTGGCATAGAAAACCCAATAGTCGCCGGTCAACGCGGCAACAAAGCCAAACAGCATCAGCCCCACCAAGCTGAGGGAGATGGCCGCCTTGGACCCCAGCCAATCATCCACCCACGCCATGCCGAAGGCGCCCAAGGCGCTGGTGACATTCAGCACAATGGCGAAGATCAGGATCTGCTGGCTCTTCCAACTGGCGAGTTCCATGGCAAAACCCTCGGCCGAGGGGTCCAGATCGGCACCGGCGGTGGCGCTGAACAACTCCGGGGTTAGGAACAGGGCACTGAAATACAGCCCACCAAAGGCGAACAGGGTCAGCAGGCCATCGCGGTAGAGCATGCTGGCGATCAGAAAGCGCAGCAAGGACGGGAAGCGCGGCAGGCGCTTGATGGTCTTCCACAAACTGCTGAGCCCCTGGCGGGCGGCACGCGCGATGGGGGTGCCGGTGGTGGGCTGCTCACGGGTGTAGAGCAGCATGGGGATGGCAAACACGATCACCCACAGGCCAACAAAGGGGCCGATGATGCGCACATGCTCAGCCTGCTCCTTGCTTAGGCCCCACAGAGGTTCTGCCGGCATGATGAAGAGGATCAGGCACAGCACCAAGCACACCAGCCCCCCCACATATCCAAAGGCCCAGCCCCAGCCGCTGATCCGGCCCAGCTTCTCCGGCCGTGCCACAAAGGGCAGCATGGCGTTATAGAACACCTGCGCCACCTCAAAGGCGACATTGCCGATCACCACCAGCAGCATGGCCAGCACGATGGAACTGGCATCGGGGGTCACCCACCAAAGGCCGATGGCCGCCAGTCCTACGATCAACGTGAAGCCCCCGATCAGCGGCTTCTGCCGCCCCATCTCATCGGCAATCGAGCCCAGGATGGGGGCCAGAAAGGCGATGATGAAGCCGGAGACGGCAATGATCCGGCTCCATAGTTCCGTGCCCTCTGTGCCCTCCGCGCCCACAACACTGTCGCGGAAATAGGCCGCAAAGATGAAGGTCACCACCACCGTCGGATAGACGGAGTTGGCCCAGTCATAAAGGATCCAACTGCCAACGCTGAGCCGTTCCTTCCGCCGCTCCTCCCGCGTGGCAGGCAGGGCCGCGGAGGCGGCGGGGTCAGGGGGCGCGTCGGTCATCGCGGGACTTTCTGCTGGAAGGAAGACTGGGTCCCCCTACCTGACAGCTTTGGGTGCCGCCGACAAGCGGCTGTTTCTGACACCTGTCAGGGAATTTGATCTGTGCGCGTGATCGGCGTTGACGTTACCTCCGCCCCCTCGTCCAGCAAGCCGCTGGCGCTGGCGTTTGGTTGGCTGGCGGGGGACCGGGTGCATCTGGAGCACCTGCAAACGGCAGAGAGCTTTGCCGTGGTGGAGACCGCCCTTGCCGCACCGGGGCCCTGGATCATGGCAATGGACAGTTGCTTTGGGTTGCCGGCGGGGTTGGTGGCGCGGCTGGGCTGGCCGCCTTCCTGGCAGGCCTATGTCGCGGAGGCGGCGGCGCTGGACCGAACGGCGTACCGAGATTTGCTTGTGGCTGATCAGGCGGCCCAACCAGCGGGGCAGAAGTATCTCTATCGCCAGAATGATCGGGTGGCGCGCTCTGCCAGTCCCTGCAACGTCCGCCGCCCGCCTATGGGGTTGATGTTCCACGCGCTGGCGCCCCGGTTGCAGGCAGCCGAGGGGGTCAGCGTCTTGCCCCTGCGCCCCGTGCCCGGTGCGAACCGGCTGGTGGTGGAGGCCTATCCGGCGCTGGTGGCCCGGGCACTGTTGGCGGATCCGGCGTACAAGGACGGCCCTCGGGATCAGCAGGCCCGGCGCCTCACCAACCGGGAGGTCCTCTTGACGGGTCTGCAGGGTGCGGCGGTGGCGGCGGCCTATGGGGTACGCCTGGAGGCCCTGCCTGGGGATCTGGCGGCGGATCTGGTGGCCGAGCGCAGCGCTGACCGCTTGGATGCCCTTCTGGCCCTGATCCAGGCGGCCTGGGCGTGGCGTCAGGAGGGGCACGGCATGCCCGACACGCCCACCATCCGGCAAGAAGGGTGGATCGCGGACCCAGCGATGGCCGCGCCGCCCGTCGCGCCCCGTCCATAGATCGTTGGACCACAAAGTGGCAACGCCACGGAGGGGATCATCCGAGCGACCACCTGAAAGCTACAGCAGGGGACACCGACTCCAAATCGGTGTCCCCTGCTGTAGGCAGGTGGGCTAGGCTTTAACCGACCCTGGGCTTAAGCGACCCACCCGCTATCGACCGGCCCGGCGGGTCAGCGCCAGGATCATGCCGCCGGCAATGCATAGGGACAGCATGGAGGAGCCGCCGTAACTCAGGAACGGCAGCGTCATGCCCTTGGGGGGGATCAGCGCCAGGCACGTGGCAAGATGGATGGTGGTCTGCACGGCGATCTGTGCCAGCAAGCCGCCACCGGCCAACAGGACAAACAGGTTCTGCTGGCCTGCCAGCCGCCTCATCCCCCTGAGGATCAGGGCGCCATACAGCAAAATGATCCCCAGCGCGAACACCAAGCCCAACTCCTCCACCGCCACGCTGAACAGGAAATCGGTGTGGGCATCCGGCAGGGACCATTTGGCCACCCCGCTGTAGGGTCCCTGTCCCAAGAGCCCTCCGCTTTTGATGGTGGCAAGGCTCTTCTCCACCTGGAACGGCATGGCGCCGTCGGCCGGGAACAGGAAGCCATCGACGCGCTTTTGCACATGATCCAGGGCAAAGTAGGCGCCTATCCCGCCGGCGGCGGCCCCAATCCCGCCGATCAGCACCAGGATCATGGGCAGGCCGGCAAGGAAGGCGATGGCAAAGAAGATGGAGGTGAGGAGAACCGTCTGTCCCAGGTCCGGCTGCATCAGCAGCAGGGCCACACAAGCCATCCAGACCAGAACGGCCAGCGTCCGCCCTGGAAAGCTCTGGCTCTCCCGCCCGTGGGCCAACAGCCAGGCGGTGGTGATGGCAAAGGCCGGCTTGGCAAACTCGCTGGCTTGAAGGCTCAGAAAGCCCAGGTCCAGCCATCGGGTCGCGCCGTTGCGGCTGTCACCAATCACCAGGGTCAGGGCCAGCGCCCCCAGGGTGCCCAGCATCATCAGCAACCCCAGCCGGCGAACCTGAACCACATCCAGAAGGCTGACCAGCACCAGCACCGGCACCCCCAGAGCGATGAACAGCACATGCCGTTCCAGGAAATGGAAGGGATTGGACCAGCCCTGGCGGGCCACCACCACCGGTCCAGCGGTGGAGACCAGGAACAGGCCGATGCCGATCAACCCCAGCATCATCCATACCAGGGGGCGGTCCAGGGTCCACCACCAGCGGCCGACAATGGTGCTGTCATTGCGGTCCACCAAGCGCCGTGGCAAGCGCCGTGGCAGGCGGCAGGCTACCGGGGTCGCGGGGTCTGGGCTGAGGTCGGCAGTGATCGCCATGGGTGGGTTCCCGGCTTGAAGAGTCATCGGTGGAGACCGCTGCCAGGCCGGAAGCGCTCCCCCCTAGCCCGCAGCGGCAATCATGTCCTTGACCTTCGCGGCGAAGGCATCGCCCCGCGCCTCGAAGCTGGCAAACTGATCCCAACTGGCGCAGGCGGGGCTCAGCAGCACGGTGTCCCCCGCCTCGGCCTCCGCAGCGGCTTGCGCCACCGCCTGATCCAGCGTCGTGCACAAGCGCACCGGCAGCCCGGCGGCATGGCGCATCAGCCATTGGGCGAAGTCCGACTGCGCCTGCCCAATCAGATAGGCTGCGCGGACGTTACCCAAATCCTCTTGCAACCCGTCCAGGCCCGTCTCCTTGGGTTGACCCCCCAGGATCCAGCGGATGGCCGGATAGGCGCGCAAGGCGTGAACAGCGGCCTCGGCATTGGTTGCCTTACTGTCGTTTATCCAGGTTACCCCCTGGTGAACGGCCACCAGGGCCTGACGGTGGGCCAGGCCGGGGAAACTGTGGATGGCCCGCGCCAGCGTGCTTGGTTCAACACCGCGCTGGCGCGCCAACGCCCAGGCCACGGCGATGTTCTGGGCGTTGTGGCTGCCGCGTAGGGTGGGCAGGGGGGCGAGATCCAACACCTTGTGTGCTGGACCGTCCAAGGCCTCCCACAGGTGGCCCTCGCGGGCAAAAACCGCCGGTCCCTGGGGGATGGGGCCCTGGGTGGAGATGCGGATCACCGGGCCGTCGTCCGACCCATGGGCGGCCTGCGCCACCGCTTCTGCCACAGCACTGGTGGCGGCATCATCCACCCCGATGACCAACGGCGCGCCCGGGCGGCGCAGCGCAATGATCCGCCGCTTGGCCGCGATATAGCCGTCGAGACCGCCATGACGGGCCAGATGGTCCGGTGTCAGGTTGATCCATGCCGCCGCGGCCAGGCACGGGGTGTGCACTAAGTCCAACTGATAGCTGGACAGTTCCAGTACCACCGGCGTCTGTGGCCCGGGGATCTCCAACCCCAGGACCGGGGGGCCGAGATTGCCGCCCACCACCGGGGCCTGCCCCGCGTCGGCCAAGATATGGTGGACCAGGGCGGTGGTGGTGGACTTGCCATTGGTGCCGGTGATGCCAATCAGGGGCTGATGGGGCGGTAGAGCGCGGGCCAACACCTCCACATCCCCCACCACCGGCACACCCTGGCGCTGGGCCTGGGCGATGACCGGATTTGGTGCTGGATGGGTCAGGGGGATGCCAGGGGCCGCCACCAGCACTTGGCAGTCTCGCAGGCGTGACGCGCCCTCCTCGGTCTCCGGCGCCAAGGCCGCGGCCCCCAGGCTCAGGGCCGGGGCCAAAGCCGAGGAACGGTCATCATGGGCAAAGACGGTCAGCCCTGCGGCTTTCAGGGCCGCCACGGTGGCCCGCCCGCTGATGCCCATACCCAGCACCGCCACGGGCCGGGTGGGATCGAGGAAGTCCAGCGCGATCATCGCAGCTTCAGCGTCGCGAGGCCGATCAGGGCCAGCACCACGGAGATGATCCAGAAGCGGATGACGATGGTGGGCTCGGCCCATCCCTTCTTCTCAAAATGATGGTGGATCGGCGCCATGCGGAAGACGCGCTTGCCGGTGGTCTTGAAACTGATCACCTGGATCACAACCGACGCGGCCTCCAGCACAAACAGGCCGCCGATGATGGCCAGCACAAACTCGTGCTTGGTGATGACCGCGATAATGCCCAAAGCGCCGCCCAGGGCCAGGGAGCCGGTATCGCCCATGAACACCCGGGCGGGGGGAGCGTTATACCACAAAAAGCCCAGGCACGCGCCGCATAGTCCCGCGCAGAAGATCAGCAATTCTTCGGCGTTGGGCACATTGAACAGCAGCAGATCTTTCGACCAGTCGGGACGACCCACCACATAGGCGATGACCCCAAAGCTGGTGGCCGCAATCATCACCGGCACTGTCGCCAGACCATCCAGACCGTCGGTGAGGTTCACCGCATTGCCGGCCCCCACAACGACAATGATCACAAAAGGCACATACAGCAGATAACCGCCATCCAGCAGAAAATCCTTGAAGAACGGGAAGGCAATGGCCGTGTTCAACGCTTCTGGACTGACATAGGCCAACCAAATCGCGGCAACCAGGACGATTGCCCCCTTCAGCGCCAGGCGGACCTTGGCCGGCGCGCCCCTGTAGCTGTTGCGGGTGAGCTTGCGGTAGTCATCCAGAAATCCCACAGCCCCGAAGCCCAAGGTGACCATCAGCACCATCCAGGTGTGTGCCAGGGTCAGATCCATCCACAGCAGGCAACTGGTGGTCAGCGAGGCCAGGATCATCAAGCCGCCCATGGTGGGGGTGCCACGCTTGCCCTGGTGATCCGGGCCGACATCACGGATCGGCTGACCTTCGGCATATTTGGCCTTCAGCCGCCGGATGATGGGCGGGCCGATCAACAGGCACATGACCAGCGCGGTGATGAAGGCGCCGCCGCTGCGCAGCGCGGTGGAGCCAAAGACGCGCAGGAAATCCACGGCATCAACGGTCTGCGAGAGATCATATAGAAAATGGAGCATCGGCCTGGCCTTCCGTCCGGGGCGCCGGGGGTGGATGTCAGTTTGTGGGCAGGGGGCGGGGGGTTAGCGCCTCCAGCGCCGCGATGATCGTGCCCATCTTCATGCCGGCGGAGCCCTTGACCATCACCACATCCCCTGGGGAAACCTGACTTGCCACAGCCATGGCGGCAGCGCCACTGTCAGCATGATGACCCGCCACCTGGTGTGACGGCAGGGACCCACTCAGGTGAGCCATCAGCGGGCCCACCGTGTGCACGCTGTCGATGCCGGAGCCCAGGATATGGCGGGCCAGCCCGGCATGGATCGCCGGTCCCTGGTCCCCCAGTTCCAGCATGTCGCCCAGGACCGCGACCCTTCGCCCGGCGGCGGGCCGGCTGGCAAGGTGCGCCAGAGCCGCAGAGACCGCCGGGGGGGAGGCGTTATAGCTCTCGTCGATCAGTGTGAAACTGCCGTTGCCGGGCAGCCGCAGGGTCTGTGTTTGTCCCCGGCCCTTGACCGGCTGCACCTGGCCCAACGCCACCAGAGCCTGCGCCGGATCGGCCCCTGCCAGGGCGGCCAGGGTCAACACCACCAGGGCGGTGTGGGCATGGGGATTGGCGGGCAGCGCGATGGTGCCCTCCAGGCGCTGGCCCATCAGGTCCACCGCCAGTCGGCAGCCGCCTGTGTCCAGCGGCTCCGCCCACACCAACTGCGCGGCACACCCCTCCCCCCGGCCCAGCGAGATATGGCGGGCGGCCGGGCTGGCCTTGGCTGCAGCCTCCAACAGGGGGGACTGGGGCAGGTCGGCATTCCACACGGCGGTACCGCCCGGCGCGATGCCGCCAAAAATCTCGGCTTTGGCCCGGGCGATATCATCCGTGGAGGCAAAGAACT
The DNA here is from genome assembly GCA_964496805.1 of uncultured Rhodospirillales bacterium. Classification (GTDB taxonomy): domain Bacteria; phylum Pseudomonadota; class Alphaproteobacteria; order CAZCBM01; family CAZCBM01; genus CAZCBM01. The sequence goes on along the minus strand of CAZCBM010000112.1, from coordinate 833 downwards.
CCAGGTGGACCGGGGCCACCATGGTGACCACGGCCACATGGGGGCGCACCTGGGGGCTCAGCGCGGCCAATTCGCCCGCATGGTTCATGCCCAACTCAAACACGCCATAGTCCGTTGCTTCCGGCATCCGGGCCAGCGTCAGGGGCACCCCCCAGTGATTGTTGAAACTGCCCGTGGCGGCATGGGTCCGTCCCTGGGCGCGCAGCACCTGGGCCAGCGCCTCCTTGGTTGTGGTCTTGCCGACAGAGCCGGTGATGCCGATGCGCAGGGCCGGGCTGCGATCGCGTGCCGCAGCACCCAACGCCTCCAGGCCGGCCTGCGTGTCTGCCACCTCTATCAAGGGCCAATGAGCGGGCCAGTGGTCTGCGCGGCGATGGACCAACGCTGCCGCCGCCCCTCGCTCAAACGCCTGGGGTACGAAGTCATGGCCGTCCCGCGTCGCCTCCAGCGCGACGAACAGGGCGCCCGGGTCCAGGGATCGGGTGTCGATGGACAGGCTGGTGAGGGCGGTTTCTGCCCCGCCGGCGAGACCGGCCGCTCCAGCGGCCTTGACGAGACCGGCCGCTCCAACGGCCTCGGCGGCAGCGGCAAGCGTCCAGAGCGGCGCAGCAGCAGGGCGGGCGGCGGTCATGGCAACGCCTCCAGGATGGCGGTGTGGTCGCTGAAGGGCAGGGTGGTGGTCCCGCGGATCTGCCCCTCCTCATGGCCCTTGCCAGCCACCACCACCAGGTCACTTGGCTGTGCTTGGGTCAGGGCTTCGGCGATGGCCTGGGCGCGGTCGGCGATGTCCAGGGCATCAGGGCAAGCCGCGCGGATGGCGGCACGGATGGGGT
>CAZCBM010000111.1:0-10840 GCA_964496805.1 uncultured Rhodospirillales bacterium | reverse complement strand
AGCGGTGGGGCCCGCCCCCGCGCCGCGGCCCACCAGCATCACCCGATCGACAAAGTCGCCATCTGCGATAACGGCATTGAACACGCCGTCGATGGCGGCGATGGGGCTGTCCAGGGGCACCAAGCAGGGCTCCACCCGCTGTTCCACACCGTCGCTGCCATGGTCCACCGCCACGCCCAACAGCTTGATCTTGAACCCCAACTCGGTGGCAAAGGCGATGTCTTCGGCGGTGATGGAGCGGATACCCTCCACGTGGATCCCCTGGAAATCCACCGCCGTGCCGAAGGCGAGGCTGGCCAGCAGGGCCAGTTTGTGGGCCGCGTCCCATCCATCGACATCGGTCGCCGGGTCCGCCTCGGCATAGCCAAGCGCCTGCGCCTCCGCCAGCACCTCCTCAAAAGCGCGGCCGGTCTGAGTCATCTCCGTCAGGATGTAGTTACAGGTGCCGTTCAGGATGCCAAAGACCTGGGTCATGCGGTTGGCGGCCAGGCCCTCCCGCAGGCCCTTGATCACCGGGATGCCCCCCGCCACAGCGGCCTCATAGGCCAACGGGACACCGGCATCGGCCGCCTGACGGGCCAAAGCGGCGCCATGAACCGCCAGCAGGGCCTTGTTTGCGGTCACCACCGGCTTACCGGCGGCAAGGGCAGCCTCAACGGTGTCCTTGGCGATCCCATCCGACCCGCCGATCAACTCCACGACCACGTCCACATCGGCACGGGCGGCCAGGGCAACGGCGTCCTCCTCCCAGGCGAAACCATCCACCGCCACACCGCGGTCGCGATGACGATCCCGGGCGCTGATCGCTGTTACCTGCAAGGGCCGACCGGCACGGCGGGCCAGCAGCGTCCCATGGGTGGCCAGCACCTGCAGCACCCCCACACCAACAGTGCCCAAACCGGCAATGCCCAGGCGCAAAGGCAGGGGGGAGGAGGCATCAGGATGTGAGGACACCGGGTCGCTCCAGATCAAGGGGGGCGTCAGGATCGGCCTGACGGAAGAAGGTTTTCAGCGCCCGCATGGCCTGCCGGATGCGCTGGGTGTTCTCCACCAGCGCGATGCGCACAAAGTCGTCGCCATATTCGCCAAAGCCGATGCCGGGGGCCACCGCCACCCCGGCCTTGGCCAACATCAGCTTGCTGAACTCAAGCGAGCCCATGTCGCGGAACGGCTCAGGAATGGGCGCCCAGGCGAACATGCTGGCTGGGGGACTGGACACGGTCCACCCGGCGGCGTCCAGCCCTTCGATCAGGACGTCCCGCCGCTCCTTATACAGGGCACGGGCTTGCGCCACGCAGTCCTGAGGCCCGTTCAGCGCCGCCGTTGCTGCCACCTGTATGGGGGTGAACGCGCCATAATCCAGATAGGATTTGATCCGTGCCAGCGCCTCGATCAGCGTGGCATTGCCTGCGGCAAACCCGATGCGCCATCCTGGCATATTGTAGGTCTTGGACAGGCTGGTGAACTCCACCGCCACGTCCCGCGCACCACGCACCTGCAGGATGGACGGCGGCGGCTCATCCCCAAAATAGATCTCGGCATAGGCCAGATCGGAGATGATGTAGATCCCGGCATGGCGGCAGTAGTCCACCACCTCCTCATAGAACGCCAGATCCACCACCTCGGCCGTAGGGTTGGAGGGGTAGTTCAGGACCAGCGCGATGGGCTTGGGAATGGAGTAACGCACCGCCCGGTCCAACTCCACCATGAAGCGCGGGTCCGCGGCCGTGGGCAAGTGGCGCAATGCTGCCCCGGCGATGATGAAGCCGAAGGGATGGATGGGGTAGCTTGGGTTGGGCACCAACATGGTGTCCCCCGGCTCGCTGATGGCCTGCGCCAAGTTGGCCAGCCCCTCCTTACTGCCAAGGGTGACACAGATCTCCCGATCCCAGGCCAACTCGACCCCAAACCGCCGCCCATAATAGGCCGCCAAGGCCCGTCGCAGACCCGGAATGCCGCGGGAGTTGGAGTAACGGTGCGCCTTAGGATCCTGGGCCGCCTCGCAAAGCTTGTCCACGATGTGCTGCGGGGTGGGCTGGTCGGGGTTGCCCATGCCGAAATCGATGATGTCCTCCCCCCGCGCCCGCGCGGCGGCCTTCATCCGATTGACCTCAGCAAACACATAGGGGGGCAGGCGCCGGATCCTGTGGAAATCCGTGCGCAGTTTGGCGTCATCACTCATGGGCGGCAGGCTGTCTGCTGGAGGTGGCTGTCCGCCGCCGGCGCCGGCTCGGCAGGCTCGGCGGTGGGGCCAATGAACAGGTCTCGCCCCCCCTGGATGCACCGCGACGGCTGCGGCGGGGCCGTTGGATCCTGCGGGAAATCCCCCAGGGTCGGGGCCGGAGCATCCTCATTGGCCAGAATCCGGGCGTCGCGCTCGCTCCCGGCAAAGCTCACCGGCGGGGCCGACCGCTCGGGCACCATGCAGGCGCCAAGCGCCAGCAGGCTCAGCAACAGGGGAACAGCACGCACAGCAACCATCATGTCAGGGCAGCGAAGGGGGAGGGGGAGTCGGAAGGCGGAAAACCAGGACGGGTGAATAAGGGTTGTCCTCCAGACACCGCGTGAATTCAAGGGACCTTCGCTGTCGCAGGGGCGCGCAGATCGCTCAACGGTCGCGCTTTAAGGTGTTTCGCGCGGATGCCCCGCCGCCTTGGCCTTCCTGAGTGCCGCACGCCGGAGCCCCTTGCGGGGCAAAGGAGCCCACTCCATCAGGCATCCCCCGCCCGACCACCTTGCCCGATCACCCTGCCCCCCATGGCCGTATTTTCGCGATAGGGGACCGGCCGAAAAGCAAGGAGGGGAGTTGGGTGGGCCAAGCTGGTGACACCATGCTGCGATGGCCTCCCACCATGGTCCGCCGCAGCCCGCCGCGGTCCGCCCTGCCCCACACAGGCCGCGGCGCGCGCTTTGGCGGGTTGAATGCCGGCGGATTCCATGCGACGTGAGCCGGGTTGGGCGCCATCTCAGCCGCGCCCCCTTGCCGCCCCTTACCGTGCCGGAGGACATCCCATGAGCCAGAAAGCGGAGAGCAACCCCACCGCGCCCGACCCGCAGGAGGTGGCCAAGACGCTCGCCAACATCGCGCAGCGCAGTCAAAATTTGGTGCAGGATTTCCTCACCCGTCACATGGCCAATGCCCAGCCGGACAGCGCCGCCCAACTCAGCCTGGACCCGCTGAACATCGGCAGCGCCTTTTTTGAAATGACATCGCGGATGATGTCCGAACCGCAGAAGCTGATCGAAGCCCAGATCAACCTGTGGAACAGCTACATGGACCTGTGGGCGCGCACGACCCGCCGGATGCTTGGCGAGAAGACCGACCCGGTGATCGAACCGGACAAGGGCGACCGGCGTTTCAAGGACGAGAGCTGGTCTGAGAACGCGGTCTTTGATTACATCAAACAATCCTACCTGCTGTCCGCCCGCTATCTTCAGCATGTGGTGGACGATGTGGAGGGCATGAACCCCCGCACCCGGCAGAAGGTGGACTTCTACACCCGCCAGTTCATCGACGCGCTGAGCCCGTCCAACTTCGCCCTGACCAACCCGACCGTGCTGAAGGCCACGGTGGAAAGCGGCGGCGAAAACCTGATTAAGGGCCTGGAAAACCTGCTGGAAGACCTGGAGAAGGGTGACGGCACCCTGCGCATCTCCATGACCGATGAAACGGCGTTCGAGGTCGGCAAGAACGTTGCCACCACGCCGGGCAAGGTGGTCTATCAAAACGACCTGATGCAGTTGATCCAGTATGAGCCCACCACGGACGAGGTCCACAAGACCCCGCTGCTGATCATTCCCCCGTGGATCAACAAATTCTACATCCTGGACCTGCGCGCCAAGAACAGCTTCATCAAGTGGGCTGTCGATCAGGGCCATACCGTCTTTGTCATCTCCTGGGTCAATCCCGATGCCAAGCTGGCGGAGATGAATTTCGAAGATTACATGAAGCTTGGCCCGCTGGACGCCCGCACTCAGATTGAAAAGCTGACCGGCGAGCGCGAAGTCAATGTGATTGGCTATTGCCTGGGCGGAACGCTGCTGGCCACCACGTTGGCTTACCTGGCCGCCAAAGGGGAAGGCGACGTATTCAAAACCGCCACCTACTTCACCACATTGCTGGACTTCGAGGAAGCTGGGGAGCTGACGGTCTTCATTGATGAGGAGCAGCTGGCCGCCCTCGAGCAGAAAATGAACCGCTCCGGTTATCTGGACGGCAAGGAGATGGCGACTACTTTCAACATGCTTCGGGCCAACGACCTGATCTGGAGCTTTGTGGTCAACAACTATCTTCTGGGCAAGGATCCGTTCCCGTTCGACCTCCTCTATTGGAATGGTGACAGCACCCGGATGCCGGCCAAGATGCACAGCTTCTATCTGCGGAACATGTATCTGGAGAATAAGCTGGTCAGGCCGGGTGCGATCGAGATCGACGGGACCCCCATTGATCTGACCAAGATTGAAACCCCCAGCTTCCTGCTGTCCACACGCGAAGATCATATTGCGCCCTGGGTTGCGACCTACCGGGCCACGCAGATCTTCAAGGGCCCGACGCAGTTCGTCCTGAGTGCCTCCGGCCATATTGCCGGGGTGGTCAACCCGCCAGCCGCTGAGAAATACTGTTTCTGGACCAATCGCTCACTGCCGGAGAAGCCCGAAGACTTCCTTGCCACCGCCGAGGAACATGCCGGGAGCTGGTGGCCCACCTGGGAGGAATGGGTGGAGAAGCGTACGGGCGAGAAGGTGCCGGCGCGCAAGATCAAGAAGGGTCTGGAAGCTGCCCCCGGCAGCTACGTCAAGGTCCGCGCGGTCGGCTAAGCCTATCCTGTTTGCCTCGACCACCCCACGGTCCCAGGCCCCCGGCCCACGCCGACGACCAAAACCGATCATCCGGGGCGAGGAGCACCTCTTCGCCCCGTTTGTGTGTCGCCAGCGGAAGCGATCAAGCGCTTGTGTCTTTGGCGTAACAACATTCCCGCATTAAGGTTTCGGCGATGCATCCCACAGGCTGCGCCGCGGCCGCTTCGTTCCATCGGGAACAGGCGACAAAGGCGACAGCTGACAGACAAGGCAGAGTCTGCTACTGCACCGCAACATTCACTGCGCCCCCGGGGTGACACCCAACTGACGGCCCGCCCATGACCACCGCCTCTGTCTTTGCTGATCTCGCCACCGATCGATCCGATCGCACCCGCTTGATTGAGCGCCAGCGCCGCGCTCTGCTGGACCTGCAGCAGGGCGACGGGCACCTATGCTTCCCGCTGGAGGCCGACACCACCATCCCGTCCGAATATGTGCTGCTGTATCATTTCCTCGGGGAAATCCGGCCGGAGCGTGAGGCCGAAGTGGGCGTCTATCTGCGTCGACACCAGGCGGCGGACGGCAGTTGGCCGTTGTTTCATGGCGGCGACGGCGATGTCTCCGCCAGCGTGAAGGCCTATTGGGCACTGAAGCTAATCGGTGACGATCCCGATGCCCCGCATATGGCCGCCGCACGGGCCTGGATACTGAACCAGGGGGGCGCCGCCGCGGCCAATGTCTTCACCCGCATCTCGCTGGCCCTGTTTGGCCAGATCCCGTGGCGCGGCGTGCCGGTGATGCCGGTGGAACTGATGCTGCTGCCCCAATGGTTTCCGTTTCACGTCTCCAAGATCGCCTATTGGTCGCGAACGGTGCTGATCCCGCTGACCGTGCTGATGTCCCACCGTGCGCAGGCCGCCAACCCCACGGGCCGGTCGATCCGGGAACTCTTCATCACCCCGCCGGAACAGCATCGACGCTACAACACCAATCCCACCGGCAGCGTGGTGGGCCGCCTGTTCCTGGGCCTGGATCGGGTCCTGCGCTGGGCGGAGCCTCGCCTGTTTCCGGCTGGCCCCCGCCGCCGGGCCGTGGCCAAGGCCATGGCCTTTACGCTGGAGCGGCTGAATGGCGAAGACGGGCTGGGGGGGATCTACCCGGCCATGGCCAACGCCCTGATGGCCTTGAAGGTCATGGGCTATCCCGACGATCATCCCGCCGTGCTCGCGGCCCGATCGGCCGTGGAAAAGCTGGTGATCCAGCAGACGGCCCCCGACGGTCAGGCGGAAGTCATGGTGCAGCCCTGCCTGTCGCCGGTGTGGGATACCTGCCTGGGCGCCCATGCGCTGCTGGAGTCGGGGGAAAAAGACGACCCGGCCCTGATCGAGGCGCTGGATTGGCTGCTGGAACGGGAGATCACCCAGGTCAAGGGCGATTGGACCTCCCGCCGGCCCGACCTCAAGCCCGCCGGTTGGGCCTTCCAATACTGGAATGACCATTATCCCGACGTGGATGACACTGCCGTCGTGGTCATGGCCATGGACCGCCAGGGCGACCAAAAGTATCGCGGCGCCGTGGAGCGAGCATGCGCCTGGATGGTGGGGATGCAGTCCAGCAATGGCGGCTGGGGCGCCTTCGAGCCGGAGAATGAGCATTTCTATCTCAACTCCATCCCCTTCGCGGATCATGGTGCCCTGCTGGACCCGCCAACGGTGGACGTCACCGCCCGGGTGGTGGGCGCCTTGGCGCAGGTGGATGCGACCCGCTATGCTGAGCCCATCGCCCGCGCCGTGGCCTGGATCAAAGACCAGCAGGAACCCGACGGCAGTTGGTTTGGCCGCTGGGGCGCCAACTATGTCTATGGAACATGGTCGGCCCTGTGCGCGCTGAATGCAGCAGGCGAAGACATGTCTCAGCCGGCCATCCGCAAGGCCGTGGCATGGCTAAAGGCCCGCCAGCAGGCAGACGGCGGCTGGGGGGAGGACCTGGACACCTACCGCGACGACCGTCGGGATTGGGTGAAATCCTCCACCGCGTCCCAAACCGCCTGGGCCCTGCTGGGGCTGATGGCGGCCGGAGAGGTGGACAGCCCAGAGGTTGCCCGCGGGGTGGCGATGCTGGAAACCGCGCCCAAGGAGGGCGCCCGGTGGGAGGAAACCTTCTGGACCGGCACCGGTTTCCCCAAGGTCTTCTACCTGAAATATCACGGCTATGCCGCCTACTTCCCCCTATGGGCCGTCGCCCGTTATCAACGACTGTCCCAAGCCAATGACAAGATGGTCGCCTGGGGCATCTGAGACAGGCTGACGAGGGGAACGATGGGTGCCGCTATTGGGCTGATCTGCGGGCTGAAGAGCGAGGCCAAGGCCCTGGCACCGCTGCCCTGGCCAGTGCTTGTCGCCGGGGGATGCGTCCATCGGGCGGAAGCCCTGGCGCGGGATGCCGTGGCCAAGGGCGCTGAACGGCTTGTGAGCATCGGCCTGGCAGGGGGCCTGGCACCGGACGTGCCCACAGGCACCGTGGTGGACGCCTTGGCCGTTGTCACCGACACCGACAGCTATGCCGCCCACACGCTTCCGGCCCTGAATGGCCAGCGCGGCACGATTTTTGGCGCGCACGCTGCGATCCTCTCTCCAGCGGACAAGATGGCGCTGCATCAGCGCACGGGCGCCTTGGCCGTGGATATGGAGAGCCTTGGCGTGGCCAGGGCCGCGCGGGACCTCAGGGTCCCTCTGAGCGTGCTGCGGGTGATTGCTGATCCGGCAGATCGCTCGGTGCCCGCTTATGCCGCGCAATGCCTGCAACCGGATGGCTCCGTCTCCGCCGCGCCGGTCCTGCGCGCGCTGCTGGCCCGACCGGGACGGCTGGGAGAGGTCCTGGCCCTGCGCTCCCAATCCAACATCGCCCATGCTCAGCTTGCCTCGTTGGCCAAGAAACTGGCCGGTTTCAGCCTGACAGGATGACCGTGGGTTAGTTGTTTAGTCCCGCCGATCTTGACCACCCCACGCCCCCACCCGGCCACGCACTCCCGTATCGTACCAATGGGTGGCCGGGTGGGGGAGCCGGCTGGGCCAGACTGATCGCAAAATGCTCTAATTAATGGCGCGGACAATGTCCCGGGCCCGGGCGGTGAGCCCCCCTTTGGACTCTCCCGCAGGGGTCCGAATGGCCAGCCCAAAGGCCACGGGGGCCGGTGCCTGGATCACGGTATCCAAGCGGATCAGGCTGCCGGCGGGCAGGCTCTCCTGACCCAGCTGGAGGTCAACCCCACCGCCAATGACATAGGAAAACCCCGGGGCCACCAGCAGCGGGCGGGCCAAGCGATACACCTGCCCCCGCTGGAGCTGTCGCGGGAACAAGACCGGGTCACTGGGCTGGGCGGTTTCCCACCAGCGATCCTGAATGCCCTCAGGGGCCGGCTCGGCCGTCATGGGGTCATGATTGTCGGCTTGCACCGGCACCGCGGCCAGCAGCAGGAGAAAGAGAGCAAGGCCCAGGAATGGGACACCCCGTCCGATCGGCCGCGACCTCATCCCGCCAGCCGGGCCTTCACGACCTCACTGGCGCGGCCAAAGTCCATCTGGCCGGCAAACTGGCCCCGCAGATGGGCCATCACCTTGCCCATGTCCTTGATGCTCTCGGCGCCGACCTCCTGGATGGCACCGTCAACGGCCCCTTCCAGCTCCGCGCCTTCCATCTGCCGCGGCAGGAAGCGCTGGATCACCTCGATCTCAGCCGCCTCCTGTTCGGCCAGTTCGCAGCGGCCGCCCTTCTCATACATATCGATGCTGTCCCGGCGCTGTTTGATCATGCTCTGCAACATGCCCAGGATGTCGTCGTCGCTGATCCCCTCGGCATTCCCTTTGCCGCGGGCGTCGATGTCCCGGTCCTTCAGCGCCGCCATGATGAGGCGCACCGTGCTCTTGGCGGTGTCATCCTTCTCGGCCATGGCGCTTTTGAGCGCCGCCTTGATTGCGTCTCGCAGCATAGTGCTCAGTCTCCCTGTCGGCATGTCGGCCCGATCCGGCCGACATAGGTGCGCCGTCCGCGGCCCAAGGTCAAGCCATGCCCCGGTGTGGCGCTGGGACACGGCGGCGGCGGCACGGCCTTCACAGCAGCAACTCCGCCGCCAGCGCATTGGTGGTCAGCCGACCGGCCGCGGTGAGCGCCAATCGCGAGGGGGTCAGCACCAGCAGCCCCTCTGCCTGGAAGTCCCGGGCCAATTCCAGGTCCAAGACAGCCTCAATCGGCTTGCCTGTCAGCCTCTCCAAGCGGCGCAAGTCCACCCCTTCAGCCAGACGCAGGCCCATCAAAAACGCCTCGGTCCCCATATCCGCTTGCGTAATGGTGTCCCAGGCCATCAACGCCGTCCCTTCGCGTTCCACCCGCTCCAACCACAGTTCAGGCGCCCGATGGGTGCGGGTGGCCACCCTGCCCACCGGTGTGCTTAGCCGGCCATGGGCGCCGGGGCCGATGCCCAAATAGTCGCCATAGCGCCAATAGACCAGATTGTGGCGGGACGCCTGGCCCGGCCGGGCATGGTTGGAGACCTCATAAAGCGGCAGGCCAGCATCAGCGGTGATGCCCGCCGTATCCTCGTACATTTGGGCCTGCGTCTCCTCCTCCGGCAGCACCAAGTCACCACGCTGGTGCAGGGTCTGGAATCGGGTCCCCGGTTCGATGGTCAACTGATAGAGCGAGAGGTGGTGGACCGGCCACCGGCAGAGCGCCTCCTGCAACGCCGTCCCCCACGCCGCCCGTGTTTGGCCTGGCAGAGCATAGATCAGATCAAAGCTGACCCGATCGAATTGCGCCAGAGCCGCCTCCAAAGCCGCTTCAGCCTCCCGGGCGCTGTGGGCGCGCCCCAATAGGCTGAGCGCCTCGTCATCAAAGCTCTGCACCCCCAGGGACACCCGGTTGACCCCTGCCCGGGCCAAGTCGGCGAAGGTTCCCGCCTCCACCGTGGTGGGGTTGGCCTCCAGCGTGATCTCCAGGTCCGGGGCCACCGGCCAGAGCCCCCGCACATCCTCAATCAAGGCCGCAACCGTGTCAGGGGCCATCAAGGAGGGGGTGCCACCGCCGAAGAACACGCTGTCCACCTGCCACCCCTGGGTGAGCGGCGCGTAGTGCGCCAACTCCCGTCGCAGCGCCTGACGCCAGCGGGCGTGGTCCACCGTCTCCCGGACGTGGGAGTTGAAGTCACAGTAGGGACACTTGGAAACGCAGAAGGGCCAATGGAGATAGATGCCGAAGCCGCCCGGGCGGGCCTCCCCCTGCGCCGCCACAGCACGGTGGGTCACGTCAGCAGCCCCGGCGGCGGGAAGCAGGCGGCCACCAGTTGCTCAAAGGCGCGGGCGCGGTGGCTGACAGCATGCTTCTGGTGGGGCTCGATCTCCCCAAAGGTGAAGCGGCTGTCCTTGGGCTGGAACATGGCGTCATAGCCAAAGCCCTTGTCCCCGCGGGGGGGCCAGACGGCATCGCCGGTGATGACGCCCTCAAAGACCTCGCAGTGCCCGTCCGGCCAGGCCAGCGCCAGGGCACAGGTGAACCAGGCGCGGGTGTCGCGGGGATTGGCGCTGGCTTGCAGTGCTTCCCAAACCTTGATCATCGCAAGGGTGAAATCCTTGTCCGCACCGGCCCAGCGTGCGGAGTAGATGCCCGGCTGACCATCCAGCGCTGCCAAACTGAACCCGCTGTCATCGGCCAGGGCAGGATGACCGCCCAGGGTGGCGGCAGACAGGGCCTTCAGACGGGCATTGTCGATAAAGGTCGTGCCGGTCTCGTCTGGCTCCGGCAGCCCCATCTCCCCGGCGGACAAGCAGGTGGGTACCCGATCCACCAGCAACGCGCGAATCTCCGTCAGTTTCCCCGGATTGTGGGTGGCCACGATCAGCCGATCCCCGGTGAACACGCGCCGTGGCGGGCCGTCCTCGGGCGGGGGAGGGGCAGCGACGGGGGGCAGGCTGTCAGACATGGGGACGCGACCTCTGTGCAGGGGCGGACATGAAGCGTATCAATCCGGGGGGAGAACCCTTGCCGC
>CAZCBM010000110.1:0-10908 GCA_964496805.1 uncultured Rhodospirillales bacterium | reverse complement strand
GTACGCCGGCCAATGGCCCCGGGGTGCCCTCAGCGGCATCCAGGCGCCGGGCTTGGGTCCGGGCGCGGTCGAAGGCGGCATGGGCCAGGATGCCCAGCATCTCGTCCGCAGCCTCAGCGCGGGCAATGGCCTCCTCAACCAGCGTCAGGCTGGTCACCTCGCCACGGGCCACACGCCGGGCCTGGGACAGGCCGTCGGGCATTGTTTGGCCACAGGGGCCCTTGTCTGGATCAGGACGCACTGCCATACCGCCACCATCTTGCTCTCTGATTGTGGTGTAGCGTGCCCCCGTTAACGCAGGCTGAAACCGCGCCAGAGCGTTTAACGGATAACGGGGCGACACAGCGAAGACCGATGCCATGGCGCGCCGGCGCCGCCCAATGCCCCCCAAGGCGCGCCAGCGCCGCCCGATGTAGAAGGACCCCGGGATCATGAGCAGACAATGTCGGACACGCGCCCTGACAGTGGCCTTGGTGCTGAGCATGGGAGCGGCGTTCGCCGTCCCCGCGACTGCACAGGATTTCGATGATCCGGTCAGCAGTCTGCGGGACGCCGACTATGTGACCGCCATGGCGCCACGCCTGTGCGCCAACAGCCATTTGAAGCACCGGCTTCAGGACACCTATGTCCAGGTGGGCGACCGGGACAATGGCAGTGAGCCGATCCTCAACTGTTATGAGCGGGCGGAGCGCCAGTTGCGGGCCAACGTGGCTGACCTGCTGCGGGCGCTGGACGTGGCATGCCCGGGGGCTGATGTGCGCCTGTGGATGACCAATCCGGAGACGGTCCCCACCCGCGGCTGCGGCGAAACCTATGTTGAGCCGGATTGGGGCAACCGCCCAACGTTGATGCCACCGCTCACTCGCTAGAGCCCTTCGAGCGGCAAAGGAGTCGCCACCGGCCCACTCAGGCCCCTGCCCCGCAACCCCACTTCTTTAGAGGGGGATGGGGCCGCGACCCGCCCGGTATCAGAGCGCCAGTTCCAATTCCTGGGACTGGGCCAGGCGCTGGCGGCGACGGGCCGTCTTGGACAGGGTGGGCTGTGCCGCCTTGGCGGCCTCGATGGCCTTCTGATCCGGCAACTGAATGCCTTCTTCAGTCAGACGTGCGCCCGGCACGGCCTGGCCGGTCTCATCCACGATGTCCACCAGATGCAGATTGATGCATCCTTCCAGCGCGCCGGGGTCGAAGACCGCGGTGTGCTTCAGGGTGACGTGTTTGAAGTTGCAGCGGTGGAATCGCGCGCCCTCAAACTTGGCGGCGTACAGGTCCACCTCACGGAAGTCGGAGCGGGAGAAGTCTCCGCCAGTCAGATCCAGGTGTGCCAGGTTCATGCCCCGAAAGTCCGAACCGCGCAGGGACTTGCGCTTGCGGACTGCGTCCTGGATCGCCCCCCGCAGCGAGAAAAAAAACCCTTCGTGCACCAATTGGCCACGGCGATTGTGCATCTTGATATGCCGCTTGGCCAGACGCTGACTGCGTTCCATTGTTCATGCGCTCCCTTCTGGAACTACTCTATGTAGGGATCTGCTTTCTGCTGATCCGGCGCCAGGGCCCTTCTGGCCTCTGACAAACTTAGAATGTACGGACGGAATTAAAAGAACCTTTCTTGGCAAACGGCGCCGTTTATGTTTTTTATTTACAGCAACTTAACATCAATATTTCAGATACATTGCTGAACACTTGATGAAAAAACGACCTTGACGATTGCTCGGCTGCCCGCCATGTCAAAAGGACCTCGGGGTGCGCCGCGATCCATTGGGTCTTGGCGCTGAGAGTTACCCGTTGAACCTGATCTGGGTCATGCCAGCGAAGGGAAGGTGCGCAGGGTCTCCCAGCCCATGGTCTTGTGTGGATCCCCTGCCGCTCCCCGGTTCGCACGGCACAACCCACTGCCTGCAAACCCTGTCGGAGCCGTCCCCGAACCCATGTCTGCTGCCCTCACCGCCGCTCATTGCGCCGAAGCGCTGGCCACTGTTCGCGCCACCAGTCCACTGGTGCACAATGTCACCAACCTTGTTGTGATGAACGTCACCGCCAACGCCATTCTGGCCGTGGGTGGTAGCCCGATCATGGCCGAAAACCCGGAAGAAATGGCCGAGTTGGTGGCCATTGTCGGCGCCAGCGTGGTGAACCTTGGCTCCGTTAGCGGTGATTTGCCGGAGGCAATGCGCCTCACAGCGTCGGAATCGGCGACCCAGGGAAAGCCCTGGGTGTTCGATCCCGTGGCTTTTGGGGTGCTGGGTTTCCGGACGCGGCTGGGCACCGAGTTGCTGACCCACAAACCAACCGTGATCCGGGCCAATGCCAGCGAGGCGCTGGCCGTTGCCGGCACCGGGGCGGCGGGCAAAGGGGTGGATAGCGCGGCCGACAGCCAGGATGCCGCAGCGGCAGCCCTGCACTACGCCCAACAAACGGGCTCCGTCGTGGCCATCACTGGTGCGGTGGACATCATCACCGATGGCACGGATACGATTCGCTTGAGCAATGGTCACCCCATGATGGCGCGCATCACCGGCACCGGATGCCAGTCTTCGGCCCTGGTGGGGGTATTTCTGGCAGCCGGCGTCCCGCCCCTGCTGGCCGCCACGGCGGCCCTGGCCTGCTTTGGGATCGCCGGTGAGACGGCGGCGCAATCAGCCGACGGTCCCGGCAGCCTGCAGGTGGGCCTCTTCGACCAATTGTATCGGTTGACGCCAGAGGAGGTGGCCCAGCGATGCCAACTGAGCTGAGCGTTAAACGCCTCGATCCCAACGCCCTGAAAGTCTACTTGGTGCTGGACCCGAAGGTCTGCGCCCTCACCCCGGTGGAGGTGGCGCAGGAGGCCATTGCCGGTGGAGTCGGAGTGGTTCAATGGCGGGCCAAAACGACCATGAGCGCCGCTGACCATCGCCAGGCTGAGGCCATCCGGCAGGTCTGCGCCGACACCGGGGCGCTGTTCATTGTCAATGATGACGTGCAACTGGCCGTGGATTTGGGCGCCGATGGGGCCCATGTCGGGCAGGATGACATGGCAGCCAGCGCCGCCCGCGCCCTGTTGGGACCCGTCCCAATCCTGGGTCAGTCGGTCCGCAGCCAAGCGGAGGCCGAGGCTCTGGCGCCTGATCTGGTGGACTACGCCGGGGTCTATCCAACCTTCCGGACCCAAACAAAGCAGGACGTACCGGACCCTCTGAGCATTGCCGATTTCGCCAGCATCTGCCGGGCGCTTCCCGTGCCCGTGGTGGGCATCGGCGGCATTACCGTGCGCAATGCAGGCCAAGTGATCACCGCAGGCGCCCATGGTGTGGCCGTCGTCTCCGCCATCTGTGCCGCCGAAGACCCCCACGATGCTGCCCGGGACCTGCGCCGTGCGGTGGATGTCGCCTACCTGAACCGTTGAGCGCCCTTGCCATGTCTGCCCCCACCCCCTTGCCTCGACCCCCGAGGGTCCTATCCATCGCTGGCTCCGACCCCAGCGGCGGCGCCGGCATCCAAGCCGATCTGAAGGCCATTGCCGCCAATGACGGCTATGGGATGGCTGCGATCACCGCCCTGACGGTTCAGAACACTCAGGGGGTTCGGGATGTGCATCTGGTGCCCCCGGCCTTCGTGGCTGAGCAGATCCGGGCCGTGTTTGACGACGTTCAGGTGGACGCGGTGAAAATCGGGATGATCGCCACGGCCGCCATTGCCGCCTCCATTGCCGATGTACTGGCCGCCTGTGCCCCCTGCCCCATCGTCCTGGATCCCGTGATGGTGGCGAAGAGCGGCCATCGGCTGCTGGATGAAGACGCGGTGCAGACCGTGCGGACCCGCCTGCTGCCCCTGGCGACGGTGATCACCCCCAACCTGCCGGAGGCAGCCGTGCTGGCAAATCGGGCGGAGCCCTCCACCGATGGGGAGATGCCCGAGCTGGCGGCGGCCCTGCAAGGGCTGGGCGCCAAGGCTGTGCTGTTGAAAGGCGGGCACCTGACGGGCCCCAGCAGCCCGGACCTGCTGCGGCTGTCGGACGGGTCTACCCTCACCCTGCCGGCGGAGCGGCTGGCCACCCGCAACACCCACGGCACGGGCTGCACCCTCTCCGCCACCCTGGCCACTTGGCTGGGTCATGGCTACACGCTGGAGGGGGCCGCCAAGGCTGCCAAAGCGTATCTCAGTGCGGCGCTGGCCAGTGCAGACCGCCTGCAAGTGGGCAAGGGTCAGGGTCCCGTGGACCACTTCCACGCCAGCGCCGCCGTCCGCGCCTGAGCCTCTCTCCTGACCGAGACCAGCATCACGGACGCTGGCATTGCAGGGGCAGAGGGGGACAGGCCGGGCGGATCGGACAACGCTTCGGGCCTATCCCGACCCAGCCTATCCCGGCGGGCCGTTGATGCGGCCTGTCCAACAACCGTCGGCTGAAGAACAGGCCACGCCAGCAGGGCTACAGCAGGGGACACCGATTTGGGATCGGTGTCGCTGCTGTCGCTTTCTGGTTGTCGCTCGGATGATCCCCTCCGTGGCGTTGCGACTTTGGGGTCCTACCCACTACAGCAGACCGCTGTCGTCCAGGCCGGTCAGCGGGGTGTCCAGGAGGCCGCTCTCGGCTGGCAACAGATCCTCCACAGGGGCCGGAACCTGAGCGCCACTGGTGCCAGAGAGAGACGCGGAGAGCAGGGTATCCATCTCCGCCGGGATTTGGCCACCCGAGCCACCCACCGGCAGGTTGAACAGGTCCGTGTTCCCGGAGGCGCGGCTGTTGAGCACCCCATTGGTCCCAAAAGCCACGATATCGGCGCGGCCATCCCCATCCACATCCCCCGCCAGACGCGGCAGCAAATCCTGACTGACCCAGCCATCATCGGTGCCGTAGCTGTTGTGGGTGAACAGGGCGCGGGTGAAGGTTCCGTCGCCCTTGTTCAAGGCTGTCAGAACACCCGTGGCCCCAAAGACCACGATATCGTTCAGCCCATCATCATTGACGTCAGCCAGCAGACGCGGGGTCTCCTCCTGACTGTCATAGCCCCGGCCCAGCCCGAAATTCTGCACCACATACTTGGCGGGGCCGAATTTGCCAGTGCCGTCGTTCAGAGCCACCATGACCCCATGATAGCCGAAGGCGACGACATCGGCCGTGCCATCCCCGTCCATATCGGCCATCATCCGCGGGTAGCGGTCCTGGGAATTGAAGCCAGAGCCAGCCCCAAGGCCTGTCATGCCGTAATAGGCCTTGCCGAACTGCCCGGAACCATTGTTCAGCGATACCATCACCCCATTGTGCCCAAAGGCCACAATGTCATCGGCCCCGTCGCCATTCACATCGGCCATCAGGCGCGGATAGCGGTCCTGGGAGGACCAGCCCACAGTGGTGCCGAAGTTCTTGATGCCGTAGGCGGCTTTGCCGAAGGTGCCGTCACCGTTGCTGAGCGAATACATCATGCCAAAGGCACCGAAGCCGACAACATCGTCCAGTCCATCGCCGTTTACGTCCGCGGCCATGCGGGGGTACTGCTCCTGATTGGACCAGCCACCACTGAGCGCACCGAACGCCCGGATCCCATACTGGGCGTTGTCGAAAGCACCATCCCCGCTGTTCAGGCTGACCAACGTCCCACGGGCACCAAAGCCCAGGATGTCCATGACATTGTCGCCGTCCACATCGGCCAGCAGCCGCGGGTACTTCTCCTGGCTGGACCAACCACCGGCCCGCAGGCCAAAGCTGCGGATACCGTAGCCGGCATCGGCAAAGTTAAGGTCAATCTCATTGGTGGGGCTCAGCGCCTCATCCAGGTCATTGATGGTCTTGACGATGCCATAGGCAGGGGCGGCAGAATGCTCAATATCGCTTTCGGTCACCAAGTCGCCGTAGACCGTAATGGTCCCCAGGCGATCATCGTTATGCGCGCCGCCATTCTTACCCTGATCGCTGTAGAGTTCGATCCGGCTGCTGTCCACCCGCCCATCACTGTCAGTATCACGATGGGTGATGCGCAGGATTTGTGTGGTGTGGCCTTCGATGATGATGCGGTCACCTTCAGCCTTGGAGAAGTCGGTGATGATGTCGTTGCCGATCTCATCGACCCAGTGATCGTGGATCTTGTCGTTCTCGCCAGCAACACCGTGCCAATTGATCACACCGCTGTCCTTGGTGTGTTTCTCAATATAGCGCTTCTTGGCGTTGATCAGTGTCTGGAAATAGAACGTGTCGGCACCGGCGCCGCCGGTCAGGATATCGTCCGCCGGCAAGGGCTGATCTGGGTAGAGTTTCCCTGTGATGGGGTCCAGTTCGTTGTACGGGTCATCCTCATCGCGGTCTGCATCTGGGTAGACATAAGGCTCCCGGCCATCGGATTGGCTGATCAGCAGGTCATTGCCGTCGCCGCCGTCCAGAATGTCTTCGCCATGGCCGCCATCCAGGACGTCATTGCCTGCCCCACCGCGCAGGGTATCATCCCCGTAGTCGCCCTGCAGATAGTCGTTGCCGCCCATGCCGTTGTAGACATCGTCGCCCAGCAGGCCGTTCACCGCCTCGGACGCCGCTGACCCGGTCCAAGGATTGTCCAGATCACTGCCATGCAGCAGGGTCACCTGGTTCACCACATGGCCATGGTGGTTGACGCCATAGACGGTGGCCAGCGCCTTCGCGACCTCACTGCCATGGTGCAGTTGGCTGAAGGCCGGCAGCAGATCTTCCATGGCACGGGCGTGTTTGGCCGGCATGGCCAGGGCCGGGTCCACCTGCTCCACCAGCGTTATGATGCTGTCGGCATGCAACTGCCGATCATAGAGGCGGATGTCGCTGATCTCCCCGTCAAAGGGGTTATGCGGCTGCTTGGTATCGTCGCTGCGATACATCCCGTTGGCACCAATCAACAGGGAGCGGTCATTGCTCTCCAGGCCGATCTTGATGTCCGTCTCAGCCCCCACCAGAATGCCGTCCAGATAAAGCTTCAGCCCATTGTCACCAAAGCTTACAGCCACATGGTGGGTGTCGCCGGGCTCCAGGCGTGGATGAGAGAAATAGAGATACTCTGATTTATCGTCGGTTTGCTGGCGCAGCTCCAACTTTCCATTGACGATACTGAGCGTCAGGTGGCCACCATCTTCGTATCCGCTGCCATCTTTGCTGAATAGGGTCTTGCGATCAAAGACATTGTCGGCAGTAAAGGTCAGCACCATGGTGCCGTCGGTGATCGCCATGCTGTCCAAATGGCCAGCGTCCAGATAGTTGTCGGCACTGCCGTCGAAGTGATGGCTACCGGCGATGGCCCACACCGGGCGGCTGCCGTCAATCTCGCCATAGGTGGGGTCGTCGATCAGCGTATCCGGGGGCGCGATGGGGCCGCGATCGCTGCCATTCTCGGTGGGGGTGACCGCCTCCGCCAGCTTGTCGATGCTCTTGACGATGCCGTAGGCCGGGGCGGCCGTGTGCTCGATATCGCTATACTTGACCAAGTCGCCATAGACCGTGATGGTGCCCAGGCGATCATCATTGTGGGCACCGCCATTGCGCCCTTGGTCACTGTAGAGTTGGATGATGGAGTGATCCATCAGACCATCATTATTCGCATCACCGTAGTGGATGCTGTAAATCTCTGTAGTGTGACCCTCGATAACGATGCGGTCGCCTTCAGCGCGGCTGAAGTCGGTGATGACATCGTTGCCGATCTCGTCCACCCAGTGGTCGTGGATCTTGTCGTTCTCGCCAGCGACACCGTGCCAACGGATGGTGCCGTCATCGTTGGTGTGCTTCTCGATATAGCGCTCTTTGGCGTTGATCAGCGTCTGGAAATAGAAGATATCGGCGCCCGCGCCGCCGGTCAGCACGTCATCTGCGGGCAACGGCTGATCCGGGTAGAGCTTCTTGGTGTCCTCATCCAGCTCCCCCAGGGGGTCGCCTTCGTCGCGGTCGGCATCGGGATAGACGAAGGGTTCCCGGCCATCGGACTGGCTGATCAGCAGGTCATTGCCGTCCCCGCCATTCAGGATGTCCTCACCATGGCCGCCATCCAGGACGTCATTGCCCGTGCCGCCGTTGAGGATGTCGTTGCCGTAATCGCCTTGCAGGATGTCATTGCCGGCGCCAGCGGAATAGTTGTCGTCCCCGAGGCCGCCATTGACCCCCTCGTCGGCATCGGAGCCGGTCCAATTGTTGTCCCGGTCACTGCCGTGCAGCAAGGTGACGTCGCGGGTCAGGTGACCATGGTGGTCGAAGCCATAGGCCATGGCCATGGCCTTGGCGGCGTCGCTGCCATGATGCAGTTGGGCAAAGGCCGGCATCAGGGCCTCAACGGCCAGGGCGTGGCGCGCGGCCATGGCCAGCGTCGGATCCACTTCCAGCGCCAAGCTCAGGACATTATCCTGCCCCAGGGCAGAGCCATAGAGCCGGACATCACTGATCTCGCCGTCGAAGTAATCCCAAGGCTTATCGGTATCAGACTTGCGTCCCCAGCCATTGGCCCCGATCAGCAGGGTCTTGGTATTCTCCTCCAGGCCCTGTTTGAACTGAGGCTCAGCAGCCACCAACAGGCCATCCAGATAGACCATCAGACCGCCATCGCCGAAGCTGACGGCCACATGATGGGTTTCCCCCGGCATGATCCGCGGTTCGGCATAGTACAGCCACTCGCTGCCCTCGGCATTCTGCTGGCGCACCTCCAGTTTGCCGTTGACGATGCTCACGGTCAGGTGCCCGGCTGGCTCCAGGCCATGGCCGTCCTTGCTGAACAGGGTCTTGCGGTCGAACACATCATCGGCGGTGAAGGTCAGCGCCAACGTGCCATTCTCCACCGCCATGGCGGCGGTGTGGCCCATGTCGAGATAGTCATCCCGATCGCCGCTGAAGCTGTGGGTGCCGGCCATGGACCACACCGGGCGCTCGCCATTGACCTCACCATAGTCCGGGTCGCTGATGACACTGTCCGGCACACCAATGGGGCCACGGTCGGTGCCATTGTCCAGGGGCGTAACCGCCTCATCCAACTGGTCGATGATCTTGACGATGCCATAGGCCGGGGCGGCCGTATGCTCGATATCCGCTTCGGTGACCAGATCGCCATAGACCGTGATGGTACCGAGGCGATCATCATTGTGGGCACCGCCATTGCGCCCCTGGTCACTGTAGAGCTGGATCAAAGAGTGATCCACCACCCCATCGCCGTTGGCATCCCCATGGGTGATGCTGAGGATCTCCGTGGTGTGGCCCTCGATAACAATGCGGTCGCCCTCGGCGCGGCTGAAGTCGGTGATGACATCGTTGCCGATCTCGTCCACCCAGTGGTCGTGGATCTTGTCGTTCTCGCCAGCGACACCGTGCCAACGGATGGTGCCGTCATCGTTGGTGTGCTTCTCGATATAGCGCTCTTTGGCGTTGATCAGCGTCTGGAAATAGAAGATATCGGCGCCCGCGCCGCCGGTCAGCACGTCATCTGCGGGCAACGGCTGATCCGGGTAGAGCTTCTTGGTGTCCTCATCCAGCTCCCCCAGGGGGTCGCCTTCGTCGCGGTCGGCATCGGGATAGACAAAGGGCTCCCGCCCATCGGAGCGGCTGATCAGCAGGTCATTGCCATTGCCACCGTTCAGGATGTCCTCACCATGGCCGCCATCCAGGACGTCATTGCCGTCCCCGCCGCTGAGGTCGTCATTGCCATAGCCACCCTGGAGCAGGTCATTGCCGCCGGCACCGTTCAGCACATCGTTGCCCCGGCGGCCCAGCAGAGCGTCATCGCCAGCCGCTCCGGTGAGCGTATCGGCCGACCCGGTACCTGCCTGCATGGCAACATCGCGGGTGAGGTGCCCATGCTCGCTGATGCCATAGGCCAGCGCCATCGCCTTGGCCGTGTCGCTGCCGTGGTGAAGCTGAGTGAAGGCCGGAAACAGTTCCTCCATCATCAGGCTGTGCATCGCCGCCGCGCCCTTGTCGGCATCCACCTGGCTGGCCAGGGTGGCAATCTCCATGGGTTCCAGTTGCTGGTCATAGATCTGGACGTCGGAGATGGTCCCATCAAAGGGGTTCACCGGATCCTGGCCATCGTCGGAGCGATAACGGCCATCGGCACCGATCAACAGGGAGCGGTCGTTGGTGGTCCACCCCTGCTTGATCTCCGGCTCCGCGCCCAGCAACTGGCCATCCAGGTAGACCTTCAGCCCGTCTTCGCCAAAGCTGACAGCCAGGTGGTAGTCCTCACCTGGATTAATGCGCAGGTCCCAGAAATCCAAATGCACCGAGCGATCGGCGGTCTGCTGACGCACCTTGAGGACACCGTTGACGATGCTGACGGTGAGGTGCCCGCCATTCTCGTAGCCACTGCCATCCTTGCTGAACAGCGTCTTGGAGTCCCAAACGCTGTCGGCGTTGAAGGCCAGGGCTATGGTACCCCGGGCGATCTCCATGGCCTGCTCATGGCCGGCGTCGAGATAGTCTTCGCGCTCGCCAGAGAAGGTGGTGGGTCCGCTGATCTCAAAAACAGGATTGGTCTGGATCATAGCCGTATCTCCCTTGTCTCCTCCTGACCACCGCCAGGGTGGCCAACCTTTCACCTACCAAAGCAGTAAATATAAGCTCTTTCGTTGCTGAGTGCTGAACAATCATTGTGATAAATTGGGACAGCTTCTCCTGTAAAATTGAGCAACATCAACAGAGATTAACCCATATTTTACGATGCCCTTCGAGCAGATACTTAACACTTATGATGCGTTGTTACCGGAAGCGGAGTCGACAGCTATGATTTTCGACACATTGGGACGGCTTTTTAGAGCTGTTTAAAAGATAGCTCCGGCATCTTGAGTCTCTCCCCCTCGCCCAGCCCCTTTGGCACGATGCGGCGCTGCACGGCCAAAAGGAGGCGAAGGATGGGCCGGGCAGCATCGGAAAACGCGCCAGCCGCGCACTGGAGCCTGTCCCACCTACCTTGACCACCCCGCGCCCCCACCCGGCCACCCACGCCA
>CAZCBM010000109.1:0-10976 GCA_964496805.1 uncultured Rhodospirillales bacterium | reverse complement strand
GCGGTGTTGAGGGTCAGGGTGGCCGGGAAGTCGCTGACCGTTGCGTTGGCGTTGTTCGTGACGGTAACGGTTTGGCTGTAGAACGCCGCCTCAGGGGACGGGTCAGCCGTTGGGGCCGTCGCCTCCGGCTCGGTCATGGTGCTGCTGACGGTGCCAAACAAGCTATCTATGCTGTCGCCGATGCTGGTGATCGCTGTCAGGGCGACCAGCGCAATCAGGCCAACCCCCAGTGCATAGGTCAGGGCTGTGGCGCCCCGCGATTCAGGTTGGCCTGCCTGTTTTGCCGCCTTGCCATCCACCATGATCCCGCTCCCCACCCGGAAAAGAAAAACCCCACGGACCATACTCCAGGTCCGTAGAGTAACATTGACACATCCGGCCCCCTGGGGTCCAGACCCAAGCGCCCTGCAAGGTCCCCGACGGGCGGTCCTTGCAGGGCGACAAAGGGGGTGGTCACTTCATGGTCGGCATGACGAACTCCGCACCGCTGCGCAGTCCAGTGGGCCAGCGGGACGTGATGGCCTTCATCTTGGTGTAGAAACGGACCCCTTCCGGCCCGTGCATATGGTGGTCGCCAAACAGCGAGCGCTTCCAGCCACCAAAGCTGTGGAAGGACATCGGCACCGGGATCGGCACGTTGATCCCCACCATGCCGACGTTGATCCGGTGAGCAAACTCGCGGGCCGCATCCCCGTCGCGGGTGAAGATGGCGGTGCCGTTGCCGAATTCGTGGTCGTTGATCAGGCCCACGGCGTCATCATAGGTCTTGGCGCGCACCACAGAAAGCACCGGCCCGAAAATCTCCTCCTTATAGATCTTCATCTCGGGGGTGACGCGATCGAACAGCGTGCCGCCCATGTAGTAGCCATTCTCATAGCCCTGGAGGCTGAGACCGCGGCCATCCACCACCAGGTCAGCACCAGCAGCCACACCGTCATCGATGTAGCCGCTGACCTTGGCCAGATGCTCCTTGGTCACCAGCGGACCCATCTCGCTGTCCGGATCCAGACCCGGACCGACTTTGAGGGACTCGACGCGGGGCTTGAGGCGATCGATCAGAGCGTTGCCGGTTTCCTCCCCCACAGCCACGGCGACAGAGATGGCCATGCAGCGCTCGCCGGCGGAGCCATAGCCAGCCCCCATCAGCGCATCGGTGGCCTGATCCATGTCTGCATCAGGCATGACGATCATGTGGTTCTTGGCGCCACCCAGCGCCTGCACCCGCTTATTGTGGGCCGTGCCGGTGTGGTAGATGTATTCCGCGATGGGCGTGGACCCGACAAAGCTGATCGCCTGCACGTCAGGGCTGGTGAGCAGCGCATCCACCGCCACCTTGTCGCCCTGCAGCACCGTGAACGCCCCATCCGGCACGCCGGCCTCGGCCATCAGTTCGGCCAGCAGCAAGCTGGCGGAGGGATCTTTCTCCGACGGCTTAAGGACCACCGTGTTGCCGCAGGCCAACGCCATGGGGGCCATCCAGCAAGGCACCATCATGGGGAAGTTGAACGGCGTGATACAGCCCACGACACCCAGCGGCTGGCGCACGGTCCAGGCATCAATGCCGGTCCCCACATTCTCGGTGAATTCCCCTTTCAGCAGGTGAGGGATGCCGGTGGCAAACTCCACAACCTCCAGGCCACGCACAACTTCTCCCTTGGCGTCTTCAAAGGTTTTGCCATGCTCCTTGGTGATGGCCTTGGCCAAAGAGTCCAGATTCTGCTCGATCAGGTCTTTCAGCTTGAACATCACCCGCGCGCGCCGCAGCGGCGTGGTGGCAGCCCAGCCCGGGAAGGCCGCCTTGGCACCAGCGATGGCAGCAGCGCTATCCTCTGCACTGGCCAGGGCAACCTCGCCCTGCTGCTCACCCGTTGACGGGTCGAAGATGGGCGCCCGGCGATCTGACGTGCCAGCAGTGGGCTTGCCGCTGATCCAGTGGTCGACGAGATAGGTCATGGCGTTGGTCCTCTCACTTTTATGTGATCGTTCGGCGCACCGACAGACGGAAGCGCGGGAGATTAACAGACAGAGGCATCCCCGGGGTCAGACGGTCGGACTGGCGTCCGGTGACCGTCAAACACCCTGAGCCGGGTGCTTGGCAAGGGAAGCGCCCTCACCTCCGCCCCTGCGCGGCCCCCGACGCGACACCAGCGCGTTGAATCGGAGGAGGAGGCAGCGGGAAGGTACTCACGACTGCTGATACTCCTGGTGTCGCTATCCGTCCGCCGCCAGCGGGTCAAGCACCCTGCCCGTCTGGCTTTTCCACGCTGCGGGACAGGGACTCGATTGACCGGGGCGTGACAGGCTGTCTATATCGCAGGCACGGATGGGCGCGACATTCCATCCGCCACGTCAGGCCCGGGTTTGCCGCCCGGTCCTGGGTTGGGCCAGGCGTCCCGCTGGGGTCGCTCCTCTTGCGGCTGGAGACTCTGCCCACCGGGCTGGCCTTCGCCGAAAAAACGATAAAGAAGCGACCGATCGGGCCCCCCTGACCGGAACCGTCGATAAACACTAGGGAAGGATACCCCCATGACCCTCAAGGCAACTGCCGTTGCGGCTGCCGCCGGCGCCGCTCTGCTGGCCTCCACCAGCCTCGCCTCCGCCGACACCTTCCAGGTGCCGATCGCTTTCCCGTCCAACCTGACCGCGCTGGGTGACACCCTGCCGTTCGTGGCGGACATGATCGAGAAGGCCAGCGATGGCGACATCGTGTTCGAAGTCACCGAGCCAGGCAAAATCGTCAAGGGCACCGAAATCTTTGACGCCGTGTCCTCCGGCAAGGTCCAGATCGGCTACAGCTGGATGGGCTACGAAATCGGTCAGGTGCCGGCGTCCGCGCTGTTCGGTGCCACCCCGTTCGGCCTGGAGCCCTGGGAATACATCGCTTGGTACTACCAGAACCCCACCGGCCCCACCGGCCAGGAACTGGTGCGTGAACTGTACGCCCCGTACAACGTCTATCCGATCCTGTGCGGCACCATCAGCCCCGAGGCTGCTGGCTGGTTCAGCTTCCCGCTGGAAAACCTGGAGCAGATGCAGGGCCTGAAGTTCCGCGCCGCCGGCCTGGGTGGCAAGATCATGGAGCGCATGGGCGCCTCTGTGACCGTGCTGCCGGGCTCTGAGCTGTATCAGGCACTGGAGAAGGGCGTTCTGGACGCCACCGAATTCTCCCTGCCCACCGTGGATGACCAGTTGGGCTTCTACAAGGTCGTCAGCTACTACCACCTGCCCGGTTGGCACCAGCCCTCCACCAGCCAGTATCTCTATGTGAACATGGAGACCTGGAACGACTTCGACTCCGAAGAGCAGGGCCTGATCGAGATGGCCTGCATGGCCGCCAACACCTACGCCATCAGCCGCGCCGAAGCCCTCCAGGGCCCGATGCTGTCCAGCTTCGTCGACAAGGGTGTGACCGCTGTCCAGTTGCCGGAAGAAATCCTGCGGGAGCTGCAGCGCACCGCCACCGAGCTGATGGAAGAAGAGGCCGCCAAGGACGAAATGTTCGCGAAGGTCTATGAGAGCATGATGACCTTCAAGGCCGCTCACGCGCCTTGGAAAGAGCTGGGCTACCTGCCTCGCGACTTCTGATCCGGCCGGTGCCACTTGGTATCCCCCGGACCGTCATCTTGAGATCAAGGGGAGCGGTTCGCCGCTCCCCTTAACTATTTTTGCATCGCAAAAATCATCTTGATAACTGAATGTTCTGCGTGCGGCCAACGGACCGATGGCCAGCACCCCGGCATCTGTCGCACAGACTGGGAGTGATCCCGGCGACCCCGTTCGGCTGGGTTGCGCTCCCCCCGTCAGTGCGCGCTCACAGTCCTGTGCCGCCTTCCCCCCATGGCGCCCCCCCCTTCCCTGACTTGCCTTGGAGCCCGTCTGCCCGATGAGCGCCCTCGCCCCCACCGCCGACACCCTTTCTCCCCCCGACACGGACAAGGCTGTGGCAAAGCCCGCCGCGCAGGAGATTGAGGCCTTTGATCCGCCGAGGCCCCTGGCCAGCCGCGGGATCGACTGGGTTATCCGGGCCTGTGGCGAGACCATGACGTTCCTATGGGTGGCGCTGATCTGCCTGATCCTGTTCGTCGTCTTCAATCGCTACGTGTTGGGCATCACCTCCACTTTCAATGAAGAGTTGATGCGGGCAATCTATGCCATCGGCTGGCTGGTGGGCCTGTCCTATGCCATCACCGCCGACAAGCATGTGCGCATCGACTTGATCAGTGAGCGCATGCGGCCTGTTACCCGGGCGGTGATCGAGTTCCTGGGGCTGAGCTTCCTGCTGATCCCCTTTGCTCTATGGGGCAGCCTGGATGCCTACAGCTTTGTTGAGTTTTATTTCCTCAACGGGGATGCTTCCAGTTCCCCGGGCGGCCTGGAAGAGGTCTGGCGGGTGCGGATGGTGATGATCATCGGCTTCGCGTTGATCCTGTTCGCCGCCTATTCCCGCCTGATGAGCGTCAGCCTGTTCCTGGCCCAGCGCCGTGCCCTGTTCTCTCTACTGGCCCTGTTGGCGTGTTTGGGGCTGATCTGGTCAGGCCTGCACACCATGGCCGCCGAAGGCAGCCTGGGACAGGTGACCGCCGAGGGCTTGGCGGAGGCGCGCGAGGAGATCGTCGACCTGCGCGAAGACATCGCCGATGATTTGGAGGACGAGAGCGGTCGCCTGCCCTCCCCAACAGAAATCGATACCCTGGTGGCCGCCTATGCGGCCGATGGGACCGTGCCGGAGGGTGTGCGGGAGAAGGACCTGCGGGAATTGGTGGCCTTCCAAGCCGCCAGCGCACGCTACACCCAATTGGACACGCAGACGGCCGTTGATCCGAGCATCCCCCTGATCCTGCTGGCAGCCGCCTTTTGGGGCGTTGCAGCCGTGGTGGCGCGGGCTGCCGGGACCGGCGGGCTGGTGCTGCCGGCGGTATTCCTGGGGCTGATGCTGGCGCTCACGGCCTATGGGGTGAGTGGCGCGCTGTCCCTGGAGGGGACCGTGAGCACGGCGATGGAGCAGATCCCGGAGGACGATGAGTATGCCGAGGACTTCCAGGAAGCCGGTGCGATCCAGAACGACTATTTCAGCCCCACACAGGTGGCCATCACCTCCGCCGCCCTGGTGATCCTGTTCCTTGTTCTGGGGGAAACGCTGGGCGTGATCCTGCCCTTGCTGCGACTGATCAGGCCGCTCTATCTGGCCGGCGGCCTTGCCGCTGGCATCGCCCTGGTGGTGGCCGTGATCAACCTGTCGGCGGTCACCGATGATGTGGGCGGCATCCTGGACCAAGTGCGCGCCGCCGCCATCGCCGGCGACGATGCCCCGGCGGACACCCCCATCTTGACTGAGAACCAACGGTTCAAGTTGACCCAGTTGCAGCGTGCCCCCAGTGACCTCATCACCCTGCTGTCCACCGGCGCCCTGCTGTCGCTGCTGGCCTTCGGCCTGGCCCTGGCACGGCGCTCTCGCCCCGGATTGTGGATCGCGCTGGGGGCAGCCTCCATCGGCTTCTGCACCCTGGTTTGGCTGCTGGGCCTCGGCCTCACCGCTGATCTGGCTGACGCGGCGTTGCTGGCCGCTGCCCCGGCCCTTGGAACAGCGCAAGCGGACATGGCGCTGGCCATGGACCTCACGGCCTACGCGCTGATCGCCATGGTGACCCTGGGCGGTCTTGCGATCCTGGTGAGCTTTGGCACCGACATCTTCGCCTGTGCCCTGGTGAGCCTGGGGGCCGGTGCCCTGATCCTGCGGGAGGTGGCGAAATGGACCGCCTATTACGCCCAGGACACCCGCCCGATCATGGAACAAGGCCGCTATGACATGCTGCCGGTGCTGGCAGAGATCACGGCAACCTTCCTCATCCTGTGTATCGCCGGCTACATGGCCATCTGGATGATCGGCTGGTTGGCCCGTCACAGCTATAAGGTGGAGCCGCCCAGCGATGCCCGCCGGTTGGTGGACCAGAGCGACATCGTGGATGATGCCACCCGCAACAGCCTGCATAAGCGCATGGAGACCAGCTCCACGCCCTGATCACGGGCCCCCCGGCGGACCCGTGCCTGCCACCCTTCCTCGCCCCCCCCCGCTTCTCTCAGAACCCTGGCGCTGTCATGACGCTCCTCGTCCCCATCCTCACTCTTGCTGCCCTGATCTTGCTGGCCGGCCTCGTCCGCGCCGGCAGCATGCCCGGGCGGGTCACGATCCTGGTGGCCCTGGCCGCCCTGGCTGGTGCAGCCGCCGTGTATCTCCTGGGCTACGACCAGCGGCCGGCACCGGCCCTGATGGTGGGGGTAGACCTGATGTTGCAACCCTTCATCAGTGCCGACTTGGGCAAGGTGGCCGCCCTGGCGGCCCTGAACGAGGGGCTGGTGGTGCCCCAGGGGGCGCTGGGGGGCAATCCGGTGGCCGAGGTGACGGCCGCGTTCGCCGTCGTCTACCTGATCGCTTTCATCGCCTGTCTGGCGTTCATCTTCCGCGTCAATGCCGTTGCGCTGAAAGTCGTTGCCCTGCTCAGCTTGGCCGCCGTCATCACCGGCATTGGGTTTGTCATCTGGCAGGGCTTCCCGGGGGAACTGCGCTTTGAGGCCTTGGTGCTGTTCCTGCTGCTGAGCTTCATCCTGCTGATTTTCAGTGGCTTCCCCATCGCCTGGTTGCTGGCGGGATTGTCTTTCCTGTTTGTCATCGGCGGGCTCTATCTGCACGACATCCACGGACTACCCACCAATCAGTTGCGCGACTGGGGCAGCGCCTTCGGCCTGATCCCCAACCGGGTCTGGCCACAGATGGACAATTGGGTGCTGCTGGCGTTGCCCATGTTCATCTATATGGGCCTGATGCTGGAGCGCAGCGGGGTTGCCGAGCGCCTGATGCTGGACTTCATCAAGGTCTTCGGTCGCTTTCACGGCGGCCTGGCCCTGGCGGTGGTGTTGATAGGTATTCTGTTCGCCGCTTCCACAGGCATTGTCGGGGCGTCGGTGGTGTTGCTGGCCACGCTGTCGGTCCCAATCATGCTGCGGGAGGGGTATTCGAAGAAGTTGGCCAGCGGCGTCGTCGCCGCCTCCGGGACCCTGGGCATCCTCATCCCCCCATCCATCATGCTGGTGTTGATGGCTGATCAGGCCAGCCTGTCGGTGGGCAACCTGTTCATGGGGGCGCTGGCGCCAGGCCTGCTGCTTGGCATCCTGTACCTGACCTATGTCATCGGTATCGCCAACATCCGCCCGTCCTTGGCGCCGGTGCCCAAGAACCTCCCGCCTGTTACCCGGCAGGTGATCTTTGATACTCTGCTGGCCGTGCTGCCCCCCATCCTGCTGATCCTGGCGGTTTTGGGCTCCATCTTTGCTGGCATCGCAACCCCCACGGAGGCCGCTGGCCTGGGGGCCTTTGGCGCCATGGTGGTGGCGTTCATCAACAACCATTGCACCATTGCGGGCCTGAGCGGCTTTTTCCGGAACCTCTTCACCGGGAACATGAAGGCCATTGAGCCGCAGGTGGGCAAAACCGCCATCGAGGTGGCCCGTTTTCAGGGGACCATTGTGGAGGTGGGCCGTAACACCACCCTGACCACGGCCTTCATTTTCGGCATCTTCTTGGGCGCCACCGTTTTTGCGCTGACCATGCGTCAGTTGGGCGGGGACGAGTTCATCAAGGACCTGATCTTTGGCCTGACCGAAACCATCAGCCCAGAGATCGTGATCATCCTGATCCTGCTGTTGGTCTTCGCGGCTGGCTTCTTCCTGGACTGGTTGGAGATCACCTTGATCTTCCTGCCACTGCTGGCGGAGCCGGTGGGCGAGTTGGTGATCTACACCCTTGGCCTCTATCAGGATGCAGTGATCCCGGGTCTTTACACCGATGTCACCAAGCGCCTGGAAGAACTGGCAGGCTTCGGCGGGATCACGGAACAGGTGCTGGCCGCCCTGCCCACCGGGGCTGAAGCCCTGGACCAGTTGAACCAGTTGATCCGCATTGAGGTGTTGAGCGTGGTGCAGGATGCGCCGCGGGTGGGGGACATCACGGTTGAAGTCAGCCGCTCCCTGGCCAACGACGCCGGTCAGATCGTCCAGGATACGGCAACGCTGAGCCTGCAGGACCTCTCGCGCCTGGTGCCGCTGCGCCTTGATATCTTCCAGGCCAACATCATCCCGCCGGAGGGCGCCTTGAATGCGCTGGCGCTGGTGGAGGCCTATGAGGCCAGCGACCTGGGCAGCATTGAGCAGAACCTGGGCCAGGCCCGAGACGTGCTGTTGGCCCTGCCACCCGAGGAACTCAAGGGGCTGATGCTGGAGACCCACAATGCCGTCGGCCTGTACGAGGCAATCAGCCCCGGAGCCGACATCATCACGGTGCTCAATCATCTGAGCCACGCAGAGGTGCTGCAAATCCGGGCCGACCCCATCGACCCGGCCCGCCTGCAGGCGATCATGGCGCAGGCCCAGGTGATGGAACGCGAACAATTGCTCACGTGGTTCCTGATCCTGTTCGCTGTCACCCTGCAGACCAGTTTCCTCACGCCGCCCGTGGGCTTCAGTCTGTTCTACCTCAAGGGGGTTGTGCCTCCGGAGGTGAAGACCACAGACATCTATATCGGCATCATCCCGTTCGTGCTGCTGCAGTTGGGCGCCATCATCCTGGTGTTCTGGTATCCCAAGATGGTGCTCTACCTGCCCTCCCTTCAGTGATCCGGCCACCCGGTTTCTCCTGGGCCCACACGCGTTAGGCGCCCTCAGCTACCCACAAGAAAAAGGCCCTCCCGACGGAGGGCCTTTCGCGTTGATCTCTGCCTGAGGGCAGAAGGGGGCGCGGTCCCCGTCAGAACTGGAAATAGGCCAGCACCACGGCAGCACCGCCACCGGCGGCGATCAAACTGTTGCGGAGGATACGCCAAGCGCCAGTGGGCTCGGCCATGGGGCTCCCCAATTCTGTGGGGTCGGAGGGATTGGTCATCTCCGATTTGGCGACGTTGGGGACATCTTTTCGGTTCAACATAGGCTCACTCCCAAGGGTGTTCAGGGGATGACCTATTAACCAGCAGGGTCTCGAATGGTTCCCTGCCCAGTGCCTGTCATGGACCGCTCTACAGCAGGGGACACCGATCTGGGATCGGCGCCCCTGCTGTCACCTACTGGTGGTCGCTCGGATACTCCCTTCCGTGGCAAGCCCCCTTTGGGTCCCACGCTCCAGCCAGTTCGGATCAGCGCTCGGCCTGCAAATGGGCCTCCACGAACCACAATTGCTTGTCCATGGCACCGGCAGCCCCGGTCAGAATATCCTCCGTGACGGTGTCGTCATGATCGTCGGCCACGTCGATGGCAGCGCGCAACCCATTGGTGAACGCCGCAAGCTGATCCGCCACATGCTTTACGTGGGCCGGGCCGGTGGCGAGGTCGGCGGGGTATTCAGGCAATTGGGACACAGCGGCGACGGTCTTGGCTGACCCAACGGCCACGCCCCCCAGTTGTGCGATGCGCTCTGCCAGATCATCCACCACGGTGCGGACCTCATCCGTCACCGCATCGAACAACTGGTGCAGGGCGATGAAGCTGGGTCCCTTGACATTCCAGTGGGCCTGCTTGAGGTGAGTGGCCAGCACGACGCCATCTGCCAGGCGCTCATTGAGCAGCCCGATGATGGCAGTGCGGGCTTGTTCGGGGAGGTCGATACGGGTCGCATGCATGGCTCAGAACTCCGGTTGAAGGGGGGGTTAGGGCGGGTTGCGGCTAGATAGAGTCGGCACCAGCCCCCCACCCGGCCACTGGCTGGTACGATACTGAAGTGGGTGGCCGGGCGTGGGGTGGTCAAGGCAGGTGGGAAAGGCTCCAGAGAACGGCTCGTCTGTGGACATAAGCGCAGCCAACGCAGGAGGAAAGGACGGTCATGTCGCAACGGCTCACCTGGGGTCAACGCGCGCCAGCGGCGTGGGTTCATACCGCCTATTTGCAGCGACCATCCGAGGGCTGGCAGGAGGTTCCCGGTCCCGCCCTGGCGGCCAGGGCCACCGCTTGGCGGACAGCGCTGGCGCAAGCGGGCGTTGGCCACGGGGACCGGGTGGCAACGCTCCTGCCCACCAGTCCGACGCTGGTTGCCTTGATCCCAGCGGTGTGGAGCCTGGGGGCCTCCCTCTGCATTCTGTGCCCGCGGCTGGAGGGGGCGGCGGGGGCAAGCCTCGCCACCGAAACGCTGCGCACCATGCTCTCCACGGTGCGTCCTGCCGTGGTGGTGGTGCCTGCGGCGCAGGCCGACGCCCAGACCTATGCCCCGGTGATCCCGCCAGACGCCCGGCTCCTGACCTGCCCCCTGCCCGAACCGCTGACAGAAGGGACGGCAGAGCCGCTGGCGGTGGCTGATCCGGACAGCTTGGCCATCATCCAATTCACCAGCGGCACCGGCGGCGTGCCTAAGCCCGTGCCCATCCCCCATGGCGCTTTGGCGCGCAACATCGCCACCATCGCCCGTCGTGCCGCCATCTCCCCCACCGATCACTACTTGGCCTGGCTGCCGCTCTATCACGATCTCGGCCTGGTGAGCCTGCTGGCCAATCTGGAAGGCGGGGCACAGTGCAGCCTGATGGACACCAGTGCCTTCCTGGCCAACCCCTTCGCCTGGCTCACCGCCATCAGCCAGCGAGGGGCCACAACCTCCAACGCCCCCGCCTCCGCCCTGGGGTTGATGGCGCGCTTCGCCGGCGCCCGGGCCTTGAAGGAGGTGGACCTGTCCCGGTTGAGGGGGATCAGCCTGGGCGGCGAGCCCACCGCAGCGGCTGATCTGGAGGCGTTTGTCGCCGCCTTCCGTGACAGGGGCTTCGACAGTCTGTCCCGGCTGACGCCCTGCTATGGCATGGCCGAAGCGGTCCTGGGGGTCAGTGGCGGGACCCACGACACCGCGCCGACCCTTGTGGAGGCCGATGCCGCCCTATGGCGCACGGAGCGCCGGGTGGCCCATCACCACCAGCACATCTTCGAGTTTGCCGAAGTCCACGTAGGGCGCCACC
>CAZCBM010000108.1:0-11064 GCA_964496805.1 uncultured Rhodospirillales bacterium | reverse complement strand
GGATCGATGACACCGTTGCGGGCGAAGGTCAGCCGCTCCTGATCCGCCAGCCAGGGCATCTGATCCACCACCCCCAGGCTCAGGGGGTGGCCTGACGGGGGAAAGGCGGCGTCGAACAGGCCCGCCACATCCTCCGGCCGGACGGGGCCAAACCCCACGCGCCCGGCGTCCGTCTCCACCTCCACCAAGGGCTCCAGCCAGAACATGCCGCGGGAGCCGTTGCGGATCAGGCGCAGGGGCACCCCCCGGCGCTCAGCCTCCAGGCGGATCGCCTGGGCCACCTCATCTGCACCAACGGAAACCGCGGCGCTGTCGCGGGGGACGAAAAGGGTCAATTCAGTCATCGCTCAGCTCTTGCTGCGCAGGGTGTCAATCAGGGCAGAAACCTGCGCTGGGGTAACCCGGCCTTTCAGGCGCCCATCCAGCATGATCGCCGGGCCCAGGGCACAATTGCCCAGGCAATAGGACGACACGAGCGTCACCGAGCCATCGGCGGCCGTGTCATGGAAGGCGCAGCCCGCCGCTTTCTCGGCCGCCGTTGCCACCGCGTCAGCCCCCACCGCCTGGCATGCCTCGGCCCGACAAACGTGCAGGGTGTGGCGGCCCACCGGATGGCGCCGGAAATCGTGGTAGAAGCTCACCACGCCGTGGATATCTGCCTTGGAGATGTTCAGGCGTCGGGCAATCCGGCGCAGCACGGGATCGGGCAGCCAGCCCACCCGCGCCTGCACCCCGTGCAGGATCTCCAACAACCCGTCCTGACGGTTCCCGTGAGCGGTGCACAGGGCATCCACCTCCGCATCGCTGAGGCTGACCTGCTGGTGGGGAAGGGTATCTGTGTCTGGCATGGCCGCTCCGGTGAATCCTCAGAAGGAGGCGGTTGCCCCGCCCCGATTTGCCGACGGTTGCCCCGCCCGTGTCGCGCCAGCGTTGCCTCGCCGGCCATTGAAAGCCCCACATCCCGCTGGGAAATGATAGAACGAGTCTAGCCTGAGCGAAACCCATCCTGAGTTCCTGAATGCGTCTTATGAGGCGCCGGTTCCGCCAGTCGGCCGCTCACAGGGCACCGACCCAAAGGGCAAGTTCTCAAGCCGGCGTCGCCCCGGCGCTGGCCGCTGCCGGCAACACGAACGGCGGTTTGCAGCAGGGGAGGGTCTTGTTTGGCGTGTCCCCCGATGTCAGACCATTCTCATCACCGTCCGGCCCTGGGCCGGACCCCGCTGCTGCGAAGGCGGTACCCAGACGCTGTCCCTGCCCCACCGATCTGCTCCCCAACAGGCTGCTCACCCCATGGCTCAGACGCTCTTTTTCGCCCTTGGCACCATTGTGCTGGTGATCACTGGTCTCAGCCTCGCCGCGGACATCCTGATCCCTGTGTCACTGGCGGTGCTGATCTGGTTTCTGATCAACGCCCTGGCCACGTGGCTGCGCAGCATTCCCTGGGTGGGCCGTCACCTACGAGCGGGCCAAGCCGTGGTGCTGAGCCTGATCCTGACCTTGTCCGCCGCGGGGTGGGTGATCGGGCTGGTGGTGGCCAACCTTGGGGAAATCAGCGACCGCATGGCCCAGGCAGGCCCGCAGTTGCAGGTGCTCCTGCGCTCGGCCGAGGCTTATGTTGGGCTGGAGCAAGAAATCAATGTTGAGGAATTGTTTGACGATTTGCGACTGGAAACCCTGGTGGGCCGCATCGCTTCCGCCATCGGAGACATCGCCGGCCAAACCGGAACCATTTTGCTCTATGTGATCTTCCTTTTGCTGGATCAGCCCTATTACAAAGCAAAGCTGCGCGCGTTGTTCCCCCGCCCCGAACGGCGCAGCACAGCCAACGAAGTTCTGGCCAAAATTAATGCAGATGTTCGAACCTATATTGGCCTTATGACGGTTGCCAGCCTTATTGTTGGGGTTGTAACCTATGCTGTTCTAGTATTTTACAATATTGATGCCGCTGCCTTTTGGGGTTTCCTGGCCTTCCTGCTGAATTACATCCCAACTATCGGTACATTTTTGGGGATCGCGCTGCCGTTCCTATATGCGTTAGTGCAGTTTGGCGCTGATGCGGCCACCACCTCTGGCGCCGACCTAGTGGTCATTTTCGTCCTGCTGACCGCCATTCAGATGCTGGTGGGCAATGTTTTGGTGCCGCGATGGATGGGCGATCGACTCAATCTGAGCCAGTTCGTGGTCATCCTTAGCTTGATCGTGTGGGGCGCCATGTGGGGCGCCACTGGCATGTTCCTGGGGGTGCCCCTGACCATGATCGCGGTCATCATCTTGGCACGCTTTGAACAAACCAAGTGGTTGGCCATCCTGCTGAGCCTGCGCGGCAGCATTGATCAAAGCGCGGCCAATGATCAGCCGGATGGCGCGCAAGCTGAAGGAAACCGGTCAGACGCAACACCCGAGGCCGGAAACCAAACGGCCCCACCAACGGACGTGCCGTCAACGGGGCCAGTTGTCGTGACGAAGGCGGGGGATCAGCGCGCCTGACGCCGAAGCATCATGCACCGCAAAAGCAGGGCCAAAAGCCGGCGCCGATTATCCCACCGTGGCCCCTGCGAAAGCCAAGCTTACGCCCGCTCAGGCGCATGAACGCACGCTTCGGGATGCATCTGCAAAAATTGCATCAGCACCATGCCCAGTTCTTTCATGTGGGCCTCGTCACCTCGGGTCCGGGCCGCCATCAAGTCGTCCAGGATCATGTCCCGGATCACTTCGGCCCCTTTGTGTTCGTGCAGAAGGTATTCCCCCAGTCCGGCGGCGGCAATTTCAGGGATATGCTCATGCTCAGCGATGGCTTCGATTTCCTCAGCCGTCAATTCCGAGCTACCCAGGCAGTCTTCAATGGTAATCATGGCGTCCTCCAGTTCCGGCGCGCGGGGCCGGAGCCTGCTTTTCGTGGTTGGCCAAGGCGGACAGAGAAGACTGGATCGAGTTGTCTTCGAAAGAGCGTGCCCAATAAACAAGCATTTTCGGTGCCCGATTATTAGCCAAACCGCGCTGACCAGCACTGGCTTATACGGAAGGTAAGACCAAAGAGCCCTGACCACAACATCCCTTTGTAGGTGATGCGACAAGATATCATTTTTGCACTGCACAAATACAGTTCTTTTTCGCAGAGTTACCCTTGCTTAATTTACCGCTATTCCCTATTGCTGCGCTCAGGCATTTTTCTTCTTTGACCACGCCCCCTGAGCCATGACTTTTGGGGAGGCGCCGCAAGGGGTCAGTGTTGCCGGACCATGCTCTGCCACCTCCCAAGGCATCGCAATCGCCCTGGTGACAGCACGGGGCGATCTCCCCCCCCAAGGGCCGAACGTGCTGGGTTTCGGCGCAAAGACCGGATCGGGCAAAAAGCACAGGCCTCTGGACAAGGCACGGGGTTCTGCGGTCCCTTGTGGGCGCGTTGGCCCTTCATCGCCCGGGGGCTGTTGGCCGGAGCCCTTTGCGCGGCAAAGGCGCCACCGCCGGCCCTCACCCCTGCCCTTGCCTTTGCCCTTAATGGAGCCGTGATCCCCCATGCTGAGCCTGCCCGAGGCCCTTGCCACCATCCGTGCCCATTCTCCTTTGCTGCCCACCACCGTTTTGGACCCTCGGGAGGCGGTGGGGCGCATCCTGGCGGCAGACGCCGTCGCCCGGGTCAGCATGCCCCAGTTCGCCAATTCAGCCATGGACGGGATCTGCCTGCGCGCCGCCGACGTGGCCCAGGCCAGCCAGACCGCGCCCGTGGCCCTGCAATGCGTGGGTCGGATCGCCGCCGGTGATCCTCCGGGCGCCCAGTTGGACACGCCGGGAACCTGCCTACAGATCATGACCGGTGCCCCGCTGCCCACCGGCGCGGACACCATCCTGCCCATTGAGGCCATTACCCTGGAGGATGGCACCGCCACCGTCACCACCCCCGCGCCCCCTGGCCAGCATATCCGCCTGGAGGGGGAGGATTTCGCCGCCGGTCACACGCTGGTGCCCGCCGGCACCCGGATCGGCCCCTTCGTCCTGCAGGCGCTGATTTCCGCTGGCGTCCGACAGATCAGCGCCTTCAAGACACTGCGGTTGGGCATGGTGTCCACCGGCGATGAGATCGTGGGCGACATCAGCCAAGACCTCAAGCCAGGGCAAATCTACAACTCCTCCACACCCATGGCATCAGCCTATGTTCCTGAGGCCTTGGGTCTGGAATTTCGCGGCTATGGCACGGTGGGGGATGACCCTGCCGATTTTCAGGCGGTCCTGGACCGGATGCTAGACGATGGCTGCGACATCTGTGTTTCAACCGGCGCGGTTTCGGCCGGGGTCTATGACTTTGTGGGCAAGGCCCTGGCCGACCGCGGCGCTGAGCAGATCTTCCACAAGATCAAATTGCGCCCCGGCAAACCCAACCTGTTCGCCCGCCTTAAGGAGGGGCCACTGTATTTCGGCCTGCCGGGGAACCCTGTCTCCTCCGCGGCGGGTCTGCGCTTTTTGGTGGGGGAGCACATCCGCGCTGCCACCGGCCGTGGCCCCGAGCAGCCCGTGATGCTGCCGCTGCTGGACCCCGTGACGCGCAGTCCCCGGGACCTGACCCAATTCTTGAAGGCACGGGTTGAGCCCACCGAGACCCCCACTGGGCCAGCCTTGGGGGTAAGCATTCTTTCCGGCCAGCAATCCAATATGATCCGCCCGATGGTGGAACAATCCGCCTGGGCGGTTGTGCCGGAAGGGGTGGAGGCAGCACCCGCTGGCGCCCCGATCGCGGTCTATCCGCTCAGCCCTGGCGGCCCCTTGCTGCTGCCACACTGATCCTGCCGCTGGTCTTTCGCTGCACCGGGCAGTGCTGCCTAAAGTGACAGACAACGGTGACCACTGACAGGGTTCGCTGACCCTAACCGGGGGCGGCGAAACGGAGCCCATTGAGGCCAAGGCAGGATCACCGAATTCAAATCGGTGTCCCTCACTGTCGGCCGCGTCCCGCAGGTCCAGGGCTGGCCATTCGGGCAACGGGGCTCGCCTCCGCTTGTTCTTGCAGGCGGTCGTTCCTGCGTGCGGTTGTCCTTGCGCGAGGCGGCCCTCAGCCGCTATGGCTGAGGATCAACGGGCAGCCAACTGCCCCGGTCCCCATAAGACCCGCACCCTGGACACCCTGTGATATGTCCTCCCCGGAAACGTCCTCTGCGCCTGACCAGGCGGCAGGCCCATCCCTAGGCAAAGACACTCTCGCCTCTGCCCCGCCGCCTGTCGGCGCCATGACCCAGATCGCCAATGCGATGGACGGGGTCACGGATCGTATCGGCAAAGTGGTGGCCCTGTTGACCCTTTATGTTGTCTTGGTGTGCTTCGCAGCCGTGGTCATCCGCTATGGTGCCGTGGGACTCCAGGAGTGGCTCGGCGCCCCAGCAGACGGCGAAGACCCTGGGTTCTTCTATGGGATCTTGCAGTGGATGCGGGACCACTATGTCCAGATCCAGGAGAGTTACAATTGGGCGTTCGGCATGATGTTCATGGCCGGGGCCGCCTATACGTTCCTGCACGAAGGCCACGTTCGGGTGGACGTGTTTTATCGGGGCGCTTCGGAGCGCTACAAGGCCTGGATCGACCTGTTGGGCACCCTGTTCCTGATGTTCCCAATGATGCTGGCCATCGGCTGGTTCAGCTATGACTATGTGATCAAGAGCTGGGCCGGCGGAGAGGGCTCGCGGGAAGCTGGTGGCCTGCCAGCCCTGTATATTCTCAAGACTTTCCTGTGGGTGTTTGTGATCTTCATGGTGTGGCAGGGGATCAGCCGAATTCTAAGGTGCCTGGCGGTGCTCACCGGGGAGGCCCGGAGCATCAATCCCCGTCATGAACATATCGGGGAGGTCTAGGGTCCCATGGATATTGTCATCCTGGGAGAGATCCTCTCCGTTTTGATGTTTGTTTTCGCCGTGGGCATCCTGCTGCTGGGCTTCCCCGTGGCGTTCAGCCTGGCGGGGTCTGCCCTGATCTTCGGGCTTATTGGCAACCTGGTGGGCATCCCCGTCTTTGAAGGGTTGACCCGGGTCTATGGCGCCATCCCCGGGCGCTATCTGGGCACGATGACCAATGAGTATCTCGTGGCGGTGCCCTTGTTCATTTTCATGGGCATGGTCCTGGAACGCAGCAATATTGCCCAGGCGCTGCTGACCACCATGGGCCAACTCTTCGGCAGCCTCAGGGGCGGCCTCGCCCTATCCGTGATCGTCGTGGGGGCGCTGCTGGCAGCCTCCACGGGGATTGTGGGGGCAACCGTGGTAACCATGGGTCTGCTGTCGCTGCCGGCCATGCTGAAGGCGGGCTATGATCCGCGGGTGGCAACGGGAACCATCTGCGCGTCCGGCACGCTGGGGCAGATTATTCCACCCTCCATCGTGTTGATCCTGCTGGCCGACCAGCTTCAGGGTCCCTACACCCAGGCCGTGGATATTGTGCGCCAGGGGGACCCCGCGTTGGGTATTGAGCCCAACTGGGGGTATTTCCCCGGTCCCCCCGCCACCAGTATGGACCTTTTTGCCGGTGCCCTGCTGCCTGGATTGATGTTGGTGGGGATGTACATGGCGTGGACCATTTTCCAGGCCATCACCAAGCCCGAGCGCTTGCCGCCGCTGATCATGGACCAGGCGGAGAAAAAGGCGCTGGCGGGCCGGGTGGTAACGGTGATGATCCCGCCGCTGCTGCTGATCTTGCTGGTGCTGGGCTCCATCCTCAGCGGGCTCGCCACGTCCACTGAGGCGGGCTCCGTGGGGGCCTTCGGGGCCATGCTGCTGGCCCTGTTCTACGGCAAACTGCGGTTCGGCATGATGGGGGAGGTCATGCGGGAGACTTTGAAGGTCACCTGCATGGTCTTCGTCATCCTGCTTGGCGCCAGCTTTTTCGCCCTGACCTTCAAGAACCTCGGCGGCGAGGAATTGGTGCGCGAGATGCTCACCAGCATCCCTGGCGGCAAATGGGGCGCGTTGCTGGTGGTGATGGCAGTGATGTTCGTCCTGGGCTTTTTCCTGGACTTCATCGAGATCGTGTTCGTGGTGATCCCCATCGTGGCGCCCGCGCTGTTTGTGTTGGGCGTGGACCCGATCTGGTTGGGCATCCTATTCGCGGTGAACCTGCAAACCAGCTTCTTGACGCCCCCGTTTGGCTTCGCGTTGTTCTATTTGCGGGGGGTGGCGCCACCACAGGTCAAGACCACCGATATCTATCGCGGGGTGCTGCCCTATGTTGTGATCCAGTTGCTGGCCCTGCTGATCATTGCGCTGTATGAGCCGCTGGCCACTTGGTTGCCTAGCCACATGGAGAGCATCAACGCCTGGCTGACAGGCAAATAGGTCAGCTTCTGCTTTCAGCATGCCTACAGCGTGCACCTTCGGCCTCGGCAACATTGCCGAGCGGGGTCTTCGATGGGAAAGTGATCGTGCAAGAAGCTGGCGGGTGCTTCCCTCAGTCAGGCCTGTACTTGAGGGTGGGGGCGCGGGGCTGGAGTGGACTCCATCTCACCGAAACGGGCTCTAGCAAAGCCAAGGCACGGCGGCGGGGATCAGGCAAAGGCTGGCAAGGAGGGGCCGCCCCCAGTGGCCGATGGGGCCAACCCGCCGCAAAACCACGCTGGCCGGCACCAGGGCGAGCGATGACCCCACCGCAAACCCCAGCATAACCATGGCCCCGGCGGCCTGGGTGGACTGAGTGGCCGCCAGCAGCAGCATGCCCAGGGTGGCAGGGCAAGGCAGCAAGCCCCACAGCAGGCCTCGCCCAAGCCAGGCCAGGGCTGGGGCAGAACCATCCCCGGCAGGCCCGGGCCCCGCCGCGCAACATCGCCGGTGTCGCCTTGCCCCCTGAACCGCGAGGCCCAGCACCACCACCAAGGCCGCTGGCGCCGCCACCACCAGGGGCGAAACGCCGGAGGCGGCCCACGGGGCGAGCAAAACGGCGCAAGCCCCCAAGCCTGTCAGCGCCACCAACCGCCCGCCATGCAGAAACACTAGCGCACTGGTGCTCCGCTGCGGCCGGCCCAGGGCGAGCACCATGACCCCGCCCTGGCTCAACAAACAGAACAGGGAGGCCCCCACACCGCTGAGCAGGGCGGCCAGCAGGGCAGGATCACCATTGATGCTGACGAAGCCGAACGTGCCCACGGGGCCGATCTCCCTTGCCTCCGGGTTGCCATCAAGCGCCAGGGCCGAAGCGATGGCGAACGGTCTTGATCCCCTTTACAGCCATTGCGCCGGGATAGGGTCAGCCCAGCAGGGTGCCCGCTGTGAGGTCTCAGGTGGCCAGGGCAATGATGGACAAAACCAGGGCCAGCACGGCTACGGCGCCAATGCCATAGACAACCCCTGGCGACACGCCCTGGGCATCCCCTGCCGCGGTCGGCGCCGGGGCGGGACGAGCGGGGACAGACGAGGAGGTGCCCGCCGCTGGGCTCGCCACAGCCGTCGGCTGAGGGGCTGACGCAGGGATTGCTTCGGCTTGATCCGCGGCCTGCTGCTCCGGCGGTGGCGCCACGATGGCCGCAAACTTGGCGAAGAACTCTGCGGCAAGGCGGCGGGCGGTGCTGTCGATCAGACGCCCCCCCAACTGCGCCAGCTTGCCACCAATGTTCGCATCAACGTTGTAGTGAAGCAGGGTGGCCTGGCCGTCGTCGATGCTCTCCAGCCGGACATCAGCGCCGCCCTTGGCGAAACCGGCAGCGCCCCCGCTGCCCTCGCCAGAGATGCGATAGCTTTCCGGCGGGACGATGTCAGATAGGGTCACCACACCTTTGAAACTGGCTTTCACCGGGCCAACCTTCAAAACCGTCGTGGCCTGCAGCTGGTTTTCCCCTGTCCAGTCCAGGGACTGGCAGCCCGGAATACATTGCCGCAAAATCTCAGCATCGTTCAGGGCGGCAAACACCTTCTCCCGGGGGGCATCGATGCGCTGCTGGTCTTCGAGTTTCATGGTTATTGTCCTGCGAATGGAAGAAGAGGAGGAACTGAATTGCTTCCGTCGCCCGCGATCACGGCCCGGTAGGCCTCCGGCGTGTCCACGTCGACGAAGTACGCGGGGTGAGAGGTCTCGACCGTCAGCACACGGTCGGGATGGTTTTGGATCAATGAGCGACAGCCCAACCGCAGGGGTCGACCCTCCGCGGGCATCCGCAGGGCGCCAGGCAGGATCACCGGGTTGCCCCGGCATCCCTCTGGCCCTGCCTGGACCGGCACAACGATCTTGTCGGCCCCCGCCGCACGGAACACCTCTGCCAGCGTCTGGATCGCCGCTGGGTCGATCAGGGGCATGTCCCCCAGGGCCACCAGGACCGGGCCCGGCGATGACGCCAGGGCATCCAGCCCGCAAACCACCGATCCCTGCTGGCCCTCGGCGAACTGGGGATGCTCCACCATCCGAACGCCCTCCCCCTCCAGGACAGCGCGCACCTTTGGCGCCTCATGGCCCAGAACCACCACCACGTGCCCGCTGATGGCCCGTTTGATCTGCCGCACACAGTGGCGGATCAACGGCTGCCCCTGGTAGTCCAGCAGCAGCTTGTTTACCTCCCCCATGCGTGTGGAGAGGCCGGCTGCCAAGATCACTGCATGCAACGGTTCCTCAGACGGCAGGGACATTGCGCGCTCCCTCCCCTACCTGCTGGTGTTGGTCCTGCTGTTGGCGCGCTGCGGCCCGGCGCACGGCAACAATCTGGGCCAGGATAGAGAGCGCGATCTCCTCCGGCTCGATGGCATCAATGTCCAACCCGGCGGGCGCCACCAGCCTCTCCAAGGTCTCAGCACTGACCCCCCTCTTGTCCTGAAGGCGCTGCCGCAGGACCGTCGATTTGCGTCGGGAGGCAATGAAGCCGACATAACGGGCATCGGTGGCCAAAGCGGCCTCCAGGGCATCCAGATCACGTA
Organism: uncultured Rhodospirillales bacterium; assembly: GCA_964496805.1. Lineage (GTDB taxonomy): Bacteria > Pseudomonadota > Alphaproteobacteria > CAZCBM01 > CAZCBM01 > CAZCBM01. The sequence goes on along the minus strand of CAZCBM010000108.1, from coordinate 1,195 downwards.
CCCCCTGGGTGGCAACGGCGATGAAGCCCCCCCGCTCGGCCAGGGCGGACAGGTCATAGGCCGGCAACCGGCGATAGCTTGGATCGAAGCGCTCAAGGTCAGCTTCCGGGGCCGCCACATGCACCCGGTAGCCCAGTCGGGCCCCGAGGTCTGCAATGGCCACTGCCACCAGGGATGCCCCACACACGGCCAATACGGGCGGTTGGCGCAACGGTTCAATGAAGATATCCACCGTCCCGCCAGAGGGGCAGCCGGAGCCATGAAGGGCCACCCCCTCAACGGCCGCTGCCTGTGCCGAGGGTGCCAGATGCTCTTTGGGCAGAACCCGGATCAATTGCGGCTGGTTGGCGGCCAGAACGGCGGCGGCACTGCGTCGAACCGCACCGGTGACGCACCCACCGCCCAGAAAACCATGCAGCGTCCCGTCTGGCAAAACCACGGCCTTGGCCCCCGGTCGGGCGGCGGTGACGTTCTCCGTCCGCACCACGGTGGCCACGCAGAATTCCGCTTCCTGAGCACGCAGGGTGGCGATGAGATCAAGAATATCCGTGGGGCGACTGGTGGGCATACTCGCGTCTCCTCACAGCGCCGCAAACGCGGGTTCGAGGGCGGCCAAGCTCTCCAGGGTGTTGCAGGCGGCGAAATGGTCGATATGCGGCAGGGCAGCCGCCATGCCTCGGGCAACGGGCGTATAGTCCCGCCATCCCAGCAACGGGTTCAACCAGATCAAGCGGCGGGCGCGGGTCTTCAGGCGGGCTAGCTCCGCCGAAAGATGCTCCGGCGGGTCGCTATCATAGCCGTCGGATAGAATGATCACCACCGAACGGCTGTTCAACAGGGCCTTGGCATAGCGGTCGTTGAAGTGCCCGATGCCATGGGCCAGGCGCGTTCCGCCGCCATATCCCTGTACCAGCAGCGACAGCCTCGCCAAGGCCGCCAGCGGATCGCGATCCGCAAAGGCTCCGTCGATCTGCACCAGGCGGGTGTGGATCAGGAAGGCGTGGGCGGTGACCTCCTGCCCCAGAAGGCCGCGGACAAACATCAGGAACGGCTTGGCGTAGGCTTCCATGGAGCCGGAAACGTCCAGAAAAACCACCAGCTCCACCGGGCGGTCCGGCCGCCGCCGGTAGATCAAGCTGCGAAGGTCACCCCCATGGGCCAAGTTCCGGCGGATGGTCCGGCGCAGGTCCGGAAC